>JAYRMP010000019.1:0-41483 GCA_041912655.1 Novosphingobium sp. | reverse complement strand
CGATCAACCCGCGCGCGATCACGATCACCGCGGACGACCTGACCCGCTACTACGGCAGCCCCAACCCGGCGCTCACCTACACCATTGGCGGGCAGGGGCTGGTCAATGGCGATACCCTCGTCGGCGCACTCGGCACCAGCGCCACCGCCCTGTCCGCACCCGGCATCTACGCCATCACCCGCGGATCGCTGTGGGTCTCGCCCAACTACGTCGTCACGTTCGTCGGCGCCAAGCTGACGATCATCCCCCGCTGACGGGGACAAGGGGGCAGCACACTCCGGTTGGATCAGGCGAAGGGATCGATCAGGATCTTGGCGTGGGTATCTGCCCTGCCAAGGTCCGCGAATGCCTGATCGACGCCATGCAGACCGACAGTTCCGGTAAGCATCGGTGCGCAGTTGACCTTGCCGCTGGCGATCATGTGCAGGGCATCGCGGTATTCGAGCGGGGAATGGCCGAAGACGAAGCGCAGCTCGACCTCCTTCTGCAAGGCCACCGCCGGCTCGATCCGGTCGGGCTGCATGCACACCCCGACGACGACGATCCGCGAGAACAGCGGCGCGCCGTCGATGATCGACTGGACCACGCCGGGCGCGCCGACGCATTCGAACACCACCGGGCGCGGCGGCGTCTGGCCCAGCTGTTCGGCCAGGCGCCAGGCGGTCCACCACGGCACCGGCACCTTTTCGAGCGTCTCGCGAGTCGATACCGCGAGCTCGAGCAGGCCGCCGAAACTGTCGACCCAGCCGAAGTCCTGCCGGTCGGCATAGGGCGATTGCTCGCGAGGATCGACCACCAAGTCGGCGCCGCAGGCCTTGGCCAGTGCGCGCCTGCCGGCGGAGAAATCGGCTGCCACCACGGTTGCGACCCCACGCGCCTTGAGCAGGCAAATCACGCCCAGCCCGACCGGGCCGCAGCCGATCACCACCGCGACGTCCTTGCGCTTGACCTCCGAGCGGCGGACCGCGTGCCAGGCAACCGCCATCGGCTCGGTCAGGGCTGCAAGGTCGGATGAAAGGTCGTTCGGGACGGGCATCAACACCAGTTCGTCAAGCAGCATGGCTTCGGCATAGCCGCCACCCGAACGCGGCGAGAGCCCGGCCATGTCGACCTCGTTCCCCCAGCGTACGACCGGTGGGGCCACGACCCGCGTCCCGGGCTTCAGCTTGCGGCGACTGCCGGGGCCATAGTCGATCACCTCGCCGCAGATCTCGTGCCCGAAGATGAACGGCTGGTCGGCTCTCGGGAGCAACGGGTAGCCGACCCGGTCGTTCAGCGCCTTCATCTCGTTGCAATGATGGCGCATGTGCAGGTCCGATCCGCAGATCCCGCAGCGCAGTACCTTGAGCAGCGCGTGGCCCCGCTGCGGTATCGGATCGGGAACGGTTTCGACCCGCAGTTCGGCATTCAGGCAGACAACGGCTTTCATCGCTTTACCCCAGCACGGCATGCAGCCAGGCGGCCGCGAAGAAGACGATTGATGCGCCGGCAATGGCCAGCTGGCGAAAATCGGGCACCACCACGTCGCGGGTGGTCGGGACCAGGGCAATGTACATCGCGTAGGTCTTGAAATCGGCCTTGCTCAGATACCTGTCGTTGGTCAGCAGGTCGAAGAAATGACGCCGGCTGGGGTAATGGACGATCAGCACGCGCGACCAGGCGTCATCCGCCGGATCGTTGCCGCCGATCGCGTTGCGGCCCCTGACTGTCCCCCCGAAGACCACGAAGGCGCCGCTGCGCATCAGGATCGGCAGGCTATTGTCTTCATAGATCTTGTTGGCTTCATCGCGCGTGCCGGTGAACCGGGCGGCAGGGGCAGGGCCGCTGGCCATCCGGTCGTGATAGCGTAGCAGGTTGGTCATGTAGAGGTCGCGCCCATCGTCCTCCTCGCCAAACCGGCGCAGACGGGCAAGCGTGGCGGTCTTGTCCATGTCATCCGGAAACGGAAAGCGGCTGGCAATGGTATCGAGATAGCGCTCGATCTCGGCGGGGCGCAGCGGCCTGTTGGGCTCCTGCTTGTGGCGAACCCACAGGACGAGCAGCGCCAGCACTACCGCCAGCAGGATTTCGAAAGTGTATGCGCCCATCAGGCAGCCTCCTCGTCCATGAAATCCAGCAACAGGCGATTGACCTCGTTCGGCGCTTCGATCTGCAGCCAGTGCCCGGCGCCTGCGATCCGTTCATAGCGGAACGGCGCATCGACGAAGGCGGCGCTGCCGTGCATCTGCGCTTCGGCCAGAAAGCGATCCCCGGTGCTGAACACGCCCATCACTGGCACCTTGATCCTGGTCCGGTCAGGCCGCAGCAGCAGACCCAGGTTGGCCCGGTAATAATTGATCCCGGCGGTCAGTCGGCCCGGCCGCGAATGATTGGCGATCCATTGGTCGATTTCTTCGGGCTGCGCGGTGAACCGGCGCAGGAACCACCAGCCGCCCGCTTTCGCAGCCCATTCCGCAATTCCGCGCAACTGGAACATCAGCACGTACCAGCCCTTGACCTTCTGCTCGATTGGCCCGGCGGCATAGGCGGCAGCATGGCCGACCGACAGCGCCGCATAGCGCCGCACCCGCTCGGGATGTCGGGCGGCGAAGGCCCAGCCGATCACCGCGCCCCAGTCGTGTCCGACCAGCCGCACCTGCCCGATCCCCAGCGCATCGAGGATGCCGATCAGGTCCGCCACCAGGATCGGCAGGGCATAGTCGCGCGTGGCCCTGGCCATCTGGCTTTCACCGCAGCCGCGCGTGTCGGGTGCGATCACGCGGTAGCCAGCGGCCACCAGCGCGGGGATCTGCTTGCGCCAGACGGTGTGATCATCGGGGAAGCCGTGGATCAGCAGCACCGGCTCGCCCGCGCCCTCGTCGCGGACGTTGAAGATCAAGCCATTGATTTCCAGCCGGTGCTGCATCTCCCCCTCTCCGAGCTTTTCAGGTGCCGCCGAGCGCCGCGCGGTCCGCTGCGCCGCCGTCCGGTTCGATGCACAGGAAGGACGCGCGCCCGCCCTCGATCGCGGCGGCGGGCATGTTCGACGAGCTTGAGCAGACCTTGCCGTCCCGGGTGAAGGTAAAGTCGCGCAGCACCGTCACCCGCGTGGGGCTGGGATAGCTGAAGAACTTTTCGGTGGCCGGATCGAAGCGGATTACCCGGTCGGAATTGTTCGCCGCCATCCAGATCTGCCCGGAGCGCCTGTCGACGTTGAGCGCATAGGGCGTTTCATATTCGCCCGCGCCGATCGCCGGGATCTTCCAGGTCCTGAACTGCCCGGTCTGCGGATCGAAGCGCATCAGACCGCCTTCGTCGAACGCGGGAATCCAGAAGATTCCATTGGCGTCGAACCGGGGGCGGCGGGGGCCGCTCAGCGGCGTATCCCATTCCTGCACCTCCATCGTAACCGGGTCGACCCGGCCGATTTTGCTGGCATAGAGCTTGGCATACCAGACGCTGCCGTCACGGGGATTGATGTCGATGCCATAGGGAAACGGCAGGATCGCATGCCCGAAGATCCGCGAGGTCGAGAGGTTGAGGTGTACGGCCTGGTCCGGAAACCAGCTGCCGATCCGCATCAGCGTGGGAAACAGCATGTCGCTGACCCAGCGGACCGGGCCGTTGTGCGGCAGGGTCAGCACGGTCATCTGTTCGGTCCTGGGATCGAACCGGCCGATCTGGTTCGAAGCGACGATGGTGAACCAGACGATGTCGTTCCCATCGACCCGGATGGTGTGCGGGTACAGCGCGTCGTGACCGACCGGATAGGTCTTGAATCGCTTGGTCGCGGGATCGAAAGACATCAGCGTGCCCGACAGCGCGTTGGTGATCCAGATCCGGCCATCGCTGGTCTGGGCCATCGAATGCGGGCCGTGCTGGCCGGTGAACTGGCCGATCGGCAGCTTCATGCCCGAAAACAGCCCGCCGCGCGGCAGGTCGCTGGCAGGCAGGCGGTATTGCGCAATCCTGTCGGTCTTGAAGTCAAGCGTCCAGAGGATGTCGTGGCCTTCGTCGGTGCCATAGATCAGCCCGTCCTGCGCCACGTCGGCATCGTGGATGAAGGTGTAGGCTTCGCCCAGGAACCATTCGCTGAACTTCGCCCGAGATAGTTCCTCGCCCGCGCCATAGGATTGGCTGTGGCTGAAGGTGCCGCCGGCAAACCCGCGCGACAGGACATCGGCGATGGTTGACTTGTCGCGCTGGGAAACCATCGCGAGCATGCCTTCCATCTTGTTGATTTCGCCCATCCACCCGGCATGGTCGAGCGGCAGGCGGGTCCACGAATTGCCAAGCTGGTGGCAGTAATTGCACTGGCTGACAAAGGCCGGACGGTCGCGTGCCACGTCCTTCCACGGCAGGCGCGCATTGAACGCCGAGGCTGACAGGCTGGCGTTGTGTTCAGCAGGGTTGGCGAAGTTTTCAAGCGCAAGGTCCAGCCGCGCGGTGGTTGCGGCGCCTGCCGTCTGCTCGCGCGTGACATCGCGGTAGCCGGCGATCCGCGCCCGGACCTTGAGCTTGCCGGCATAGGGCGTGCGGATCGCATAGCTGCCATCGGGTCGGGCGTATACGGTCTGGCGCAAGTTGCCGGTCGGATCGCTGACACTGACCATGGCGCCGGCGGCCGGGCGGCCATCGGGCAGCGTGACCCGCCCGGTGAACGAGCCGGCCTGGGCCGTGGAAGCGGCGATCAATGAGGCCAGCGGCAATGCCGCGGCGGTGATGCGAAGCAGACGATTCATGGTCGTTCCCCCTTCAGGCGCGTTCGAACCAGCGGCGCAGCGGCTTGCCGCGGCGCAGGCCCAGCAGGATCGCGGGCGCGAGTAACCCGATCGCCGGTCCGCCCGTGGCAAGGTTGGTCAGCAGCGCGACCCCGGAAACGTCGAGCTTGCGATCCCCCAGCCCATCGCCGGCGGCGAGCACCACGATCAGCACGATCCCGCTCACCAGGTTGGTCCAGGTCAGCACCGCCAGCACCGGGCGGGCGCGACCAAGCCAGACCAGCGCCGCCGCGACCAGGGCGACTGCTGCCGGCACCAGGTAGCCATTGGCATCAAGGCCCAGTATCCCGGTTGCCACGGCAAGCAGCGTCACGCCCAGTACCAACAGGATCGGCCGCCGGGCCGCTAGTGCTTCAACCATGGCAATTCCCCTCCATCCACCTCCCGGGCCATTTCCCGGCTACGGGACCTGCGCGGCTGCTTAGCTCCGGCAAGACGAGCGGTATTGATCAGAGGCGTCATATTTTTGACTTTCAGCGACACTGCCAGTAAGTCTGCGCGCCATGCTGGATACGGTTCGGGCCGGGGGAGTGACGGGATTTCGCCGTCTGCTGCGCAGTCACGGCGCTGATCCGGTTGCGATTCTGGCCAGTGTCGGGATCGACCATGCCTGGCTTGACGATCCCGACCGCCAGATTCCCTATCGTAAGGTGCTCTCCGCGCTGGAGCAGGCTGCGGCGGAACTGCGCATTCCCGATCTGGGCGTGCAACTGGCGGAGATGCAGGATCTCTCGATCCTTGGTCCGCTCTCGCTGGCGGTCCAGGCGGCAGATTCGCTGCGCAGCGGGCTGATCATCATGATCCGCCACATGCATTTCCACACCCCGGGCCTTGCCTTCGAGTTGCGCCCCGGACCGCCGGGCTGCGAGACAGTGTCGATGCGGTTCCTGCTGGCCGACCTGCCGCCGATGCGGCAGGCCACCGAACACGCGGTCGCCCACCTGGTGCGGATGGCACCGCTGCTGACCGCCGGGGCCGTGACACCGCGCGCGATCCACTTCCGGCACCCGCCCCAGGGCAGCGAGGCGCTGTACCGGCGGCACTTCGAACAGATGCCGCACTTCGGCTCCACCTTCGACGGGGTGGTGTTCGACGAGGCGCAGCTGCGCCGACCGATCGCGACGCACAATCCGACCTTGCAGTCCTTTGTCGAGCACTACCTGATCGGCATGGCACCCCCGTCCGAGCTGCCGATGGTCCAGCAGGTGCGCTCCACGATTGCCACGATGCTTCAGGTCGGCCCAGTCGGACTCGGCGATGTCGCGCGGGTGCTGCGCCTGCAACCGCGAACCCTGCAGCGGCGGCTCAGGGCAGAAGGTCTGAGCTTTGCCCAACTGGTCGAACACGCGCGCCGCGATCTGGCCGATAGGTTGCTTGCCCAGCCGACGCTGCCACTCAGCCGGATCAGCCAGATGCTGGGATTTGCCGACCAGGCCGTATTCACCAGGGCTTGTCGGCGCTGGTTCGGAACCACGCCGCTGGACCGGCGAAGGGCGTTGCTGACGCGGCGGCCAACCTCGATCGCCACCTGATCGATTTCGCCCAACCCGACATCGCGTCGTGCGGTGGGCTCAGCGAAGCGCGCAAGATCACGGCACTGGCCGAGACCAATCGCATCCAGATGGCGCCGCACGGTCCGCACGAAACCGCCGGAGCCATGTGCAACTTCCACTGCGATGCGGCTACGCCCAACTTCTTTGCGCAGGAAGTGTGGGACTGGTCATCGCAGTGCGAACTCGACCTGCACGAAGGCCTGGTTCCCGAGATCACGAATGGCCATGCCCGGTTGCCCGACGCATTACGACTATTGCGCAGTCCATCCGCCATCCACGAGCAGGCTGGTGCCGGTGACCATCCCCGCCAGCGGGGAGCAAAGGTACAGGACGGCGGCGGCCACGTCTTGCGGACTTGCGATCCGGCCGAGCGGAATCATCCGCTCGACGAAGGAGCGAAACTCCGGATTCTCGAGCATGGGTCGGGTCATCGGGGTCTCTACAAAGGTCGGAGCAACTGAATTGACCCGAATTCGCCGCGGGGCAAGCTCCACCGCCATGGCCTTGGTCAAGCCTTCGAGCGCGTGCTTCGTCATGCAGTAGACGGTCCGGTTGGGGCTGCCGACGTGGCCCATCTGGCTGGTGATGTTGACGATGCATCCGCCGCTGCCCCGCCGCAGCATGGCGCGCGTGGCCGCCTGGGCGGCAAGGTAGGCGCTGCGGACATTGAGGCCGATCATCTGGTCCAGCACCTCGGCGGAAACTTCCGTCATCGGCAGGGGCACGTTCATCCCGGCATTGTTCACCAGGATATCGATGTCGCGTGCGGCCAGCCGGTCGCCGAAATCGGGATCGCGGACATCGGCGACCCAGGGATCGATCGGCAGTCCGCTGCTGGCCAGACGATCCAGCTCTTGCCCGCCGCGAGCGACCGCAGTCACCCGCGCGCCGCATTCGGCCAGCGCCACGGCAATGGCCGCACCCAGCCCCCGGCTGGCTCCGGTGACGACCGCATTCTGGCCCTCAAGATTGAATGCTTGCCCCATCATGCGCTGCTCCTGTGACTGTCCCAGCCAGATTGACAGCCTCTCTTCAATATGTACAGTGATCACATTGAAGAGGGCCGCGGTCAAGGTGACGCGCGGATTTGAGGAGCTTGACGATGGCGTTCGATCCCAAGGCGGGGCAGTTCTACCGCATGCCGATCTTCTTCGGGCCGACGCCCGGTCCGCGCCAGTGGCCGGAGGGGCGGACGTTCGATTTTACCAAGACCCCGCGGATGAAGATGCTGGGGGTGCGGATGCTGACCAATGCCGACCAATTGAAGGCCATGCTGCCCGATCGGTTCGAGCTGCGCGGCCCGCCGGTCGTCACGGTCGAGGCCAACTACATGACCGAGATCGGCTGGCTGGCCGGGCGCGGCTACAACCTGTGCGACGTCAAGTTCGAGGTGACCTATCACAGCAAGAAGGGGCCGGTGCACGGTACGCTGGTGCTGGTGCGCTGGGAAAACCTGTGCGATCCGATCCTGAGCGGGCGCGAGGAACTGGGCCACAACAAGCTCTACTGCGAAATCCCGGAACCGCGCTTCGTCGATGATCGCTATTCGGCGCGGATGTCGTGGCTGGCCACCCCGTTCCTCGATCTCAGCGTGTGGGACCTTGCCAAGCCCAGCGGCATGTCCGGTCCGCCCGCCGATCCCGATTACCAGGGCATGCTGTCCTACAAGTACATCCCCAAGACCGGCGACTGGGGCGAAGCGGACGTCGAATATGTCACCCTGTCTCCGCGCGGGCCGATGCGGGAGAAGATGACTGTCGAGCGGTTCGAGCTTGGCCAGGGCAGCTTCCAGTTCTGGAAGTCGAGCTGGGAAGACCTGCCGACGCTCTACCACATCGTCAACGCCTTCGCGGAGCTTGAGAACCACGGGTTCCAGGGCGCGCACCTGGTTGAGACGGTGGGCGGGTCGAGCATCGCCGAAACCATCCGGATCGACTGACCAGCCAGCAAGACCGAGAGGACTCCCGATGGCCGTCACCTACCTCAAGCGCGGCAAGCCCGAAGCCGAGCGTGCGGACGAAAACGCCGAAGTCCGCGCCGTGGTGGAGCGCACGCTGGCTGACATCGAGGCGCGCGGCGATGCGGCGGTGCGCGACCTGTCGCAGCGCTTCGACGGGCTCTGGCGCCATTCGTTCCGCCTGACCCCGTCCGAGATCGAGGCGGCGATCTCGCGCGTCTCGGCGCGCGACATGGCGGATATCCGCTTTGCGCAGCAACAGATCCGCCGCTTCGCCGAGGTCCAGCGCGCCTCTATGAAGGATGTCGAGGTCGAGACGATCCCAGGCGTGGTCCTGGGGCATCGCAACATTCCGGTGCAGTCGGTGGGGTGCTACGTGCCGGGCGGCAAGTTCCCGATGGTCGCCTCCGCGCACATGTCGGTGCTGACGGCTGCGGTGGCGGGAGTGCCGCGCATCGTCGCCTCCGCACCGCCGCACAAGGGCGAGCCGCATCCGGCGATCGTCGCGGCGATGCACCTGGCGGGCGCGCACGAGATATACGTGCTGGGCGGGATCCAGGCGGTCGGTGCCATGGCGATCGGCACGGCGACGATTGCCCCGGTCGACATGCTGGTCGGCCCCGGCAACGCCTATGTCGCCGAAGCCAAGCGGCAATTGTTCGGGCGGGTCGGCATCGACCTGTTCGCCGGGCCGACCGAGACGATGGTGATCGCCGACGAGACGGTCGATGGCGAGATGTGCGCCACCGACCTGCTCGGGCAGGCCGAGCATGGTTACAACTCGCCGGCGGTGCTGCTGACCAATTCGCGCCGTCTGGCCGATGACACCATGGCGGAGGTCGAGCGTCTGCTGAAGGTCCTGCCCACCGCCGACACCGCAGCGGCGAGCTGGCGCGACTACGGCGAAGTGATCGTCTGCGACAGCCACGAGGAATTGCTGCAGGTCGCCAACGAGATCGCCTCGGAACACGTCCAGGTAATGACCGACCGCGACGACTGGTACCTGGAAAACATGCATTCCTATGGCGCGCTGTTCCTGGGGCCGCGCACCAATGTTGCCAACGGGGACAAGGTGATCGGCACCAACCACACCCTGCCGACCCGCAAGGCGGGGCGCTATACCGGAGGTCTGTGGGTCGGCAAGTTCCTCAAGACCCACAGCTACCAGCGGGTCACCAGCGATGCTGCCGCCGCGCAGGTCGGCGCGGCCTGTTCGCGGCTGTGCATGCTGGAAGGGTTCGTCGGCCATGCCGAGCAGGCCAATCTGCGCGTGCGCCGCTATGGCGGACGGGAAGTGGCCTACGGCGCAGCGGCCGATTGAGGCAGCCGCGGGGGCACCCCCACGCCCCCGCGATTGCCCGCGTCTAGCTGCGCCACCTCAGCCGGTCGGCGGTCAGCTGATCGACGCTGGTCACCCCCATCAGCTTCATCCCGCGCTGGATTTCGTCCTGGAGGATGCCCACCGCGCGTTCGACGCCTTCCTGCCCGGCTGCAGCGAGCGCGTAGAGGTAGAGCCGGCCGCCGGACGCGGCCGTGGCGCCTGCACACAACGCCTTCAGCGCATGGGTGCCGCGCCGCACGCCGCCATCGCAGATGATCTCGATCCGCCCGCCGACCGCGTCGACGATCTCGCGCAGCTGGTCAAAGGGCGCGCGGCTGCCGTCGAGCTGGCGCCCGCCGTGGTTGGAGATCATGATCGCGTCGATCCCCATGTCGGCGGCGCGGCGCGCGTCGGCCACGCTCATGATGCCCTTCAGCGCGAACTTGCCACCCCAGTCATCGCGGATCTGCTCGGCCACCTTCCAGTCCATCGACTGGTCGAGCATGGTGTTGAAGTATCCCGCGATCGAAACCGCCTCGCCCGTGCCTTCGCGCACATGGGTGTCGAGATTGGGCAGGGCGAACTTTTCGCGCAGGACATAGTCGAGCCCCCAGCGCGGCTTCATGGCATAGCCCAGCAGGTTGCGCGCGGTGAACTTCGGCGGCGAGGTAAAGCCGCTGCGGGCGCAGCGCTCGCGCTTGCCCGCGACGATGGTGTCGACCGTCAGCGCGATGGCATCGAACTTCGCCGCCTTGCAGCGCTGGATCATGCTGGCGTTGAGGCCCTTGTCCTTGTGGACATAGAGCTGGAACATCTTCGGAGTGGAGATTAGCGCGCCGATCTCCTCGATCGAGACGGTGGCGAGGCTGGAGATCCCGCACCAAACCCCGAACTTTTCCGCCGCGCGCGCGACGGCGCGCTCGCCCTGCCAGTGGAACACCCGCTGCAGCGCGGTCGGCGACAGGATCAGCGGCAGCGCGGATTTGCGCCCCAGGATCGTGCAGCTGGTGTCGATTTCCTCCACCCCGGCGAGCACGTCTGGCACCAGGTCGGCGCTGGCGAAGGCTTCCGTATTGCGGGCCTTGGTCAGCTCGTCGTCGGCGGCGCCGTCGATATAGTCAAACACCGGCCAGGGCAGGCGCTGCTTCGCCAGCAGGCGGAAATCGTCGATGTTGTGGCAATCGGTCAGGCGCATGGCAGTCTCACTTCAGCGCGCGCAGGCTCTGGCGGACGAGGTCGAAGATTTCCTCGATGTCCGACGGAGTGCTGTTCAGGATCGGGGCCACGGCGATGGTATCGCCATTGGCGCGGATCGCTATGCCCCGCTCATAGGCCTTGGTAAACAGCTCGTAGCCGCGCAGGCCCGGTCCGTCGGGATGGGGGGCAAGGGTAAGCCCGCCCGCCAGCCCCAGGTTGCGCACGTCGGTGACGCAGGGTTCGCCGCGCAGGCTGTGCACCGCTTCCTCGAACAGCGGGGCAAGCGCGGCGACGTTCTCGTAAAGCCCTTCCTCGCGGATCGCCTGCTGCGCGGCGAGGCCCGAGGCGACGGCGAGCGGGTGGGCGGAATAGGTATAGCCGTGGAAGAACTCGATCCCGGTGGGCGTGGCATTGATGATCGTGTCGTGGACCTGACGGCTGGCGATCACTGCGCCCATCGGCACGGCAGCGTTGTTGATCCCCTTGGCCATGGTGCACATGTCGGGCGTAACCCCGAAGAAGGTCGCGCCGTTGGCCGCGCCAAGCCGCCCGAAGCCGGTGATCACCTCGTCGAAGATCAGCAGGATGCCGTGGCGGGCGGTAATCTCGCGCAGCTTGGCCAGATAGCCCTGCGGCGGCACGAACACGCCCGCTGATCCGATCATCGGCTCGACGATCACCGCCGCGATGGAGGATGCATCGTGCAGCGCGATGATCGCTTCCAGTTCCTTGAGGTAGACCATCGGATCGCGCTGCGGCTGGCCGCGCGTATAGCCATCGACCGCCGCGTCATAGGGGAAGGGCATATGGTCCACCCCCGGCAGGCCGAGCCCGAAGAACTTGCGGTTGTTGGGCATCCCGCCCACCGAAATCCCGCCGAAGCCGACGCCGTGATAGCCGTTGACCCGGCCGATGAAGCGGGTCCGCGTGCCTTCCCCGCGCGAGCGGTGATAGACCAGCGCCATCTTGAGCGCGGTATCGACCGCTTCCGAGCCGGAATTGGTGAAGAACACGTGCTCCAGGTCGCCCGGGAACTGCTCCGCCACCTTGCCCGCCAGTTCGAACGCGCCGGGAGTGGCGAAGTTGAAGGCGGGAGAATAGTCGAGGCTCTTTGCCTGGGCGATGATCGCGGCAGTGATGGCGGGATGGCCATGCCCCAGGATCGAGCACCACATGCCGGAGAAGGCATCGCGGATGCGGCGGCCATCGGCGGTGAAGTAGAACTGCCCCTCCGCCCCCGTGATCAGGCGCGGGGCGGCCTTGAACGCCTTGTTGGCGGTGAAAGGCAGCCAGTAGGCGGACAGGTCGTTGGGGGCGGGGATGGCGTTCATGTGGGGTTCCCGGGTCTTGACGGTCAGGGGTCGGGCGGGCGGCTCAGCCGACCACGCCCATCGGATTTCCGGCGAGCTGCCCGCCGTCGCAGGTCAGGATCGCGCCGCTGATGTAGGAGGCCGCGTCCGAGCACAGGAAGGCGGCAAGGTTGGCGACCTCCGCCTTGGTGCCGAAGCGCTGCAAGGGGATCGCGCGGGTAATCTTCTCGTGCATTTCCGGGGTCGAGGCGAGGCGGGCCATGCCCTCGGTCTCGCCGATCGGGCCGGGCAGGATCGCGTTGACCCGCACGCCCTGCGGCCCCCATTCGACCGCGAGCGCCTTGGTCAGCATGTCGATTCCGGCCTTGGCCGAGCAGACGTGCGACTGGAACGGGATCGCCTGGCTCGATTGCACAGCGGAAATGTTGATCAGCGAGGCGCCGGGGCGGCGCAGGTGCTCGAAGCTCGCGCGCATGACGTGATAGGTGCCGATCAGGTCGATATCGACCACGGTGCGGAAGGCGTTGGGCGACATGCCGAGCGCCGGGGCGACGAAATTGCCCGCCGCGCCGGAGACCACGAAGTCGATCCCGCCACCGGCAGCGGCAAAGGCGCCAAATGCAGCGGCCACATCCTCGTAATTGCGCACGTCACCGGTGTAGCCTTCGGCGTCCGCGCCGTCCTCGCGCAGCTGGGCAAGTGCCGCGTCGATCTTTTCGCGCGAGCGGCTGAAGATGCCCACTTCCGCCCCCAGCGAGGCGAGCCGTGCGGCGATGGCGAGGTTGATCCCGCTCGATCCCCCGGAGATGAAGGCGCGCTTGCCATTCAGCAGTCCGGCTTGAAACACTTCGGTCATTCTGGGTTCCTTCTGTGGGGCCGTCAGGTCAGACTGCGGCGACAATTTCGGCAAGCCGGCTGCGGCAATCGCTGCTCCCGGCCATCAGCAGGAGGGTGAGCGCCACGCGGGCCTTGAGCGGCGAGAGCATGCCTTCATGCAGCAGGCCGCGGCTCAGCAAGTCGATCTCCGCCCCGGGGTAGCCATAGGTTGCAGCGCAGACGCTGCCGCCGCCGGTGCGCGAGGCGAGCACCACCGGCACCCGCTGCGCGAGGCGTTCGAGGTCGGGAACCAGCGCGGCGGGGACATGGCCCGCGCCCATGGCCGCGATGATCCAGCCCGCGACGCTTTCGTGACCCGGTGCGCGCAGCACCCATGGAGACTGATCGAGGGCGATGGTGACGAGTTCGACCTGCGGGGTGGCTTCGGCCTCCGCGATCCTGATCTTCGGCAAAGGCTGGCGCGCCGGATTGAGCGGAAGGAAGCGGCCCTCGTGAATCCGTCCGCGCAGGCCCGCTTCGCCCGAGGTAAAGGCCGACAGCGCAGTGGTGTGGCTCTTGCTGACGTGACGCGCGGCGTGGACGCAATCGTCCATCACCACCACGACCTCGCCCTGTCCCGCCGATCCTTCGAGGAAGCGCAGCGCGCCGAGCAAGTTGGCCGGGCCATCCGCGCCCGCCGCCGTGCTGCCGCGCATCGCGCCGGTCAGCGCCACGTCGATTGGCGCGTCGAGCAGCAGTTCCAGCGCGAAGGCGGTTTCCTCAAGGCTGTCCGTTCCCTGCGACACGACCACGCCGTGGTAGCCTTCGCTCGCGAGACGGCTGATCTCGGTGGCGAGTCCCACCATGTCGGCGAAGGTCAGGTTGGCGCTCGGCACCCGGGCATAATCGGCCCAGTCGACGGCAAGGTCCGCCGCGCGACCGCCCAGCGCACCGGCAAGCTCACCAGCCCCGAGCGCGGGCGTCAGCCCGCCGCCCACCGCCGCCATGGCGATGGTCCCGCCGAGCGCGATAACCCTGACCTTTCGAACACTCTCAGACATGAACCGGTCAGCCGCCCCACAGGTCCGGGGTGAAGCAGTGCAGGTGCCCCTCGGCATAATGCATCGCGTGGGCGCGGTCGTCGAGCAGCAGCGCAGGGCCGTCAAGATCGATGAAATCGCACAGCGTACCCAGCACATAGGCTGGCGCGGCGCCCAGCGAGGTCGGGCCGCTGCAGCCCAGCATGATCTTCATCCCCCGCGCGCGGGCGGCGGCCTGCAGTTCCAGCCCCGGGGTCAGCCCGCCGACCTTGTCGAGCTTGATGTTGATCGCCTGATAGAGCCGCGCCAGCCGGTCGAGATCGGCAATCGAACTGCAACTCTCATCGGCGCAGAGCGGGATCGTGCCGGTATAGGCGGCCAGCGGTTCGTCCGCCTGGTGGTGCAGCGGCTGCTCGATCAGCGCCACGCCGAGGTCCGCCAAGGGCGCGGCGATGCGGTTGAGCGTGTCGATGTCCCAGGCTTCGTTGGCGTCGACGATCAGCGTGGCCGATGGGCAGGCGGCGGCAATCGCCTCGACCCGGTCGAGCACTTCCTCCTGATTGGCCTTGAGCTTGAGGATGCGGAAGCCCCGGGCAAAGGCGGCAAGTGCGTCCTCGCGCATCTTGGGCGTGGGATTGATGCCGATGGTGAGGTCAACCTCGATCCGCTCCTTGCGCGGCACGCCCGAACGCTGCCAGACGTCCTGTCCGGAGCGCTTGCACTCCAGGTCCCACAGCGCGCAGTCGAGTGCGTTGCGGGCAGAGGTGTTGCTGACCTTCGCGGCGATATCGGCGCGGGTCGCGCCTGCGGCCAGCAGGTCCGCCGCATCGGCCAGCGCCGCCGCGACATCCTCGCGGGTCTGCCCGTATTGCGGCAGCAGCCCGCATTCACCGCGCCCGACGTGAGCGCCGTCGCGGATGTAGACGGTGAACAGCTCCGAATTGGTCTTGGCGCTGCGCGAAATGCGGAAGGTTTCGGCGTAGGGCCATTCCTGGAAGGCGAACAGCAGCTCCATGTCAGGCCACCTCGAACAGGCCAGCCGCGCCCTGCCCGCCGCCGACGCACATCGAAATCACCACGTACTTCTCGCCCCGGCGCTTCGCCTCGATCAGCGCGTGGCCGACCATGCGCGCGCCGCTCATCCCGTAGGGATGGCCGATCGAGATCGCCCCGCCATCGACGTTGAGCCGCTCGTCCGGAATGCCGAGGAAATCGCGGCAATAGAGCACCTGGCAGGCGAAGGCCTCGTTGATCTCCCACAGGCCGATGTCGTCCATCTTCAGGCCATTGCGCTCCAACAGGCGCGGGATCGCGAAGATCGGGCCGATGCCCATTTCATCGGGCTCGCAGCCGACCACGGTCATGCCCCGGAAATAGCCGAGCGCGGGAATGCCGCGCTTGGCCGCCAGATCGGCGTCCATCACCACGCAGGCGGAGGAGCCGTCGGACAGCTGGCTGGCGTTGCCGGCCGTGATCGTCCCGCCTTCGCGCACGGGCTTGAGCGAATTCAGCCCCTCAAGCGTGGTGTCGGCGCGGGCGCCTTCGTCGCGGGAAATCGTCACCTGCTTCTTGCTGCGCTCGCCGGTGGCCTTGTCGGTCACCACCATTTCGCAGGTGACCGGCACCAGTTCCTGGTCGAAGCGCCCGGCCTCCATTGCCGCAGCGGTGCGCTGCTGGCTGGACAGCGCATAGAGGTCCTGCGCCTCGCGGCTGATGCCATAGCGTTCGGCGACGATCTCTGCGGTCTGGAGCATCGGCATGTGGATCGCGGGATGGCGGGCGATCAGGCGCGGGTCAGGCACGCGCGAGGTGTTCATCGCCGGGGTCTGGGCCAGACTGATCGATTCCACCCCGCCCGCGACGATCACCTGCATCCCGTCGAACGCGACCTGGCGCGAGGCAGTGGCGATGGCCATCAGGCCCGACGAGCACTGGCGGTCGATGCTCATCCCCGCAACGGTCACGGGCAGGCCGCTGGCCAGCGCTGCCAGGCGGCCGATGTTGAAGGTCTGCGTGCCCTGCTGGATGCTCGCGCCCATGATGCAGTCTTCCACCTCGTCAGGTGCGATGCCTGCCCGGCGCACGGCTTCGGAGATGGCGTGGCCAGCCAGGGTCGGCGCTTCCAGATCGTTGAAGGCGCCCCGGTAGGCCTTGCCGATGGGGGTGCGGGCGGTGGAGACGATGGCGGCAAGCTTCATGACGGTTCCTTCTGCGATAGCGATGAGGGGGCGGGCTCAGTTGCCCTTGAATTCGGGTTTGCGCTTGGCGAGGAACGCGGACACGCCCTCGCGGAAATCCTCGGAGCGCGAGGCCAGCAGGTACTGGTCGCGGTCCATGAAACTGACGGCGGCAGCATTGGCGAGGGCAGCGGCGTTGACCGCTTCCTTGGTCATCCGCGTGGGGATCGGCGGCAGCGCGGCGACGCGCGCGGCCCAGCGCTGCGCCTCGGCGAGCGCCTCGCCCTTGGCGCAGGCCACTTCGGCGATGCCCCATTCGAGGCACTGCGCGGCATTTACGGGATCGCCGAACAGCGCGATCTGCTTGGCCCGCCCGGGACCGGCCAGCGCGGTAAGGCGGGGCAGGGTGCGCCAGCTCATGTTCATGCCCAGCGGCACCTCGGGCAGGCGCACGAAGGCCCCTTCGCCCATGATCCGGAAATCGCAGGCAAGCGCCAGCGCGAAGGCCCCGCCGACACAGAAGCCCTCGATCGCGACAATCGTGATCGCCTCGATCTCTTCCCAGGCCTGGCACATGTCGGGGCCAGCGGCGACGGCGGAGCGCAGTTCCAGCAGGCTCGCCTCGCTGGCATTGCGGCTGGAGGACATCTGCAGGTCGACCCCGGCGGAGAAATAGTCCGCCTGTCCGGCCAGGATCACCGCCTGAACCTCGCTGCTGCGCCGAATGCGGCGGGCGATTTCGGTGAGGCTCTGCATCGTTGCCGCGTCGAGCGCATTACGGGCGCCGGGTCGGTCGATGGTGACGGTCAGGACCGTGCCGTCCTGGCTGAGGCGGACCCCGGGCCAGTCTCCACCGAGAGGCTGGATTGCGCTGCTCATTCAAGTCACCATGCGTGTGCTGCGGGCGGAATTGGCGAATTGACTCGCCGGCTCAATGTGTGCAGTGATTACATAACGCGAATGACATTGCAAGGGATGGCGGACCATGGCTGAACGGCAGGAAACCGGCGCGCTCGAAGCGCCCGCGCGCTGGCCGCTGGCGGCCCGCACGGCGGTTCGCGACCTGCCCGCATCGAAGATTCGCGAAATTGCCAATGCCGGGTTCGGCCGCACCGACCTGATCAAGTTCTGGTTCGGGGAAAGCAACCGGCCGACGCCCGACTACATCAAGCAGGCCGCCATCGGGGCGATCGGCAGGGACGAGGTGTTCTACACCCACAACAATGGCCGTGAGGACCTGAGGCTGGCGCTGGCCGGCTATCTCGGCGGGCTGCATGGACAGGCTTTCTCGCCCGAGCGGACGTCGGTCACCTCCTCGGGCGTCTCGGCGCTGATGATCGCGCTGCAGACCCTGATCGAACCCGGCGACCGCGTGGTGCTGGTCACGCCGATCTGGCCCAATATCGCCCAGATTCCCGAAGTGCTGGGCGCCCATGTCGAGCGCGTTGCCGTTGCGCCCGGACCTGCGGGCTGGGAGCTTGATCTTGACCGCCTGCTCGATGCCGTCACGCCCGATACGCGGGTACTGATCCTGAATTCGCCTGGCAACCCGACCGGCTGGACCATCATGGCTGAGCAGCAGCAGGCGATCCTCGATCATTGCCGGCGGCTGGGCGTGTGGATCCTGTCCGATGATGTCTACGAGCGGCTGGTGCTGGGCGAGGGTGCGGCCAATGCGCCGTCGTTCTTCGCACTTGCCGATGCCCGCGACCGGCTGATCGGTGCGAACAGCTTTTCCAAGGCCTGGCTGATGACCGGCTGGCGGCTCGGCTGGCTGGTCGCGCCCGAGGAACTGTTCGGCGATCTCGGCAAGGTGATCGAATTTAACACCTCGTGTGTGCCAGGCTTCGTCCAGTCGGCAGGAATTGCCGCGCTGACCGAAGGCGAGCCGCACGTGGCGGCGCTTAGGCAGGAACTGACTGCCAACCGCGACAAGGTGCTGGCCCACCTTTCGGCCATGGAGGGTGTGGAAGCACCCTGTCCCGAGGGCGGGATGTACGCTTTCTTCCGGGTCCAGGGGCATGGCGATTCCGTGGCGCTGGCCCGGCGCCTGGTGGCTGAGGCTGGGCTGGGTCTCGCGCCGGGCGCAGCGTTCGGACCCGAGGGCGAGGGCTGGCTGCGCTGGTGCTTCGCGGCGGGAGGCACAGACTTCGACGAAGGTCTCGCGCGGCTGGCGCGCTGGGTCTCGGACAATCGGCAGCAGGAGCAGATATGATGCCCAAAGGTTACGTTATCGCGCGGGTCAGCGTCGGCGATCCCGATGCCTACGCGGAATATGCCGCGCTTGCGCGCGTGGCGATGGACCGGTTCGGGGCCAGAATTCTCGCGCGCGGGGGGCGCCATACCGCGCTGGAGGGCGAGGCGCGGCCGCGCAACGTGATCCTGGAATTCGCGAGCTACGACCGGGCGCTCGAATACTGGAACTCGCCCGAGTATCAGGAAGCGCGCAGCCACCGCCTTGGCGCGGCGGAAATCGAGCTGGTCGCGGTGGAAGGGGTCGACTGAGGCCGGCCCCTTCCCGCCAGCGCTTCAGCCTGCCTGCTCGGCGGCGGCGCGTTCCTTCAGCTGGCGGCGCAGTTCCTTCTTGTCGATCTTGCCCAGCGTCACGCGCGGGAATTCCTCGACCAGGATCACCTCGTCCGGCACCTTGAACGAGGCGAGGCGCGTGCGGCAGGCTTCCAGCGCCTGCCCCGCCGGGTCGGCGCAGTCCGGGTGCGGGATGACGAAGGCCACCGGCACTTCGTCGAGCATGGGGTGGGGCTTACCGACCACCGCCACCTCGATTGCCGCGCCGCTTGCGAGGACAACCCGCTCGATCTCGGACTCGGCGACGTTTTCCGCGCCGACGCGCAGCATGTCGCGGTCGCGCCCCTCGAACACCACGGTGCCGTCGGCATGAGGAGTGACCCGGTCGCCGGTCTTGAACCAGCCGCGCTCGTCGAAGGCTTCGGCGGTGGCTTCCGGGTTGTTGAGGTATTCGTGGAACAGGGAAATGCCGCGCACGCCCTTGATCCACATGATGCCGCTTTCCCCAATGGCGACATGGCTGCCGTCCTCGCGCCGCACCTCGGTCTCGTAGCCCGGGGTCACCCGGCCCATCGAACCGATCCGGCCGGGCATATTCCGGTTCGAGATCAGCGTCAGCGAAACGGTTTCGGTCATGCCGAACCAGCCGAGCACAGGAATGCCGAACTTCTGGAGTATCTGGGGCGGATCGATCGCGCCCAGGCCCCAGCGCTGGATGCGGTGCTCGGGCACGGGCAGGCCCATCAGCGCTTTCAGCATGAAGGGGATCTGCACCCCCCAGGTGCAGCCGTGCTCGGTCACGACCGGCCAGTAGCGGCTGGCCGAGAAGCGCTGCTGGAACACCAGCGTCGCCCCGACCCACAGCGTGGCGAGGTGCGAATAGGACAGGGCGTTGGTGTGATAGAGCGGCAGGCAGGTGTGGCCCACATCCTCCGGCACGACCTGGCTGCACAGCGCTCCGATCCGCGCGCCCCACAGGGCGTTGGCGTGGGTCCAGACCACGCCCTTGGGTCGCGACGTGGTGCCCGAGGTGTACTGGACGCTATTGGGCAGCAGCGGTTCGGGATCGCGCAGCGGGGCAAGGTCCGGATTGCCGGCGGCCAGTTCCTCGAAGGCCAAAGCATCGTCTGCGCGCGGCACTTCAGGCGCGCTGCCGCAGTCCTTCTCCGTCACGCAGACCCATTGCAGCTGCGGTCCCGCGGCGCGGACCAGCGCTGCCATTGCCGGTTGCGTGATGGCGAAGCGCGCACCACAGTGGCCGATGTAATAGGCCAGTTCCTCTTCCGACGAGCGGGTGTTGGTCGTCACCGCCACCGCGCCCAGCCGCGAGCAGGCGTGCCAGGCGAGCAGGAATTCGATGCAGTTATCCATGTGGATCACGACGAAATCGCCCCTGGCGACGCCGCGCTCCGCCAGCCCGCCGGCGAGGCAGGCCACCGCATCGCGAAAGGCGCGATACGTCCACTTCTGCGCCGGAAGATCGGGCGGGGCGAAGATCAGGAAGGGATGGTCGGCGCGGTCGTTCGCGCGCGCTTCCAGCAGGTGCGGCAGGTCCTGGCCGGTGAACATGTGGAACGGTCCCGGTAGATTTTCCTGCCTCATCATCCGATCTCCTCAATGTGACTGACGAATACATTGACAAGCCGGGTCGAACAAGGCGTAATGTGATCATCGATCATATCGAAGATGATGGAAGGAAGCCCTTGATGCCTGCCCTCGGTGCCGCGATGCAAGAGTTCGCCAACGGTCTGCTGCCGGTCAACCCGGTGGAGGGCGAGGACGTCCGCTGGACGGTCGAGGAGCGGCTGGAACACTACAATTGCCCGGGCGTGGCGGTCTGCGCCTTCCGCGACAACGATATCGTCGAGGCCGCCGGCTTCGGCGTGACCACCCCTGGCGGCCCGGCAGTGGAGGGCGAAACGATCTTCGCCGGCGCTTCGATCAGCAAGCCGCTGACCGCGGTCCTGGCGCTGCAGCTGGTCGATCAGGGGCGCGTCGATCTCGACCGGCCAATCAACGAGTACCTCAAGAGCTGGAAAGTGCCGGAAAACGAGTTCACCCGCCGCGTGCCGGTGACCCTGCGCCACCTGCTCAGCCACCGTGCGGGGACCACGGTCCACGGCTTCGGCGCCTACCCGCACGACCGTCCCGCGCCGACGCTGCTCGATGTCCTCAATGGCACGGAACCTTCCCCGACGCCTGCGGTGGAGGTCGACAAGCTGCCGGGGGAATCGGTGCGCTATTCGGGCGGCGGCACATCGGCCGTCCAGCTGCTGCTGGAAGAAATGAACGGAACCGATTTTGCCAGTCTGGCGCGGGAAAAGATCTTCGAGCCGCTGGGGATGAGCCGCACCACCTTCAGCCAGCCGCTGCCCGAAGCGCTGCGTCCGCTCGCGGCGAAGGGGCATCATGTCGATGGCCGGGTTGTCAACGGCGCCTACACCTTCACCCCGCAGCTCGCGGCGGGCGGGGTCTACACTTCCGCGCCGGACTATGCCCGTTTCATGATCGAATGCCGCAATGCCTGGCTTGGACGCGGCAATGTCCTGCTCGCCCAGGAAACCGCCCGGCAGATGATGGAGAACCAGGGCGGCGGCCAGTTCGGCCTCGGCTGGGAGATCTTCGGCACCGGTGCGGGCAAGCGCTTTGCCCACGGCGGCTCCAACGAGGGCTATCAGTGCAACACCACCTGCAACCTCGAACAGGGCTGGGGCGGGGTGGTGCTGACCAACTGCCTGAGCGGGCTTATGCTCTACTACGAGGTGATGAACGGCATGGCCGCGGCCTTCGACTGGCAGGGCTACATGCGCGCGCCGCGCCGGATCGTGCCGATCGAGGGTGAGGAAATGCAGCGCTATGTCGGTCGGTACCGGATCGTTTCCGGGATCGATGCCCCGCACGTCGATATCTGGGTGGAGGACGGCAAGCTGCACAGCCACATCCAGGGCCTGATCCTGCCGCCGCGCCCGATTTACATGGACGAGAGCGGGCGGTTCTTCACCCAGCAGGTGCCGAGCGAAACCGCCGTGGAATATGGCCCGGACGGCCGTGCCCAGGCGCTGGTCTCCTACGCTGCCGGCGACATCGAATTCCTGCGTGCCGAGCGCGTGCCGGAAGACGCCTGATGGCCAAGGCGCTGACGCGGCTGGAAGATTACCGGCCCTATCCTTTCGCGGTGCCGAGTATCGCGCTCGACGTCGCGCTCGATCCCGAACGCACCGTGGTGCGCGCGGTGCTGGAGATCGAGGCGAAGGACGGCGAGCTCGCCACTGATCTGGTGCTGGACGGCAAGCAGCTGGAGCTGAACTGGGTCCGGATCGACGGGCGTGAACTGGCGGGCGAGGAATATACCGTCACGCCCGATCAGCTGGTGATTCACCGCCCGCCACGCCGGTTTCGGCTGGAAACCGAAGTGGTCATCAACCCCTCGCAAAATCCGGCGAAGAAGGGCCTGTTCTGGCATTCCGGGGTGCTGGCGACCCAGTGCGAAGCCGAGGGCTTTCGCCGGATCACCTGGTTTCCGGACCGCCCCGACGTCCTGACCGTCTACACCGTCCGGCTGGAGGCCGAGCGCGAGACGTTCCCGACCCTGCTGTCGAACGGCGAGCAGTGCGACTCCGGCAGTGAAGGCAGCCGCCACTGGGCGCTCTGGAAGGATCCTTACGCCAAGCCCAGCTACATCTTCGCGATGATGGCCGGGCGGTTCGATGCCCTGCGCGATCGGTTCGTCACTGCCAGCGGAAGCGAGGTCGACATGGCGATCCTGGCCGAACCGGGCGAGGCCGCACGCTGCCACTTCGCGATGGAGAGTCTCAAGGCCGCCTTCGCCTGGGACGAGCGGGTGTTCGGCCTGGAATACGACCTGCCGGTCTACAACGTGGTCGCCCTGGCGGCCTATGCCGGAGCGCAGGAGAACAAAGGCCTCAACCTGTTCGGGGCGGACGGGATCATCGCCGATCCCGCGATCACCACGGACGAGGAATTCTCGCTGATAAAGCGGATCATCGGCCACGAATACTTCCACAACTGGACTGGCAACCGCGTCACCTGCCGCGACTGGTTCCAGCTCTCCCTCAAGGAAGGCCTAACCCGCCTGCGCGACCAGCTGTTCATGGAGGACGAGCTGGAAGCGGGCACCTACCGGATAGAACAGGTCAAGGCGCTGCGCCGTAACCAGTTCCCCGAGGACGACGGCCCTGCCGCCCACCCGGTGCAGCCGACCGAATTCGTCGAGATCGAGAATTTCTACACCACCACGATCTACGAAAAGGGCGCCGAAGTCCTCCGCATGCTGCGGACCATGGTCGGGCCTGTGGCCTTCGCCAGCGCGATCCGCGCCTACCTTGCCCGGTTCGACGGACAGGCGGTGACCATCGAGGACCTGTTCGATACCTTTGCCGCCGAAACGGGGCTGGACCTCACGCAGTTCCGCAAGTGGCTGCGCCAGGCGGGCCGGCCGACTGTTGCGGCGGAGTGGATGTATGATGCCGAACAGCGCGCAGGCATCCTGACCCTGACCCAGCGCGCGCCGGACAAGCCGGGGCCGGGCGGTCCGATGCATATTCCGGTGCGGATCGCCTTGCTGGGCGGAGACGGCGTGATGATCGGCGAGCCGCGGCTGGTCCATCTCACCGAATGGTCGCAGACCCTGCGGTTCGACGGGCTGGATGCGGGCGTCGTGCCCTCGATCCTGCGCCAGTGCTCTGCCCCGGTGACGCTCGATTGCGAGCTGCCGGACGAGGATCTGGTGCTGCTGGCGCTGCACGATGACGATGCCTTCGTCGCCTGGAACAGCGTGCAGCAGCTCTTCACCCGCACGGTTCGCGCCCTGGCTGCCCTTCCGGCAGCGGACATGGCGGCGCACGTGCCGCCGTCGATCGTCACGCTCGCGCGGCGGCTGCTCGCGGAGAAGGTAGCCGGGGCGCCGGGGCTGGTCGCACAGATGCTGGCGATCCCCGACGAGCCCGCGCTGAGCGAAGGCCTCGCCCTGGTTCCCCTCGATGGGCACGTGGCCGCGCGTCAGGCGGTGAAGCGCGCCATCGCGGGGGCGCTGGGGCAGGAGATGACCGCGCTCTACCGCGAGCTTGGCGCCACCGACCCGGCCGACCTGTCGTCTTCCGCGATCTCGCGCCGCAGCCTGCGCTCGGCGCTGCTCGACCTGCTGTTGGCAAGCGGAACCGAGGAAGCCGCGCAGCTGTGCCTCGCGCAGGTCCGCAAGGGCCCTTCGATGACCGAGAAGTTCGAGGCGCTGTGCCTGATCAGCCATGTCGACCATCCGGAGCGCAAGGCCGCCTTCGACGGTTTCTACGAGGCGTACAAGGATCAGCCGCTGGTGGTCGACAAGTGGTTCAAGGCCTATGCCCTGTCCCGCGCGCCCGGGGTGATTGACGAGATCATCGCGCTTGAGGGACACCCCGGATTCGACATCCAGAACACCGCGCGCGCCGCCGCCTATTACGGCAGCCTGTTCCGCCAGAACCGGGTGACCTTCCACGATCCCTCGGGCAAGGGCTACCGCTTCCTTGCCGACCGGTTGCTGATGATGGACCAGATGGGGCGGGGCCGTCCGGCCTATTTCATGCCGCAGCTGGATCAGTGGCGCCGCTATGACGAGCCGCGCCGGGGCCTGATGCGGGCCGAACTGCAGCGCGTGGCGGACACACCGGGGATTTCCCCAACGCTGAAGGAAGTCGTGTCGCGCTCGCTGGCGTGACAGACCGGGGAGCACGATGATGAGCGATACTTTCGCGGACGAGCTTCGGCAGAGCCTGCCGGCGGAAATGGAGCAGCTGAACGTGCCGGGCTGCGCAGTCGCGCTGATCCGGGACTTCGTGCCCACGGAGATCCTGTGCTTCGGCACGGCGGACCGGACGAGCGGCGAAGCGGTGACGGCAGATACCCGCTTCAGCCTGCAATCGGTATCCAAGTCGATCGCCGCCTGGGCGGTGATGACGCTGGTGGAGCAGGGGCGGCTCGATCTCGACCGGCCGATTGCGGACTATCACCGGCGCTGGACCCTGCCGCCGTCAGATCAGTTCGACCTCACCCTCGTCACCCCGCGCCGCCTGCTGAGTCACCACGCGGGGGTTACCGTGGCGGGCTTTCGCGGCGTCGAGCTGGACCAGACCCAATACACGCTGCTCGACGCGATGCAGGGCCGTCTGCCGCCGCCCAATGCCGAGCAGACCGCGCACTACGAATACTGGGACCTGCCGCGCGATGACGACATCATCACCGTTACCTACCCGCCGGGGCAGGGCTGGAACTATTCGAACGCGGGCTTCGGCCTGCTCGAACTGGCGGTTGAGGACATCACCGGCGAGAGCTTTGCGGACTATGTCGCGCGCGCGGTGTTCGCTCCGCTGGGGATGGACAGCGCCTGCTTCGGCCGGCGCGAGGGGCTGCCCTTTGCGCGACCCCATAACCGGCAGGGGCAGCCGATCCAGGACTATCGCTGGCTGTGCGGCGCGGCGGGCGGGGTCTATGCCTCGATTGCCGACCTCGCCCGGTTCGCCTGCGCGGGCATGGCGGTTCCGGGCCGGGGCAAGGGGGCGGGCGCGCTGAGCCCAGCCTCGGTCGAGACCATGCATTCCGATCATGGCCATGCCTTCGACATCGACGACCGGCATTTCCGCGCCGGGCTGGGTCACGTTATCCTGGACTTGGGCGGGCTGCTCAACGTCCACCATTCGGGCGGATCGATCGGCTGGCGCAGCATCTATTCGATGTTCCCGGAAACGGGCACGGGGATCTGCATGCTCACCAATGCCGAAGGCGCCAACGAGCTGTGGCAACCGGTGGTGTTCCGCTGGAACCAGCAACACGCGGCAGGTTGAGTTCCGGGGGCAGGCGCTGGCCGCCCCCGGACTTTCGCGGTCAGTCCACTTCGACCAGCCGGTTGTATCGGCGCAGGATTTCCTGGACCTTGTCCACCGGCAGAGCACGGACGGTGAAGCCGTTGATCCCGGTCATCGTCTGGTTGGCGAACATGGAATTCATGATCGCTTCCTCGACCGCGTGGATGGTCGCTTCGTAGAACCGGCTCATTGCCGCCTCGCCGAGGAATTCGGTGGTCACCAGTCCTTCGTGCTGCAGCACGGCAGCCTCGTTGGCGGTGGAGAAGGCGAGGAACAGGTCGCCGGACTCGTTGGAGGCGATCCCCCCCGTCGCCGAAATGCCATAGGCAGCGCGCCGGGCGATCCGGCGCAGCTGGTGCGGCGCCATCGGCGCGTCAGTCGCCACAACGCCAATGATCGAGCCGTATTCGGGCGGCGAGAAATCGACGATCGGCAGTTCCAGCCCCACCGGCACCCCGGCAATCTTGAGCAAGTGGCGCTTGCCGAAGTTCGACTGGACAAATGCCCCCACGGTATAGTCGCGCCCGTCATAACTGACCACGCGCGAGGCCGTGCCGGACCCGCCCTTGAACTCGAAGCAGCGCATCCCCGTGCCGCCGCCGACACTGCCTTCCTCGATCCAGCCGCTGCGCGCGTCCTCGAAGGCAGCGACGACGTCTTCGGGCTTCACGTGGTGCCCGTTGATGTCATTGAGCGGCCCGTCATGGGTTTCGGCGGAGACCGGCAGGTAGAACGGCTGGTCGGTCTTGGCCGCATCCTGGTGCTGTTCGAACAGCCAGCGCGCGGTGACATCGCGGGTCAGGCCGCAGGAATGGGTATTGGTGATGGTGATCGGCCCGTCGAACCGGCCGCGTTCCTCGACGAAGGCTGCACCGCTCATCTCGCCGTTGCCGCTCATGCTGAAGTAGCCGGCATAGGCCCCGCCTTCGGGATTGCCGCGACCGCGCGGGAAGATCGCGGTCACCCCGGTGCGGACCGGGCCTTCGCCGACGACGAGCGGACCGTCGCCCCGGATCAGGGTCTGGTAGCCGACCTGAACCCCGGCGACATCGGTGATCGCATTGCAGGGGCCGGGCGTGCCGATGAACGGCACCCCGGCGCCGCGCGCGCGGATCTTGCCCGAAGGGGTCTGGCGGTGTTCCTGCCTCAGCTTCATGCGGCCTGCTTTCCGATCAGCTTGAACGCCTCGTAGGCCTGGTTGACGACATGGTCGATGTCGGCCTCGGTCAGGGCGGTCGACAGCACGAAGAAGCCGGGTGCGCCCATCAGCACGCCGTTGTTGAGCATGTGGTGGAAAAACATTTCCGCCCGCGCGCCCATGTCGGGATTGGCCATGCGCACCTTGATCAGGTCGCGGTAGGTCTCGCCCACCCCGTCGGCGTGGAACAGCCCGGTGATCGAAGCCGCACCCCGCACCCGCGCCCGCGCGCCGGTCGCCGCGATCACCTGGTTGAGCCCGGCGCGGAGCCGGTCACCCAGGCCGCTCAGCCGGTCGAACGCCTCGCGGTCGAACAGCCGCATGGCGACCGCGCCCGCCGCCATGGTCAGCGGATTGGCATTGTAGGTTCCGCCGTGGGTCATGCGGGCCTTGCCCTTGCGGGAGTCGAACACCGCAGTCATCACCTCGGCCGAGCCGCCGACCGCGCCGACGGGGAGGCCGCCGCCGATGATCTTGCCCATCGCGGTGATGTCGGCATGAATGCCGAGCGCTTCCTGCGCGCCGCCATAGCCCAGGCGCAGACTGTAGACCTCGTCGAAGATCAGCATGGCGCCAAGACTGCGGGTTTCCTCGCGCAGCATGGTCAGGAATTCGATGCTGGCCGGCTGGTAGGCCAGGTTCTTGACCAGCGGATCGATCAGCACGCCTGCCAGTTCCGCCCCGTGCTTGCGCAGCAGGGCGCGCCCGGCTTCCACGTCGTTCATTTGCAGCGTGATCACGTCCGAGGCGGTGCCGGGGCCGGTGCCGGTTTCGGGAATGCCCTTGCCCTCTGCCGGGTCGGCCAGCAGCTGCGGCGGGGGATAGGTGCTGACGGCGGCGGTATCGTCGCTGCCGTGATAGGCGCCCTCGATCTTGGCGATGATCCGGCGGCCGGTATAGGCGCGGGCGGTCTTGATCGCCATCATCACGCCTTCGGTGCCGGAATTGGCAAAGCGGATCTGCTCCACCGAGGGCATGCGCTCGCAGATGATCTCGGCCAGTTCGATTTCCGCCTCGGTCGGCAGCGAGATGGCCGTAAGCTGGCCGGCCTGGCGGGCGATCGCGGCGGTCACTTCGGGGTGGCAGTGGCCATGGATCAGCGAGGAATAGTTGTTGATGAAGTCCAGCCGGGTGATGCCATCGACGTCGGTCACGCGTGCGCCTTCTGCTCGGGCGGCGTAGACCGGGTAGGGCGGGAAATAGACGGTGTGGCGCGAATTGCCGCCCGGCATGACCTTGCACGCGCGTTCGAACAACCTGCTCGATTTCGAAGCCTGATCGGGAAACATCCTGTCCTCTCCTCTGCCAGCGCACGCCGGGGTGATCAGCGTTCACAATATGATCACTGTACATATTGAGTCGGACAGGTCAATCCCGCAAAGGCTCAGCGCTGCATGTGCGCGAAGAGAGGCCGCACGCCAGGATGCAGCATGGGGTGCTGGCTGGGGCAGGGGGCGGCGGCTCTTAGAGGCGGGCCGACCAGCGCAAGAACCTAGGTCAAGCCCTTGAGGTAGGTGCGGGTAAGGTCCTCCACCAGTTCCAGCATCGCCTTGCGCGTGCCGACCGGGTTGGAGATCATGTTGTTGGAGATGGAGACCGCCAGGCCGTAGATGAAGGCCAGGATGGCATAGGCCTTCTGGCAGTTTTCGTGCGACCAGAGAATATCGTCCGGGCGATAGATGTCCTCGCCATAGACGATGTGGGTGAGGATTGCGAGCGAGCGGTCGGCCTGCTGCTCGTAGTTGTCGTTCTGGTTGCGGCTCTTGATGTAGCCGTACATCAGCCGGAACAGCTGCGGGTGCTTGAGGCTGAGGTCGACCGTCCGGACCGCGCATTTCACGATCTTGTCCTCGAGCGTCAGATCGCTTTTCAGGATCTTCTTCATCACCCCGGCGCGCGCGGCGAAGCCCTTGGCGGCGATTTCCAGCAGCAGGTAATCGAGGCTGGGGTAGTGATTGTAGAAATTGGCGGAAGTCACGCCGACTTCGCGGCACAGGCGGCGGGCAGTGATATCCTCGACAGTCTCGGTCGCCAGAATGTGCTCGGCTGCCTGCATCAGCCGCTCGGGAACGTTGCCCTTGTGATAGGGCTCTTGCGGCGTGTCCGCCGTCGCGGATTTGGCGGCCTTCATGATTTCGAACGTACCTGCCGTGCTGCGGAAATGGACATGCAGTCAGGAGTCTTCGACTCGCCAAGAGCCGGAATTTCCCCCTCCTCCATTGCCTCAAGCATGGCAGCACACACCGTGCAAGCCCGGATTGACCGCAAGGGCCCGGCAGCGCGCACTCGCAAGTCGGGCGCGCTGCCCTGCCGCAGCCCTAAAGTACGGTTTCAGCCGGAACGTACTGATAACCAAGGTCCCGCGCGACCGGTTCGCAGGTGACCTGCCCGTCATGGACATTCAGCCCGGCGGCCAGGTTCGGGTCGGCACGCAGGGCTGCCTTCCAGCCCAGGTCGGCGATCCTCAGCGCATGCGGCAGGGTGGCGTTGTTGAGCGCGTAGGTGCTGGTGCGTGCCACCGCGCCGGGCATGTTGGCGACGCAGTAGTGGACGATGCCATCGACCACATAGGTCGGATCGGCATGGGTGGTCGCATGGCTGGTCTCGAAGCAGCCGCCCTGGTCGATTGCGACGTCCACCAGCACGGCGCCGGGCTTCATGGTCGCGAGCATGTCGCGCGAGACCAGCTTGGGTGCCGCCGCCCCGGGGACGAGTACCGCGCCGATGACAAGGTCGGCTGCGGCGACTTCGGCGGCAAGCGCGGCGCGGCCCGAAAAGAGGGTGCGGGCGCGGCCTTCGAAGTGACTGTCGAGCCGCTCCAGAACGCCGGGATCGCGGTCGAGAATGGTCACGTCCGCGCCCATGCCCACCGCCATCTGCGCAGCGTTGAAGCCGACCACGCCGCCGCCGATCACCGCGACCCGCGCGGGCAGCACGCCAGGCACCCCGCCCAGCAGCACGCCGCGCCCGCCGTGGGCCTTTTCAAGCGCGGTCGCCCCGGCCTGGATCGACATCCGCCCGGCCACCTGGCTCATCGGTTTCAGCAGCGGGAGCGAATTGCCCGGCCCGGTCACGGTCTCATAGGCGATGGCAGTGACGCCCGACTTGACGAGATCGGCGGTCTGCTCCGGATCGGGGGCAAGATGAAGGTAAGTGTAAAGGATCTGCCCGCGGCGCAGCTGCGCGCGTTCCACTGCCTGCGGTTCCTTGACCTTCACGACCATCTCGCATCCGGCGAAGATATCCGCAGCTGCGCCCTGGATGGCGGCGCCGGCGGCCTGATAGTCCGCATCGCTGGCGCCAATCCCGCTGCCCGCGCCGGTTTCGACCCAGACTTCGTGGCCATGCGCGACCAGCTCGCGGACGCTCTCGGGCGTCAGTCCGACGCGGTATTCGTGATTCTTGATTTCCCGGACGGTACCGATACGCATGGCGTGCTCCTTTCGTCGGCGGCCAGAATAAGGCTCGCCTGCTGATGTGGATACTGCAGGTTGAACGTGTTTATTCGAGAGCAGGTTCTGCCAGTGGCAAGCGGCGCGATTGCAGACGGCGGCTGATGATGCCGTGCCGCTTGCGCCCCAGCGGAAAATTCCAGGTGAGCGCGGCCATGGCGCCGTGGAACACCAGCGGAATGCCGATGAACACCGCCAGCAGGCCGTTGTTGGCGAAATCGCTGTTCGGCTGGCCGACCTTGTAGCCCACCAGCTGCAGCAGGTTGAAGGCCACCGCTCCGCCCAGCGCCATGGCCACCTTGATCAGCACCATTTGCACCGCGAACAGGTTGCCGGCCTTGTTGGTGCCGCTTTTCAGCGTGTCGTAGTCGATCACATCGCCCAGCACCGCCCCGGGCAGGAAGTTGGGCGGAGCCATCAGGAAGGCCTGCACCACCACCAGCGGCAAGAGGTAGGGCAGGGCAGCTTCGCCGCGCGGCAGCAGCAGCAGGAGCGGGGCGAGCAGCGCGCTGCCGCCGATGCAGAACGCCCAGACGCGGTGCCGGTCGAACCTGGGCAGGATTCTTGACCAGACCGGCAGGGCCAGGACCTGGACCAGGAACAGCAGTCCCATGATCATGGCGAAGGATTTGCCCAGCCCCATGTATCCGCTGTAGAAAATGAAGGCGCAGCCGACGAAGGCGCCCTGGCCCACCCCCCACAGCGAGACGATGGCGAACAACCGCCGTGCGGGAAGCGACTGCAGGATCGTCTTGCCGACATCGCGCAGTGTGGTCTGCTTGTGATCCACCTTGCGCCCCTGCGGCACGATCCACAGGCAGGCGAGGATGCCGATCGGCATGACGATGGCATAGATCCAGGCGATCAGGCCCAGCGTCTCGCCGGTGATTTCCGAGCTGCCGCCCAGCAGACCCATGGCGATCGGTACGAGGTAGAACGAGAGCGCGCCGGCGATGTTGAAGCCGCCGACGTACATCCCGATCTTGGCGCGCTCGTTGTAATCGCGGCTGATCTCCGCCCCCCAGGCTGAGCGCGGCACCTCGAACATGGTGAAGCCGGTGTAGAGCACCTGCGACCAGACCAGGAAATAGACCCAGGTCGCGTCCCGGGGCGGCGAGAACAGCTGGAACACCGACGCCACACAGAACAGGATTGCCGCGGCGATCCACGGCTTGCGGCTGCCGAAGCGGGTCTGCGTCCGGTCGGACAGGAAGCCCATCACCGGGTCGTTCAGCGCATCGATGATCCGGCTGAGCCCGGCCACCGTGCCGATCTGCGCCAGGGTGATGGCGGTGTTGGCTGCGTAATGGGTGGGCAGCACGGTATAGACTGCGCCTGCGACCAGCGCGTGGGTCATCGCCGGGAAGCCGAAGGCGAGCAACTCCGTGGCGGTAAGCGGCCGCTGGGTGCTAGTGTCCGGACTGGTCAAGCTTCACTCCCCCTTGTCCGTCCGTCCATTGCCGCGCTGCGTCAGGCCGCGTCGACCACGATCTGGCGCTGGGTGCCAAGGCCCTCGATCCCCAGTTCGATCCGATCGCCGGCATTGAGGAAGACCTGCGGATTCTGTCCCAGGCCAACGCCCGGCGGGGTGCCGGTGGAAATCACGTCGCCGGGCAGCAGGGTCATGAACTGCGAGACGTAGCTGATCAGGAAGGCCGGCTTGTAGACCATGGTCGCGGTCGAACCATTCTGGAACCGCTTGCCGTTGACCTCCAGCCACATGTGGAGCTGGCACGGATCGGCCACCTCGTCGCGGGTCACCAGCCAGGGGCCAATCGGGCCGAAGGTGTCGCAGCCCTTGCCCTTGTCCCAGGTGCCGTGGCGCTCGTTCTGGAACTGGCGCTCGGACACGTCGTTGATCACGCAGTAGCCAAACAGGTGGTCCATCGCCTCGGCTTCGCTGACGTACTTGGCGCGCTTGCCGATGACGAGGCCGAGTTCGACCTCCCAGTCGAGCTTGGTCGATCCGCGCGGCTTCTCGATATTGTCGTTCGGCCCGCAGATCGCGGTGGTCGCCTTCATGAACACCACCGGTTCGGGCGGAACCTGCTGTCCGGTTTCCGCCGCATGGTCGGAATAGTTGAGGCCGATGCAGACAAACTTGCTGATCCCGTCCAGGCAGGGGCCGATGCGCGTGCCCGCGGCCACTTCCGGCAGGGAAGCGAGGTCGAGCGCGCCCAAGCCAAGGTCCGGCCCGCGCGTCAGCAGCGCCGCGTCGATATCGGCCAAATGGCCGGACAGGTCGCGCATGGTGCCCTGGCTGTCGAGCACGCCGGGCTTTTCCGACCCTGCCGGGCCATGACGAAAGAACTTCACGTAACGTATCCTTCCTAGGGCCGGGGCAGGCTCAGTTCGCCCAGCCGCCATCGATGATGTAGGTCTGCCCGGTGGTAAAGGCCGCTTCGTCGCTGGCAAGATAGCGCGCCATCGCCGCAATCTCTTCCGGGCGGCCGAGCCGGCCCATCGGCTGGCGGGCGCGGAAATCGGCCAGCGCCTGCTCGTAATTGCCGGTCGCACGCAGCCGGTCCTGCAGCGAGGGGGATTCGACCGTGCCGGGGCAGATCGCGTTGCAGCGGATGCCCTGGCCGACGAAATCGGCAGCGATCGACTTGGTCAGCCCGTTCACGGCCGCCTTGGTGGCGGAATAGGCGAAGCGATTGGGCACGCCCTTGATCGAACTCGCCACCGAGGAAATGTTGAGGATCACGCCCGCGCCCCGCTCCAGCATGGCCGGCAGGAAGGTGCGGATCGTGTGGTACATTGAGTTTACGTTGATCCGGATCGAGGCGTCCCACGCCTCGGGATCGCAATCGAGAATCGTGCCCGCGTGGACGAAGCCCACCGCGTTGACGAGAATCCCGACATCGCCGTGAGCGCGGGCAGCGGCGGCAACCGCCTGCGGGTCGGTCGCATCCAGCCGCAGCCGCTCCACCCCCTGCAGGCTGCCCAGCGCATCTGCGTTGATGTCGGCCGCGATGACCTTTGCGCCCGCTGCGGCGAAGGTCTCGGCGATGGCTCGCCCGATCCCCTGTCCCGCCGCCGTCACCAGCGCCACCTTGCCATCAAGAGCCGACATCACCGTTTCTCCGTACTTGTGCGCCGCGCCGCCGGTCAGAACCGGTGGCTCAGGTCCACGCTGAAGGTCCGCCCGGGGGTGACCGTCTGCGCGCCGTTGTAGAAGTAGAACTGCGGCACATGCTCATCGAGCAGGTTCTTCACGCCCACGGTCAGGCGGGTCTTGTTGTGCAACTGCAGGCCCGCCTGGAGGTCGATCTTGTTGAAGGCGGGATAGGGCTTGCTGACGCCGACGTAGTCGCCCAGCACGCCGCCCCATTCGAAGCGGAACACGCCGCTGGCGACGAAGTCCAGGCTGTCGGTCATCGGCGCGTCGACGTTGAACATCGCGTTGATCGAGCCACGCCGGGTATAGGGCAGGATCTTGTCATCGAGCACGAAGGCGTTGGGCCGTCCGGCATTGACGACCGCCTTGTCGAAGCGCGCGTCGAGCAGGCCAAGCGAAATGCCGCCGCTCAGCCACGAGGTCGGCCGGGCAAGGATTTCGAGTTCCAGGCCCTTGGTCTTGCTCGAGCCGACGTTGGCATAGAACGACTGCGCCAGCGGGGTCGACTGGGTGACCAGCACGTTGTCCTGCGGCATGTAGAACAGCGCACCGTTGATCGCGAGCTTGCCGTCCATCAGGTTGGCGCGGAAGCCCACTTCGAAGTTCTTGGCGGTTTCCTCGTCATAGGGGATCGTGTCGGCGGAGACGGGCGTCAGGTTGAACGCGCCGGGGCGGAAGCCGGTGCCATAGGTGAAGTAGAAGTTCAGATCCTTGCTGGGCATGTAGCGCAGCGTCACCGTCGGCGAGGTGAAGTTGAACGTCTTTTCCGAGTTGAGGTTGTAAGTCGGGAACGTGGACGAGAACGCCGCGTTGGCGACGAAGGCCAGGGTCGGGTTGGCGATCGGCTTGATGCCCGACAGGAAGGTCAGCCGCTTGCGATCCGAATTGTAGCGCAGGCCGCCGCTCAGCGTCAGCTGGTCGGTGATGTCATAGGCTGCCGTGGCGAAGACCGAGCGCGAATCCGTGGTGATCGTGGTGCCCGGCTTGGGGCTGCCGACCGGCACGGTCTGGACCCCCAGGCCCAGCGGCATGCCGGTGACCGCATCGACGTTCAGGATGTAGTCGCTGTGGACGTCGTAGCCGTAGTTTTCCTTGAAGTAGGAAGCGCCCAGCATCCAGGTGAACGGGCCGTCCTGGCTGGAGGTGATCAGCGCCTCGACATAGGTGTCCTCCACCTTGTCGCGCGGCGAGGTCACGCCCTTCACGTTGAACGGCGGGCCAAGGTCGGTCTGGTCAAGGTCATAGGTCGCGTTGAAGCGGTATTCGCGGTAGCTGCCGTTGAGCGCAAAGGTGGCGAAGCCAGCGTCATATTCCGCCTTGAGGAAGAAGTAGGCGTTCGACTTCGATGAAACCGAGGTCGTGTCGCGGAACACCTTGGAATAGGTTTCCTTCTTGGACGGCTGGAAGGTCAGGCCGTTGCCGGTGATCCCGTTGGGCGCGAAGGAAATCAGCGAGGGACCGTCGTATTCCTGGTATTCCGCCAGGGCCTGCACGGTGAATTCCGGCGTCAGATTGGCCTTCAGCGTGGCGCGCAGGCCCTTGTCGGTCATCTTGCCGATGTATTCCTGCAGCGTCTCGTTCTTCATCTCGGCGCGCGACTGGTTGAAGTGCCAGCCGGTCAGGCGCACCGCGATATTATCGGACAGCGGCAGGTTGATTGCGCCCTCGAACTCGCTGCGGCGATAGCTGCCATAGGAGGCGCGGACATAGCCGCCGAGCTCTGCCTTGGGCATGGTAGCGATCAGATCGACCGTGCCGCCCAGCGAGCTGCGGCCATAGAAGCCGCCCTGCGGCCCGCGCAGCACCTCGATCCGCTCGATATCCACCTGCGCGCCCAGGCTCTGGCGGTGGCCACCGGCGTAAAGGCCGTTGCGATAGACGCCGACGTTCGGTTCAGCCTGGGTGTTGACCAGCTGCATGCCGCGGATGTTGATGAAGGTATTGAGCCCGTTCGCCGAATCCTGGATCACCGCGTTGGGCACCAGGCCGACGATTTCACGGATGTTGGAGATGCCCTGATCGCGCAGCATGGCGCCATCGACCACGCTGACGGTGGCCGGGACCTCGGTCAGCACTTCGGCGCGGCGGCGGGCGGTGACGACGATCGCGTCGGAGCTGACATTGCTTGCACCGTCCGCCGGGGCGGTTTCCTGCGCCAGCGCCGGCGCGCAATCCACAAATGCCATGACAGCCACAGCCGCCAGCAGCGACGACCGCACGTTACGCTTCGACCTCATCCATTCCTCCATGCCTAGACCTGTTCCAGTCCTGCGCGTCAGCTCTTCGTTCAATGTGATCGCTGATCATTTTGGATGTTGAACGGGGAATCGTTTGATGTCAACAATGCTCACACTGGCTGCGCAAGTTTCGTCGCAGCGGCGGGTTCGCCTGCGCAGTTGGGCTTGTCAGGCCCGCGCCGCCCTGAAATGCAACGATTTGGCGAGGTAGGAATTATGCAGACTGTCGTGGAATCCGCGGACCTGATCCGCAAGGGCCAGCTCAAGGCGACGCAGCGTGTGCGCGATTCGCTGGATGCGATCGAGCGGATGAACGGCGCGGTAAATGCCTTCGTCATGCTCGACCCCGAAGGCGCGATGCAGGCTGCCGAGGAGATAGACCGCAAGGTGGCCGCCGGGGAGGATCCGGGCCTGCTCGCGGGGGTGCCGATCGGGGTCAAGGACATGGAGGCCTGCAAGGGTTTCCGGATGACCCAGGGCAGCTGGTTCCTGCGCGATGCGCCGCCCGAGAAGGAAGATTCGCGCCACGTCGCGCGCCTGCGCGCGGCCGGGGCGGTGATAGTCGGCACCACGGCCTGCTCCGAATTCGGGATGGATTCGGCCACCAGTTCGAAGCTGTGGGGCACAACCCGCAACCCGTGGAACCTCGATACGACCCCGGGCGGCAGCAGCGGCGGTTCTTCGGCTGCCGTGGCGGCGGGCATGGTGCCGCTGGCGACCGGCACCGACGCGGGCGGTTCGATCCGCGAACCTGCCGCTTTCACCGGGATCATCGGGCTGAAGCCCAGCCACGGGCGCATTCCCAAGATGAACGGCTTCGCCAACTGGTCGACCCACGGCGCGCTGGTGCGCACCGCTGCCGATGCCGCGCGGCATCTGGATGTCGCGGGCGGGCCGCACGACGGCGACCGGCAGTCGCTGCCCGCCTTCCCCGGCTCGTTCGAGGAAAGCATCGAGACGCTGGACGTGTCCGGCTTGCGCGCGGTCTGGACGCCGGACTATGGCTATGCGCCGGTCGAGCCCGAAGTGATCGAAATCGCCCGGGAAGCCGCCACTCGCCTGATCCGCGCAGCGCGGCTGGAAGAGCGCGACGTGCCGTTCCATCCGGTCAACATCTACCGCCACTTCGGCGCGATCATGGGCAGCAACCTTGAGGCCGATTTCGTGCGCGACGGCATCCTGCCCGATGGTTTCGACATGCTGTCAGCCCCGGTGCAGAGCCTGCTTTCGAAGATCCGCGCCCGCAAGGACGAGATCGACGTGAAGCAATCGTGGGAACAGGTCTATCTGCTGGAGCGGCAGGTGGCGGAGCTGTTCACCCAGACCGACCTGCTGCTGTCCCCCGCCACCTCCTGCGCGCCTTACGGTGCGAGCGAGCTGGTGCCCAAGGTGGTCGACGGGCGCGATGCCTCGGAAACGGGGGCTGAGCCGTTCGGGATGCTGGCCAATGCCTGCTGGAATCCTTCGATCTCGATCCCGGCCGGCTTCACCTCTGCGGGCTTGCCGGTGGGCCTGCAGGTGACCGCGCGGCGCCACCGCGACGACGTGGCGCTGCGTCTGGCGCGGATTGCCGAGCTGGATTCGCCCTGGCCGTTCCCCGACGGGCGGATCTGAGCGCTGCGGCGGGCGGCGGGGCGCTCAGGCCCCGCCGCCCGCTTCGCGGCGTGCGCTGCGCTGGGCGATCCTCGCCTGGATGATCCGCTGCTCGCGCCGGGCGATCGGAAAGCGCCAGGCGACCAGCGCCATGGCGATGTGGAAAATGGCCGGGATCAGGAAATAGGTGACCAGCAGGCCGGTCTGCGCGGATTCGGAATTGGCGGCGCCGACCCGGTAACCCATCGCGTCGAGCACGTTGAAGGCCACCGCGCCGCCGGTCGCCATCGCCACCTTGACCAGCACCATGTGCACCGCGAACAGGTTGCCGGCCTTGTTCGATCCCGACTTCAGGATGTCATGGTCGATCACGTCGCCCAGCACGGCGCCGGGCAGGAAGTTGGTCGGCGCGGTCAGGAAGCCGCGCACCACCACGAAGCACAGCACCGGCAGCAGTGCCGCCTCACCGCGCGGTACCAGCAGGATGAAGGGCCCGATAAGCGCCGTCGCACCGATGCAGAACGCCCACACCCGGTGCCGGTCGAAGCGCGGCAGGATCCGCGACCACAGGGGGAGCGAGAGGATCTCGGTCACGAACAGCACGACCATGATCAGCGCATATTGCCCCGGCAGCCGCATGTATTCGGTGTAGAACAGGAACGAGCAGCCGACGACCACGCCCTGCCCAAGGCCCCACAGCATCGAGGCCGAATAAAACCATTGCGCCGGGCGCGAGCGGCGGATCGTGCCCAGCACATCCCTGATCCGCGCCTGCTTGTGCTCTACCTTTTGCCCGGTCGGCACCAGCCATACCGACACGGCGATGCCCAGCGGCATCAGCAGCAGGTAGACCATGGTGATCAGTTGCAAGGTGCCGCCGTCGATCCGCGAATGCCCGCCCAGCAGCCCGCTGACGATCGGCACGCCATAGAAGAACAGCGATCCGGCGATATTGAAGCCGCCGACGTAGAGCCCGATCCGCGCGCGTTCGTTGTAATCGCGGCTGATCTCGCTGCTCCAGGCGGAGCGCGGCACCTCGAACATGGTGAAGCCGGTATAGAGTACCTGCGACCAGACCAGGAAGTAGACCCAGGTCGCATCCTTGGGCGGTGCGAACAGCTGGAACACCGCGATCGCCATGAACAGGATCGCGCCGACGATCCACGGCTTGCGGCTGCCGAAGCGGGTGCGGGTGCGGTCGGACAGGTGGCCCATCACCGGATCGTTCAGCGCGTCGATGATCCGGCTGAAGGCGGCGATGGTGCCGATCTGGGCGAGGGTTACCGCGGTGTTCGCGGCGTAATAGGTGGGCAGGATCGCATAGACCGGCGATGCCACCATCGCGTGGGTCAGTGCCGGAAAGCCGAACGCCAGCAGCTGTGCGCTGGTCAGCGGCTGGCCGCGGCCGATGTCAGGACTGGGCCGGGCCGACACGTTTACCGTCCATGCAGAGAACTCCTGGGCTGGGGCTCAGGCCCCGCCGGGTGCCGAAAGCAGCGTAATTCGCCCAGCAGCCCCCGCAAGTCTGGCGTACATGCGCCGCGACTTGCAGGGGCGCTCCCGCGTCAGAAGCGGATCGAGGCGTCGATGCCGAAGGTCCGGCCTTCGGACGTGTTGGTGCCGCGATTGTAGAACCAGAACTGCGAGATGTGCTCGTCCGCCAGGTTCTTCACATAGGCCGAGATGCGGATCTGCTTGTTGATCACCACGCCCGCCGAAAGGTCGATCTTGTGCATCGTTTCGTAGGGGTCGATCACGTAGTAGTCGCCCAGCACGCCGCCCTGTTCATAGCGCAGCGCGGCGGAGGCGACGAAGTCCACGTTATCCGTCACCGGCGCGTCGACCGAGGCATAGAAGTTCGCGGTCCAGCGGCGGGTATAGGGGATCATCTTGCCGCTCAGCACCTGCTGGGTCGGCAGGTTCCGGTTGGCGACGGCATCGTCGAACTTGGGATCGAGCCAGCCCAGGCTGGCGGATAGCTGCAGCCAGTCGGTCGGCCGGGCATTCAGTTCCAGCTCGACACCATAGGTGTTCGCGGTGCCGACGTTGGTCAGATAGGTGCGGTCGACCCCGCCCAGCGAAGTGGTCTGCGCCAGCAGCAGGTCCTTCTGCCGCATGTAGAACACCGCAGCGCTGGCCTGCAGCTTGCCGTCCAGGAAGTTGCCCTTGATCCCCGCTTCGAAGTTCTGTGCGGTTTCCTGGCCGTATGGGATGGTCTGCGGCGTGGTCGGCGAAAGGTTGAAGGCGCCCGGGCGGAAGCCGGTCGAATAGGACAGGTAGGTGTTGAGCTCCGGCGAGAGCTTGAACGACAGGCTGACGTTGGGCGACCAGTTCTCGAAGTTCAGTTCGGAACTGAAGGCATAGGTCGGGTAGGGTCCCGCCAGCAGACCGGCAAAGAAGGTGTCGAGCGCGGTGTTGCCCGTGCCGGTGGGCCGGACGCCCTGCGCATAGGCCAGCGTCTTCTTGTCCTTCGAATAACGCAGTCCGGCATCGATCGAGAGCGCGTCGGAGAACTTGTAGCCCGCAGTCACGAAGATCGCGGTGCTCTTGGTCTTCACCTGGGTGCCGGCGTTGGGGAAGCCGATCAGCGCGGTCTGGATGCCGAACGACGGCGTCACCCGGCGCGAGGTGATGGTGCGGGCGAAGTCGAAGGTTTCATCGAAATAGGACGCGCCGACCATCCAGGAGAACGGACCGCTGCCCTTGCTGCCCCACATGGCTTCCACGAACCAGCTCTTGGTCTTTTCATCGCGGATGATCCCGGTCTGGCGCGCGCGGCTGTCCTGTTCGGGGCCGATTGCGGTCTGGTCGGAATCCTGGATCGAGTCGAATTTGTATTCCTTGTAGCTGGCGTTGAGCGAGATCTCCGATCCGCCCACGTCGTACTTGATCGCCTGGGCGAGGTACCACTGGTCCTTGGTCGCGTCGGAGCGCGTGTCGCGGCGGATGCGCTCGGGCGTTTCAGGCGTGGAGACAGGGCCGAAGTTCGAAATGCCGAAGGGCGCATAGGTGCGCATCGACGGGCCGGTGGCGTGCTGCTTTTCAACCGTCCACAGCACGCTGAGCTTGTCGAGGTTGACTGCATAACCCAAGCGGAAACCGCGATCGGTATAGGCGCCGACGTATTCGCTCAGCGTTTCGTTGTAGAGCTCGCTCTCGCTCTGGTTGAAGGACCAGCCGGTGATGCGCAGCGCGGTGTTGCTTCCGATCGGCAGGTTGACCGCTCCTTCGACCTTGGTCAGCTTGTACGAACCGACGGTCGCCTTGGCATAGCCGCCCAGTTCCTGCTTGGGGGTCGCGTAAACCACGTCGACGGTGCCGCCGATCGAACTGCGGCCATAGTATCCGCCCTGCGGTCCGCGCAGCACTTCCACCCGGTCGATGTCGACCTGTGCGCCCAGATTGGCGCGGTGGCCGCCCATGTACATGCCGTTACGATAAAGCCCGACGTTGGGTTCCGCCTGTACGTCGACGATCCGCATGCCGCGGATGTTGACGAAGACGTTGAAGCTTTCCGGGTTGTCCTGGATCACGGCGTTGGGAACCTGCGCCACGATATCGCGCATTTCCGTGATGCCGCGCTCCTTCAGCACCTCGCCGTCGATCGCGGTGACCGCAATCGGCACGTCGATGGCCGCTTCCTCGCGCCGCCGTGCGGTGACGACGATATCCGCGTCCGCTTCGCTGGCTGCAGCGTCGGCAGCGAAAGCCGCCGATGCCGAGGCCGGAACCAGACCGGTGATGATGCCGAACGCGGAAGCCCCCGCGAGAATCCTGATGCGAGTCGCCGTTGAGAACATCGCTTTCCTCCCAGAAATTCAGCACCGCATCCTGAATATGATCAGTGCTTATAAGGAGGCTCTCAAAAATGAATCTTCATGTCAACACTGCTTATATGAACGGCGTCAGGAATCGCCCGGGGCGGCGCGGTCGCCGGACTTCTCTGCTGGACAGCATGTCGAGTTGCCGGGCCCGATCCGGGCGGTGATATTGTCCGCGAGGCGACCTCTTGATGGCTCAACGGAACCGGGGCGCAGCAGCCCCGTGCGGGCCGGAGACCAGCTGGGCATCTGCCCCGTGCCTCAGCCCTTTCAGGTTCTTGACCGGTTGTGGCTGGTGGCAAAGCGACTGGGCCACCTGCCTCCGCTTACCTGCGGAATCGCTTGCGGAAATCGATCAGTGAGATGCGGAAGTCGTCCTTGGCCAGATAGGCCTTGTCATCCATGCCCGGCGCTTCGTCTGGCCGGTACCAGGCGGCGTAGGCGGGAAGCTGGGTCGAATAGGCCTTGTAATGCGTGGAATAGGTGCGGACCCGGACAGTGGGCACTTCGCCCGACATGTCGAATTCCATCAACCGCAGCCATCCAT
>JAYRMP010000018.1:38298-42239 GCA_041912655.1 Novosphingobium sp. | reverse complement strand
CGAAACAACCTCCGTTCGTATCGAGCGTAGTCGAGACACGCCAGCGCCCCCGTGTCTCGACAAGCTCGACAAGAACGGGACAGGAGTTCTGATCAGGCCCCGACCAGTTCGGCCCGCCGCGCCCGAGCTTCCATCGCGACCAACCGGCTCCCCGCCCCCTCGGCCTCGCGCCACAGGGCATCGCGCGCGGCCGTATCCCCCTCGCGCGCGGCCAGCGCATCCCAAGCCGCCAGCCGGAGACGGTCGCTGGGGTGGCGGTGGGCGAACCGGCTGGCGAGATCGAGCGCCTCGTCGCTGCCCAGCGCCACCGCCAGCTTGAGGAACGCCTCGCTCGGCCCGGGCGAAACGATCGCGCCGATCTCGCGCCGCTCAAGGTCGAAGCGGTACTGGTCGAGCCAGCCTTGCGCCCCGGTGGTGTGCATCACGTTGAGCGAGACCGACAGCGCATCCGCCGCATATTGCGCGTGAACGTCGATATGCGCGCGGTAGAGCATCAGCTTGCCGGGCTCCAGCCGCGACCGGCCGATGTGGCGCAGCGATGGCACCGCCTCGCCCCGCCAGCCGGTGACTTCGGCGTAGTCGTATTCGTAGTAGTCGCTCCAGTAGCCCGGGCCAAAATAGCCCAGGGTGAGGAAATCGAAATTGTGATCGTGCGGCAGGCCCAGCACGAAGGAGTCTCCGCCCGAGGCGCGAACCATGTGCTCGTCCGCCGATGGCCAGATGTTGGCGCGGATGAAGTAGTTGCCGTTGGGCGGTGCGAGCATGATCACCTGCGGGCTGTAGGCATTCTCGCCCAGGAACCGGTCATCGTTACCCAGCCGCCGCAGCCAACCCACAGCGTGAAGCAGGCTCTCCTCGTCCTGCGGGTCGAACCCGTGCTGGGTCAGCGCCTCGCAGGTTTCGGCCAGCGAGGCCTTTCGATCATCAAGGCATTTGATCACGCGGGGCATCGGGTGGCTCCTGCCAGTTGCGGATAGGTTTCGATCAGCTGGGCGCGCAGCGCGCCTGCCGGGCCGCACAGCGGATCGTCGCTGCGCCGCGCCAGCGTGGTCAGCGCGGCGAACCCCGTGGCGGTATCGAGCGCCAGGCATTCGCGCAGCGCCTGCCAACGCAGCGCCGGACTGGCATTCTCCTCCGCCATCGCGCCCAGCAGCGGGGCGGCATCGGTGCGGCCCATCCGCCCCAACAGCGCGGCGGTCAGTTCCAGCCGACTGTCACGCGGACTGCCCGCAGCCTGGTGGACCAGCGCGCCGTCGGCCAGCCGGTATTCGCGGGTCACCACGCCCTGCACGGTGCGACGCTGGAGTTTCAGCGTCACCAGGCTACCCGCCACCTCGCGCAGCACCAGCGCTTCGCGCGAACCGTCGCGGCGCTGGGCCGTGCCCGGGGCCAGCGCGACTTCGGCGGTGTCGAGATCAGCCGCGCCCGGACGCGTGCCGATCACCCGCACCAGATCGGCCCGGGCCGACCCTGCGAGCACCCGTTCCACCGTCTCACTGGGCGGAAAGCTGACCGACAGGGGCGCCGCGCGCCGCGCCAGCCCTGCCCCGTCGATCGCCTGCAGCGCCAGCGTGGCGCGAGGCCCCCGCGCCAGCATCAGCGAAGTGACGAGATCGTCCGTATAGTGGCGCAGCGGAACCTGCCCCAGCGGGTCCCGTCCCAGCGCGGCGGCGAACCGTGCGACCAGCTCGGCGATGAATTCCTCAGCCGCGGTTTCACCCGGCGCTAACAGGGCGGACAGCAGCGGAAGATCGTCGAGCTCGGCTCCCTCGCCGAACCGGGCAAGCTCGTTGTCGAGCAGGGCGGCAGGTCCGGCGCGCCATTGCGCCAGCACGCTGCCGAGGCTGGCCTGGGCCTGGCGCGGCGGCGTGTCGTCACGCCGCAGCGCCTCCAGTTCCGGGCGGATCTGCATCCGGAACCCGGCGGCTCAGGGAACCAGGATGTCGTAGACGAAGACCATCAGGATCACGATGGAATCGTCGGACTGCAGCGACTGGGCCGGATGGGTCAGGCTGCCGAAAACACCCGTCAGTGTTTCGAGATCGGGCAAAGCGGAAATGTCGATCTTGGGAAGGTTCATCGGCTATCCTCCGTGGAGCGCGCGGCACCCTTGCCTCGCCCGCCGATGTTCGGCCTTCAGGCCCCGCCAAGCCGAATTAAAAGATTGTAACCGGCCCCCTTGGGCAGCAAAGAAGCGGGCATGAGCACAGGCACGGAACCGGGATCGATCCACGAGATGCAACCCGGCGCGGGCTTCGATCCCGCGCTGGCGGCAAAGCTGATGAACAAGCGCGGGCACGGTGGCTACATCGGCCTGCGCTATAACGATCACGGCCCCAACTGGTTCGAACTGGCGCTACCCTGGCGCGCGGAACTGGCCGGCATGGCCGACAGCGGCATCCTCGCTTCCGGCCCGATCATCAGCCTGATGGACAATGCCACCTCGATGTCGGTGTGGACGATGATCGGCCGCTTCCTGCCCCACGCCACGCTGGACCTGCGGGTCGATTACATGCGCGCCGCGGTGCCAGGGCGCACGGTGATCGGTCGCGGTGAATGCTACAAGCTGACCCGCACGGTCGCCTTCGTGCGCGGCATGGCGCATGATGGCGATCCGGACGATCCGGTGGCCCATGTGACCGGCATCTTCATGGCGACCCACGGGGCCTACAAATGATCGGCTATGAACTTCCCCCCTATGCCCTTGGTCTCGGCATCGAGCTCGACCATGACGAGGACGGGTTGCCGGTGCTGCACATGGACTTTTCGGAGCGCGTGCTGGGCCGCCCGGGTTTCCTGCACGGCGGTGCGTTATCAGGACTGATGGAGATGGCCGGGATCGCCGCGCTGCGCACCGAACTCGCGCGCCGGGGCGAGGACGTGGTGCTGAAACCGGTCAACGTCCAGGTCGAATTCATGCGCGGCGGGACCGAGCAGCGGACTTTTGCGGCGGGGCAGATCACCCGCGCCGGGCGCCGCGTTGCGCTGGTCAATGCCGCTGCCTGGCAAGACGACCGGACCAAGCCGATCGCGCTGGCGCAGATGAAGATCCTGCTCAGCCCCGCCGGATGATCACGGTCAGGCCGTCCGCTGGTGCGGGTGGCTCGGCGCCAAGCTCGCGCTGCACCGCATCGGCGCGGGCGCGGGTGAGGATCGCGGCGGGAACGCCCGGGGCGTATAGCACCCGGTCGGCGCTCCCCAACCAGCGCGCCTGGCGCAGAGTCAGGTCATCGGGATCATCGCTGGTCAGGGTGAACTCTGCCGTGCCGCCCTCCCCCGCCGTTCCGCCGGAAAGCCAGTTCGCAATGTCGTCCTCGTCATGCGGCGCGAGCGGATCGAGCGCCCCGCCCTGCGCCAGCGCGGCATCGAGCGCGCGGCGGCGCCCCCCCGCAGCGCCCCCCCGGGCCCGCCGGGCCCCGCGCGCCCGGCCCCGCCCGTCGGCCCCCCGCCCGCGCGCGGCCGGCAGCAGCGCCTCCAGCCGCAGCCGCAGCGCCTTGGCCAGCCCCGCCGAAGCCCCCCCGGTCGAGACCGCGACCAGCACGGGCCCGCGCTCCAGTACGCTCGGCAGGGTGAAATCGCACAGGTCCGGGCGGTCGGCGACGTTGACCAGCAGCCCGCGCGCCTTCAGCGCTGCGGCCAGGTCATCCGGCTCTTCCATGGCCACGAAGGCCAGCCGCGCCTCGGTATTGTCGGGTCCGACCACCAGACCGCCCGCGCGTTCCACCAGCCGCGCCTTGGCCTCACCCATGTCCCCCTCGCCCGCGACGATGACGGGACGGCCGGAAATGCGGTGGAACAGGGGCAGGCTGTGCATGGACGGGGTCTAGCAGCTTCACGCCAAAGGCGGCAACCAACCCATCCGTTCGCGGAGAGGGCAATGGAGACACCGGGGGGCGGCGGCGAGTCTTCGCGCGACGCCAAACGGATAGAGGGGTGTACAG
>JAYRMP010000018.1:0-38288 GCA_041912655.1 Novosphingobium sp. | reverse complement strand
CGCCGCGCCATGGCGCCACCCGCGGGGGGGGCCGCCCGCCTCCGCTCGACGCGAACGGAATTCAGGTTGGTACTGTCAGTCCAGCCACTCCGGCACCCGCTCGGCGGCACTGATCGCCTCGGGCAGGATGCGGTCGGCGACCACGGCGAAGCGGTCGCCATCAACCATCACCTCGGCGACGAAGCCGCGGCTGTTGTAGCTGGAGGCCATGGTCGCGCCGTAGGCTCCGGCCGTGCGGAACACCGCAAGGTCGCCCGCCGCCACGGCGTCGAGCTCGCGGTCCATCGCGAAAGTGTCGCCCGTTTCGCAGATCGGGCCGACGATGTGCGCCAGCATCTTTTCGCCAGTCGGCGCCACCGCATCGAAATCGTGCCAGGCGCCGTACATCGCGGGCCGCGCGAGGTCGTTCATCGCCGCATCGACGATCACGAAGGGCGGGCGGTTGGACGGGCGCTTGACGCGGATGACCCTGGTCAGCAGCACCCCGGCGTTGCCGCAGATCACCCGGCCGGGTTCGAACATCAGGGTAACGTCCCAGCCCTCGGTCGCGCGGGCAACCATCGCGGCATATTCCTCCGGGCTCGGGAACACTTCGCCCGCCTTGTAGGGCACGCCAAGTCCGCCGCCGAGGTCGGCGTGGGTCACGGTCTGGCCGTTCGCGCGCAGTTCGGCGATCAGCGCGCCGACCTTGGCAAAGGCGATTTCGTAGGGTTCGAGGCTGCTAAGCTGGCTACCGATGTGGACGGCAACGCCGCGCATGTTGAGCCCCGGCAGCGCGGCGAGCCGCGCGTAGATCCCGGCGGCAAGGTCGATCGGCACGCCGAACTTGTTTTCCGCCTTGCCGGTGGAAATCTTCTCGTGCGTGCGGGCATCGACGTCCGGATTGACGCGCAGCGCGCAATTGGCGGTGAGGCCGCGCTCGGCCGCAAGGGCAGCGAGTTCCACGCCTTCTTCCTCGCTCTCGAGGTTGAACTGGCCGATGCCTTCCTCAAGCCCCTTGATCATTTCCCAGGCCTGCTTGCCCACGCCGGAAAAGACGATGTCGCTGGCCGGCATCCCCGCCGCCAGCGCGCGGGCCATTTCCCCGCCGGAGACAACGTCCGCCCCCAGCCCTTCGCGCTGCATCACGCGCAGCACGGACAGGTTCGGGTTGGCCTTGATCGCGAAGGCGATGTGGACGCGCGGCAGGATCGACAGCGCCTCGCGAAAGACGCGGGCGTGGCGGGCCAGCGTGGCGCGGGAATAGACGTAAACGGGGGTGCCGACCGCATCGGCGATGGCGGTCAGCGGCGTGTCCTCGGCGTGAAGGACGCCGTTGCGATACTCGAAATGATCCATGGGAAATTACTCGTCGGAAGGGGCAGGTCGAAGGGGTCTTGCGAACGCTCCTCGGACCGTTTTCGCAGTTCGACGCTGCGCTCCGGCGCGGCCTGGGGGGTGACTTTCAGCAGTTCTTCAGCCGTCGGCTTGTCGCCCCGACCATAGGGGGCGACCGGCATGGTCTGCCCGGCCTTGGGCTTCAGATCCGCCTTCTGGCCGCAGGCGGCCAGGGCAAGGATCAGCGCAGAGGCGGCAAGACGGCGCATGGAACGAATCACTCCAGGCCCAGCGCGACGCGCGCTTCGGCCACCCGGGCCCTTACCTGTTCCGGCGCGGTTCCGCCATAGCTGGCGCGCGCTGCCACCGACGCCTCGACCGAGAGCGCGGCATAGACCCGCTGGTCGATCCGCGCATCGATGGCCTGAAGGTCGGCCAGCGGCAGGGCATCGAGCGCCACGCCCCGGCTTTCGGCCAGCTTCACCGCCGCGCCGGTAATGTGGTGCGCCTCGCGGAAAGGAATGTTCGCCTGCCGCACCAGCCAGTCGGCAAGGTCGGTGGCCGTGGCATAGCCCAGCTCCGCCGCGCCGCGCATCCGCTCCGTGCGGAATGTCGCGCCCTCGACCATGCCGGTCATCGCGGCAAGGCACAGGGTGAGCAGGCCGGCCGCCTCGAACACCGGCGGCTTGTCGTCCTGCATGTCCTTAGAATAGGCGAGCGGCAGGCCCTTCATCGTGATCATCAGGCTGGTCAGGCACCCGGCAATCCGCCCGGCATGGCCGCGCACCAGCTCCGCCGCGTCGGGGTTCTTCTTCTGCGGCATGATAGAGCTGCCGGTCGACAGCGCATCGGGCAACACGACGAAGCCGAACGGCTGGCTCGCCCAGATGATGAACTCTTCCGCCAGCCGCGAGAGGTGCAGCGCAGTCTGCGTGGCACTCATCAGGTAATCGAGCGCGAAATCGCGGTCGGACACCGTATCGAGGCTGTTGCGGGTCGGCTCAGCAAAGCCCAGCGCCTTGGCCGTCATGTGCCGGTCGATCGGAAAGCCGGTGCCGGCGAGCGCCGCCGCGCCCAGCGGGCACTGGTCGGCCCGCGCCCGGGCATCGGCAAAGCGCGAACGGTCGCGCGCCGCCATCTCGTAATAGGCCATCAGGTGGTGGCCCAGCGTCACCGGCTGCGCGGTTTGCAGATGGGTAAAGCCGGGCATGATGTTGCCTGCATGTTCGGCAGCGCGGGTGACGAGCGCGACCTGCAGCGCCTTCAGCCCGGCATCGGCCTGCGCCATCGCATCGCGCACCCACAGGCGGAAGTCGGTCGCCACCTGATCGTTGCGGCTGCGCGCGGTGTGGAGCCGCCCTGCCGCCGGGCCGATCAGTTCGGCCAGGCGGCTTTCGGTGGTCATGTGGATGTCTTCGAGGTCCCAGTTCTCGGGCACCCCGTTCGCCTCATACTCGGCGGCAACCTTGTCGAGACCATCGGCGATCAGCGCTGCGTCCTCGACCGAGACGATGCCCTGCGCGCCCAGCATGGCAACATGGGCCTTCGATGCGGCCACGTCCTGCCGCCAGAGCGCCTTGTCGAACGGGATCGAGGCATTTATCTCGCGCATGATCGCCGAGGGACCCTCGGCGAAACGCCCGCCCCACATTGCATTGGAGCCGCTCTTGCTGTTGTCCCGTTCGCTCACTCTCGCCGTCCTTGGCCTGCCGCTGGTGCTGGGGGGGTGCGATAGGGAAACCGCGCAGCAGGCGCAACCGCAAGCATCGAGCGCGCCCAAGGCCGAATCCGGCGTGCTCGACCGCAGCAGGAAGGGCAGCGAGATGCCCGATCTGGTGCTGAAGGACGCCTCCGGCAAGGAAGCGAAGCTGGCCTCGTTCAAGGGCAAGCCGCTGCTGATCAACCTCTGGGCCACCTGGTGCGCGCCCTGCGTGGCCGAGCTTCCGGCGCTCGACAAGCTGGCCAGGGACCGCGTCGGCAAGCTCACCGTGCTGGCGGTGAGCCAGGATCTCGACAGCGCAGGCGGCGGCACCGATGCCAAGGTCGCCGCCTTCCTCAAGGAGCGTGCGCCCGGCCTTGCCCCCTGGCGCGACGGGGAAAACGCCTTCGCCTTCCACTACAATGCGCAGACCCTGCCGACGACGATCTACTATGACGCCGAGGGGCGCGAGGTGTGGCGCTATACCGGCGCGCGCGAGTGGACCAGCGCGGAGACGGCTAAGCTGCTCGACGAAGCGGGCTGAAGCGCGCAGGAATCCGTTGCGCCGCACGGCAGGTCCGGTTTAATTGCCCGATTAACTGACCACCAATTTGGGCGGATGGACCGAGCGATGCGCAATTTCACCGAAGACCAGATCATGTTCCGCGATGCCTATCGCAAGTTCCTCGAGGCGGAGATCGCCCCGCACATGGAGGAATGGCGCGAAGCGGGGATCGTCGACCGCGCGGCGTTCAAGAAGGCCGGGGACATGGGCTTCCTGATGATCTGGCCGGACGAGAAGTATGGCGGGATGGGCGATGCCGATTTCCGCTACGAGCAGATCATCATCGAGGAAACCGCCCGCGCCGGGTGCAAGCAGTGGTACAACACCCTGCACAGCCGCCTCGTCGGCCCCTATTTCCAGCGCTTCGGCAATGAGGAACAGCGCCAGCGCTTCCTGCCGAAGTGCGTTTCTGGCGAGACGATCCTGGCGGTGGCGATGACCGAACCGGGCGCGGGATCGGACCTTGCGGGCATGCGCACCAATGCGCAGGACATGGGCGACCACTGGCTGCTCAACGGATCGAAGACCTATATCTCCAACGGCATCAACGCCGACGTGGTGATCGTTGCCGCCAAGGTGGCGGGCGCGGAGAAGGCGCACTCGATGGTGCTGCTGATCCTCGAACGCGGGATGGAAGGGTTCGAGCGCGGCCGGAATCTCAAGAAGATGGGCCTGCCCGCGCAGGACACTGCCGAGCTGTTCTTCAACAACGTCAAGGTGCCAAAGGCCAACCAGCTGGGCGAGGCCGGCAAGGGCTTCTACTACCTGATGGAGGGCCTTGCCGAGGAACGCCTGATCGCCGCCGTCGGCCAGATCGCCAATGCCCGCAAGGCCTTCGACATCACCCGTGACTACGTGATGCAGCGCAATGTGTTCGGCAAGCCGCTGGCCGAACAGCAGAATACCCAGTTCCGCATGGCAGAGCTCGACACCGAGATCGAGCTGGTCGAAGTCTACGTCGATCATCTGGTGGCTGCGCACAACGCCGGGCAGCTGAACAGCAACATGGGCGCCAAGGCCAAGATGATGGCCTCCGAAGTCGAATGGAAGGCGGTGGACCTCGGCGTCCAGCTGCACGGCGGCGCGGGCTTCATGGACGAATACCCGATCAGCCGGATGTTCACCGACGCGCGCATCAACCGCATCCTCGCCGGTTCAAGCGAGGTCATGCGCCTGATCATCGGCCGCGACGTGTTCTCGCAGAAGTACCAGAGCCGGATGGGGTGATCGCGGAAGCCCCGGAAGGGGCTGGTGGGCGCTGACGGGCTCGAACCGCCGACCCTCTCGGTGTAAACGAGATGCTCTACCAACTGAGCTAAGCGCCCGCGAGGAGCGGGCCTTAGCCCGGTGGGCGGGAAATGCAAGCGCAGGAAGTGGTAGCGGCGCTAGTCCGAAACCAGCTTGAGCAGGCGGCGTTCCAGCGGGAACAGCACGCCGGGCAGTTCATGGCCGCGCTTCAGCACCTGACCGCCTTCGCCGTAGAGCGTCCACATCCCCTGCTTCGAGCGCAGCGCCGGGCGCTTCTCGATCCGCGCCTGGGGGTATTCGGCGGCGCGGCGATAGGCGCAGAACACGGCGGCGTCCTTGCCGAAGTCCATCGCATAATCGCGCCATTCCCCGGCGGCGACCATGCGGCCATAAAGATCGAGGATGCGTTGCAGCTCCTCCCGCTCGAACCCGACCTGCGCCGGTGCGGCGCGGCTGAGCGGGAAAGGCGTGACGACCGCGTTCAAGCGCCCTTGGTTCCGTCACGCTTGCGGCCCGCGCTCTGCTTCGCGGCAGCGGCATCGCGCTCTTCGAGCAGCTGGTTCAGGCGCTTCTGCAGGATCTCAACCTCGCACTGGAGGATTTCGAGCTTCTGGGTCGATGGATCGAAGCGTTCGCTGCACGGGGTACCATAGGGCACGAAGTTCTGCGTTTCGGGCTTCACTTCGACCAGCGTCTGCTTGGCCGGGATGCCGACCATGGTCGCGCCTTCGGGCACGTCCTTGGTGACCACCGCATTGGCCCCGATCCGGGCGCCTGCGCCGATGTTCAGCGGACCGAGGATCGCCGCGCCGAGGCTGACGATCACTCCGTCGCCCAGGGTCGGGTGGCGCTTGCCGCCCTGCCCGCTGGTGGGATTGGTGCCGCCCAGCGTCGCGCCCTGGTAGATGGTGACGTTATCGCCGATCTCCGCCGTTTCGCCGATCACCACGAAGCCGTGATCGATGAAGAAGTTACGCCCGATCTTCGCGCCCGGATGGATGTCGATCGCGGTGAAGAAGCGGGTCATGTGGTTGACCAGCCGGGCGAGGAAGAACAGCCGTGCGTTGAACAGCGCATGGGCAATCCGGTGCCCCGCCAGCGCCCAGACGCCAGGGTACAGCAGCACTTCCCAGCGCGAACGCGGCGCAGGATCGCGCGCGACGATCGAGTCAATGTACGTGATCAGGCGAAGTGGCATTGCCCCATCCTTGTCCCACCTTCGCCGCTTCAAAGCAAGCGCGGCTCCTCCGGCCCCATGACCTCTTCCAGCGCATCGCGCCAGATCGAAAGAGTCGGGGCGGCCTTTCGTTCCAGGCTGAGACGATCAATCGCCGCCACCAGCCGCTCGATCCCAAGGTGGGAACGCTCGGCGCGCGGCGCAAGATAGGCGAGCGCATCGGGGCCCAGCGCCAGCCCGCGCAGTTCGGCGTGGAGTGCGATCAGGTCCGCCACCATCGCATCATCGGGCGCGCCGATTTCAAGGTGCAGCGCCGCCCCCAGCCGCGAGGCAAGATCGGGCAGCGCGATTTTCCATTCGCCGCTGGAGATCAGCAGCAGCGGCGTGCCGCTTTCCTGCGCGCGGTTCCAGCGGTGGAACAACTCGGTCTCGTCCATCGCCTGCGCATCGTCGATCGCCTCGCCCGCGCCGCATTCGGCGAACCAGCGCGCGAGCAGCGACTTGCCTGAGCGCGGCGGCCCGGCCAGCACGGCGGTGCGGAACGGCCAGGCAGCGGCCTGCGCCATCGCCTCCACCGCAGCGCGGTTGGCATTGCCGACAACGATCCGCGACGCCATGCCGGCCCCGCGCGGCGCGAGGGGAAGCGCGATCTGGCTCATGGTGTCAGCGCCGGATCGACAGCGCGTTCGCGCCGACCGTGACGCGCCAGCCGCGCGCGCGCAGCGCCTCGGCCAGGGTGTTGAGATCGCCGGCATAGCTGACGCGCATCAGCGAGGTCCCGCCCACCGCAAGGCTGGTGGTCGATGCCCCCTGCACCCCCGGAGCGGAGCGCACCGCGCCCAGCGCCGCGTCGACCGCCGCCGCATCAGGCGAAGCGAACTGGACGGTGAAGGTGCTGACCTTCACTTCCTGGGTCGGTTCTGGCGTCGGAGCCGCGCTGGCAGCGGCAGTCGGCGCAGCGGTGGGCGCTTCAACCTGCCCGGCAGCGATCAGCGCGGCGAGCGCCGGATCGAGCTGCGGACGGACGTTGAGCGTGGTGTCGGGCTTCAGCTTCCCTTCGGCCAGCGCCTGCGCATAGATCGCATCGAGCCGGGCGACCGCCTCGGTCAGCATCTTGGGCAGGCTGGCCTCATCATTGGCGGTCAGCGCAAAGCTGGCGAGGAAGGTGTTGTCAGGGCCGTAACGGGCGGTGAAGGTCCCCCGCACCGGCCCACCCGGCCACTGCCGCTCCAGCCGGGCAACAGGCATCAGCACGTCGGCGGCGCCGAACTGGTCGAGCACGTTGCGCCACCAGGCGCGGCTGCGGCGCGCGGGTTGGCCGGCGGTGATCAGCAGCGATTCCCCCGCGCCGCCGCTGGGCCGCACATAATCGATCGGGCTGGTCCCGGCGCGAAATTCCGCCCAGGCCTTCTGCCAGGGCCCGCGCACTTCGTAGACCTGCGAGGTCCCGCCCGAATAGAGCACCGGAATGATCATCATCGGCGCTGAATGGGCCACCTTCGCGCCCCCGTTCGTGCCGATGAACTGCCCGGCCCGGGCGCGGTCGAACACCACCGAAAGCGTGGCGATATAGCGGCGCGGGCCGACCTGTTCCTGCTCGATCACCACGGCGGTGACCATGCCCTGCAACTGCCCGTCGCTCATCGCCGGGCCGCCTGCCTTGGCCCAGGCCTTGCGCGCGGCTTCCTGCCAGCCGTTCAGCCGCGCCTCGTTGCCGTCTTTGCCGGTGGCGTTGACCTCTACCCCGGAGATCTCGATGTCGCTCGAACTGGCGACCGGAATTATCCCGCGATCGCCTTCGATCTGCGCGATCAGCCGCACCGGACCGGCGATCAGCAGCCCCGCGCCAAGCGCCAACAGTGCCGCGCCCCACGCAATCGCGGAGCGGCCGGAGCGCCGGGATTGCGGGAAAGGAGTTGCTGCTGCGCTGACCATCGGGGAAAACCGCCTGCCTTTTGCCCAATCGCTCGTGGAAATCCAAGCCGGAAAGCGCTAGGCGGCTGGCGATGTCTGAAAAGTCCTACACCTATGAGCAGGCCGGCGTCTCGATCGCCGCGGGTAACGCGCTGGTCAAGGCCATCGGCCCCCTGGCGAAATCGACCGCCCGGCCCGGCGCCGATGCGGAGCTTGGCGGCTTCGGCGGCTTCTTCGATCCGCGCGCGGCGGGCTATACCGATCCGCTGCTGGTCGCGGCCAACGACGGGGTCGGGACCAAGGTCAAGCTCGCCATCGACCATGACCGCCACGACGCGATCGGCATCGATCTTGTCGCGATGTGCGTCAACGACCTGATCGTGCAGGGCGCGGAGCCGCTGTTCTTCCTCGACTATTTTGCCACCGGCAAGCTGGAGAATGGCGTGGCGGAGCGCGTCGTTGCCGGGATCGCCGATGGCTGCAAGCTCGCCGGTTGCGCGCTGATCGGCGGCGAGACGGCGGAAATGCCGGGGATGTACGCGGCGGGCGACTATGACCTCGCCGGTTTCTGCGTCGGCGCGGTGGAGCGTGGACAGCAACTGACCGGCGACAAGGTGGCGGCGGGCGACGTGCTGCTGGGGCTTGCCAGTTCGGGCGTCCATTCCAACGGTTACTCGCTGGTGCGCCGCCTGGCGGCCGACAAAGGCTGGAAGCTCGACCGCCCCGCCCTGTTCGATGCCGACCGCCTGCTGATCGATACCCTGATCGAGCCGACCCGGATCTATGTGAAGAGCCTGCTGCCGCTGGTGCGCGCCGGGCGCATCCATGCCCTCGCCCACATCACCGGGGGCGGACTGCTGGAAAACGTGCCGCGCGTCCTGCCCGAAGGTCTCCACGCCCGGATCGACGTGGGCGCTTGGGAACAGCCGCGCCTGATGGCGTTCCTTCAGGCCCAGGGCAACATCGAACCGGGCGAGATGGCCCGCACCTTTAACTGCGGCATCGGCATGGTGCTGGCGGTTTCGGCAGACGATGCAGCAGGCGTGCAAGCCGATCTCGAAGCCGCGGGCGAAACGGTCCATGTCATCGGCGCGATCGAACCCGGCCAACGCGGCTGCACCGTGCAGGGCAGCGACGAGGACTGGTCCGCGCGCGAGGCGTGGGAAGCGACGCACCTTGCCTGATGCAGCCGTCACCCTGAACTTGTTTCAGGGTCCATCGTGCAGCATAGGCAGGCGCCGCGCATGAAGAGAAATGGATGCTGAAACAAGTTCAGCATGACGGAGGCAGTCGATGAACCGCGTTCCCGTTGCCGTGCTGATCTCGGGCAGCGGCACCAATATGGCCGCGCTGCTCTATGCCAGCCGCGCAGCTGACTGTCCGTACGAGATCGTGCTGGTCGCCAGCAACAATCCTGAGGCGGGCGGGCTGCGGCTGGCCGAGGCGGAAGGCGTGGACACCTTTTGCTTGCCGCACAAGGGCATGGCCCGCGCCGATCACGACGCTGCGATGGACGCGGCGATCCGGGCGAGCGGCGCGCAGTTCGTGGCGCTGGCCGGATACATGCGCATCCTCACACCCGGCTTTGTCACAGGCTGGGAGGGCCGGATGGTCAATATCCATCCCTCGCTGCTGCCCAAGTACACCGGGCTCCACACCCACGACCGCGCACTGGAAGCGGGCGACAGCCACGGCGGCTGCACCGTCCATCTGGTCACCGCCGAACTCGATGAAGGCCCGATCCTCGGCCAGACGCCGGTGGCGATCCTGCCCGGCGACACGGCGGACAGCCTCGCCGCGCGGGTACTGATCGCCGAGCATCAACTCTATTCGCGCTGTCTTGCCGCGCTGGTCAGCCAGGCCGGCGATCCCGATTGGCTCTACCGCAAGGTCCAGACCCTCGCCCTCGCCCTGCCCGAAGTCGAGGAGCGTCCCAGCCACGGTTCGCCCGGCTGGCGGGTGGGCGGCAAGTATTTCGCCCATTTCAACGACCAGCACCACGGCACGGCGCACATCGCGCTACTCGCCAAGACCAGCGGGCCGGACGAGCTCGACGGATTGGTCGAATCCCAGCCCCACGCCTATTTCAAACCCGCCTATTATGGCGCGGCGGGCTGGGTCGGGGTGATCCTCAACCAGCCAGATGTAGATTGGCAGAATGTCGCCGACTGGCTCGCGCGCAGCTGGCGCAGCGTTGCGCCCAAGAAATTGACCGCGTTGATGGACGCTGCGGACGGGTTCTAGGCCCGCACCCTAACCGACGACTGCCCCAACCCACGTTCGTGTCGAGCTTGTCGAGACACGGGTGCGCCACCGTGTCTCGACAAGCTCGACACGAACGGAGGCAGGTGCTCGGGCTCTGCCCTAGATCTCGCTGCCGTCCACCATCGGGCGGCTCTCGCGCGTGCCTTTGTAGCGCACCGCCGGATCGTTCGGATCGCCCGCGATCACTACGTAGTCGGCGTGCACTTCCAGCAGTTCGCCCACGAAGGGAAAGCCTTCCATTGTGCTCACGCGGTAGCTCACCGTGTCGCCGACCTTGAAGGTGGCGGCGTCGAAATTGAACTCGAACGGGCAGTCCTCGCCGCCCTCACCCATGCCTTTCATCTCGAATCTCCTTTGGCCGCACTCTACCGCGCAGGCGGCTCTGGGCAATGAAAAGGGCCACCGGATCGTTCCGGCGGCCCCTTCCAGTCCGTCTGATGCTGCCTCAGGCCGGGGTCTTGGCCCTGGCGATGATCCCGGCGATCTCGTCGAGCAGCGCGAGGCGCTTCTTCTTGAGGGTTTCGGTATATTCGTCGGACGGGGTCTCGATCTCAGCCTCAATCCGGTGAATCTCGCCGTTCACTTCGTGATAGCGGTCCGACAGGGTGACGAAGTGGGGATTGCTGACCTTGAGGGTGTGAAGCAGCGCATGGTCCTGCGGGAACTCGTCAGCCAGTTCGTGCGGGGTATTCGACATTCCGATTCCTTTTGCTCTTGTTACTCGGACAGTCTGCGCGCCAGCGCGCCCCGCGCCTTGCGATGGGTCAAATAGTGCAAGACAATAGCAAAAAGGGCCGCCGGATCGCTCCGGCATCCCCTTTGGACCACAAATCGCGGCGGCTTAGCCGACGATTTCTTCCGGCTTGAAGAAGTAGGCGATCTCGATCGCGGCGTTCTCGTCGCTGTCCGAACCGTGGACCGAGTTGGCTTCGATCGATTCGGCAAAGGTCTTGCGGATGGTGCCTTCGGCGGCGTCCTTGGGGTTGGTCGCGCCCATGATGTCGCGGTTGCGCTTCACGGCGTCTTCGCCTTCCAGCACCTGGACCACCACCGGGCCGCTGATCATGAAGCTGACCAGTTCGCCGAAGAAGGGGCGTTCCTTGTGGACCGCGTAGAAGCCTTCGGCCTGCTCCTTGGTCATGTGGATCCGCTTGGAAGCAACGACGCGCAGGCCGGCTTCTTCCAGCTTGGCGGTAACCGCGCCGGTCAGGTTGCGACGGGTGGCGTCGGGCTTGATGATCGAGAAGGTGCGGGTAACCGCCATGGTGCGTTCCTTGATTTGTCTGACGTGCGTGAAATTTTGGTGCCTGAGCAGCAGTCGCGCGCCCCTAGCGGGGAAAATGCTGCACTGCAAGAATGAAGGCTAGCCCGCCTCTTTCCAGCCCCGGTCCTGCTGCTGCCAATAGTGGCGCTCCAGCCCGTCGCGGCCCTTCAGCATGCGCCAGGTGGCGCGCGCATCATCGCGGGTTGTTTCGTCGAAGAACAGGAACACCCGCTCGAACTGCGCCGCCTCGTCCCGCCAGCGTCCGTCCGCCAGCGCCACGAACCGCGCACCATTGGCCGGATCGAGCGCACCTGACAGCAGGATCGGCTGGCGCTCCTGATGCGGCTCGTCCGCGCGGCCATTGGCGAGGAAGGTGTCCTTCGCCGCCCACAGTCCATCGCCGATCCGGCCAAGCTGCGCGCCATCGCCCGATACAACCAGCAGCCGCTGCCCGGTTTCCAGCACCCTGCGCGCCAGCGGCGGCAGCTCGCTTTCGACCGGACCCCGGCTCAGCTGGTAGAAATCGACGCGCATCAGCCTTCGAGGTTGTCCCGCACGAAACGGTCGAGCAGGCGCACGCCGTATCCGGTCGCGCCCTTGTCCCAGGTCGCGCCTGGCTTGCTCGACCAGACCGTTCCGGCAATGTCGAGGTGCGCCCAGGGGGTGCCCTTGTCGACATAGCGCTGAATGAACTGCGCGGCCGTGATCGATCCGCCTTCGCGCGGGCCGACGTTCTTCATGTCGGCGATCGGGCTGTCGATCAGCTTGTCGTAGGCCGGACCCAGCGGGAAGCGCCACAGCTTGTCGCCCGAAGCGGTCCCGGCGGCAAGCAGCTTGGCCGCGAGGTCATCGTCGTTGGAGAACACGCCGGCGTGCTCGTGGCCGAGCGAAATGATCATCGCCCCGGTCAGGGTGGCGAGATCGATCACCGCGGCAGGGGCGAATTCCTTCTGCGTCCAGGTGATCGCATCGCACAGCACCAGCCGCCCTTCGGCGTCGGTGTTGATCACCTCCACCGTCTGGCCCGACATGGTAGTAACGACATCGCCCGGTCGCTGCGCATTGCCGTCGGGCATGTTCTCGACCAGCCCGCACACGCCGATGACGTTCGCTTTCGCCTTGCGGCGGGCCAGCGCGAGCATGGTTCCGGCAACCGCACCGGCGCCGCCCATGTCCCACTTCATGTCTTCCATGCCCGCCGGCGGCTTCAGGCTGATGCCGCCGGTATCGAAGGTGACGCCCTTGCCAACGAAGGCGGTGGGCTTGGCGCCGTCCGCGCCGCCCTTCCATTCCATCACCAGCAGGCGCGGCGGACGGACCGAACCCTGCGCTACGCCGAGCAGCGCACCCATGCCGAGCGCCTTCATCTCGGCCTCGTCGAGCACGCGGATCGCGATTCCGGTTCCGGCCAGACGCTCCTGCGCGCGGGCGACGAAGGTTTCGGGGTAGATGATGTTGGCCGGTTCGGTGACGAGTTCGCGGGTGAACTCGATGCCATCGGCCAGCGCGGCTTCCACCGCCCAGGCCGCTTCGGCGCCTTCCGCCGCGTTCGCCGCGCGGATCGTGGTCAGGCTGCGCTTCTGCTCTTCGGGCAGCTTGGTGCGATAGGTATCATAGCGCCAGGCCCGCAGCCGCGCGCCCAGCAGCACTGCCGCCGCGCCCGCCGCGTCGAGCCCGCCGAGATCGATGGTCAGCGCCGACTCGCCCGAGGCGAGGTACTTGGCGGTGATCGCCGCGCCCGCACGCTCAAGGTTGGCCAGACGGTCCTTCGCAGCGGGATCGCCCGCGCCCGCCAGCGCAACGCGCTGCACCGCGCCCCCGGCCTGCACGAAGCCTTCGTGCAGCTGGCCGGTCTTGCCGGTGAAGCGGCTGGCCTTGGCTCCGGCAGCCAGCACCGGGTCCAGATCGGCGGGCAGCGCATCCAGATTGACGATCCGGGCCAGCGGGCCGGAAGCGGAAGGAACGGCGGAAACGAATTCGATCTGCATGGTCTCTCCGGGAGGAATCTCTCGAACCTGCGACAAAGTGACATCGCAAGTGGTTGGCGTGGATTGCAGTTAGGCGCGGGCGGTGCGATAGGCAAGCCATGCTCCTGCCCGACCGGCCCCGGCCGAAGCCCTCTTGTGCGCGCCTGCCGTACCGCCATGCCGGTGCGCTGCTGCTGGTCGCCGGAGCATTTGCGCTGCCCGGAATGGCGCTGGCGCAGACCGAACCTGCGCCTCCGGCAGAAGAGCCGGCCTCGATCCTCGCGGAAGGTCAGCAGGTTGCCTTCGAAGCGGACGGTCTGACCTACGACAGCGAGGACGAGATCGTCACCGCGTTCGGCAACGTGGTGATGAAGCAGGGCGAACAGTCGGTCCGCGCCGACAAGGTGGTGTGGGACCGCAAGGCATCGCGCATTACCGCGCAGGGCAACATCCGCTTTGTCGACAAGGACGGCAACCAGCTGTTCACCGACCAGCTGGAACTCGACGACGAATTCCGCGCCGGGGCGATGTCCAACATGCTGCTGGCGCTGCGTGAGGGCGGGCGGCTCGCCGCCAACAAGGGCGAGCGCGGGGCCGACGGCAACGTGATCCTGTCCGAAGCGGTCTATTCCGCCTGCGCGGTGGAAGACAGCGAAGGGTGCCCGCGCAAGCCCAGCTGGAGAATCAGCGCCGAACGGGTAATCTTCGATCCCGAAAAGAAGCTGGTCCGCTTCAAGGGCGCGCGGCTGGAACTGTTCGGCGCGCGGCTGATGCCGCTGCCCGGGCTGGTGCTGGCGACCGACGGGCGGCCGATCAACGGCTTCCTGATCCCCGACATCCGCCTGTCCGCGTCCAACGGCGTGGAATTTTCCAGCACATGGTACCAGCGCCTGGCGCAGAACCGCGACCTTTCGATCACCGGCTACGTCTATACCCAGGCGCTGCCGATGCTTTCGGTGGATTACCGGGCGCTGACCAACAAGGGCGCCTATCAGGTTACCGGCTATGTCACCCGCAGCTCGCGTATCCCGATCGGCACCGGCGGGACGAGCAAGCAGCTCGACTGGCGCGGCTACATGGCCAGCAACGGCCGCTTCCAGTTCGATCCCTACTGGAGCCTGACCTATTCGGCCCGGGTCGCGTCCGACCGCACCTTCCTGCGCCGCTATGACATCAGCCGTGACGACCGCCTGCGCTCGATGGTCGATCTTGAGCGGATCTCGCCCGATTCCTACCTCTCGCTTTCCGGCTGGGCTACCCAGACGCTGCGGGTGGGCGACCGGCAGGGGCTGGTCCCCGTCGCCCTGCCCGTGCTCGATTACCGCAAGCGCATTTCCGATCCGCTGCTGGGCGGCAAGATCGAGCTGCAGGCCAATACCCTGGCGATCACCCGCACCAGCGGTCAGGATACCCAGCGCGCCTTCGCCAGCGCCCGCTGGGACCTGCGCAAGATCACGGGCATGGGCCAGGAAGTGACCTTCACCGCTCTGCTGCGCGGCGATGTCTATCATTCGGACCAGAACTGGCTGACCGCCTCTGCCCCCTATCGCGGCAATCCCGGCTGGGAAACGCGCGCGCTGGCGACTGCGGCGATGGACGTGAAGTGGCCGCTGGTCGGCGAATTCCTGGGCGGCACCCAGGTCATCACCCCGCGCCTGCAAGTGGTCGCCAGCCCGACCCTGCGCAACCTCGCCGTCCCCAACGAGGACGCGCGGGCGATCGATCTGGAGGATTCCAACCTCTTCGCGCTCAACCGCTTCCCCGGCTATGACCGGGTCGAGGACGGGGTGCGCTTCACCTATGGCTTCGACTGGCAGTGGGAGCGGCCGGGCTGGCGCATCCAGACCACCATCGGCCAGTCCTATCGACTGACCAGCCGCCCCAGCCTGCTGCCCGATGGCACCGGCCTGTCGGAGCGCACCTCGGACATCGTCGGGCGCACCGAGGTCCGGTTCAAGGACCTGGTCAAGCTGACCCACCGCTTCCGGCTGGACAAGGATAACCTCGCGATCCGCCGCAACGAATTCGACGCGGCGGTCGGGACCGAGCGAACCTATCTGGAAGTCGGCTACCTGCGGCTCAACCGCAATGTCACCGCCGGGATCGAAGACCTCAAGGACCGCGAGGAACTGCGCGTTTCCGGCCGCGTCGGCTTTGCGCGCTACTGGTCGCTGTTCGGATCGGGGGTGATCGACCTGACCGGCGCGAACGAGGAGCCCAGCCTTCCCGCTGCCGACGGGTTCCAGCCGCTGCGCACGCGCCTTGGCGTTGCCTACCAGGACGATTGCCTTGAGCTGTCATTCACCTGGCGGCGCGACTTCGTGGCGACAGGCGACGCGCGCAAGGGCAACACCTTCCAGGTGCATTTCGCGCTGCGTAACCTTGGCTTCCGGTGATAGGAGGCCAAGCGAAGTTGGCAGGGCCGCGCAAACCCGCTATCCGCGCCAACGGGTCTCGCGGGCGCCTGCCGGTCACTCAGCTTGGGTTAAGCCGCGCGACGGCAATTGCCCGCGTCAAGTCCGGTTCGGATCAACCGCGCCGTTTTTGGGATAAAGGTTCACGGTGACACGCTCCATGCTCTCCCGCAATTCGACCCGTCTTGCTCTCGCCCTGCTGGCTGGCTCCGCCCTCGCCCTGGCCGGAGCGGCCACCGCGCAGGAAAATCCGGGCGCTTCGGCGGGCCTTTCGCTGCCCGAAAATCCGCAGTTCTTCGGCAAGAACGATCCCAACCACCGCAAGGCGACCGTCGTGATCAACGGCGAAGTCGTGACCGGCACCGATGTCGACCAGCGCATGGCGCTGATCATCGCGGCCAGCGGCGGCAAGATCAGCGACGAGGAACGCCAGCGGCTGCGCCTGCAGGTGCTGCGCAACCTGATGGACGAAACGCTCCAGATCCAGGAAGCCCGAAACCAGAAGATCGAGGTTGAAGACGCCGAGGTCGACCAGACCTATGCCCGCGTAGCCCGCCAGAATTTTGGCCAGGACACCAAGGCAATGGACGCCTATCTGGCCAAGATCGGCTCCTCCGCCAATTCGCTCAAGCGCCAGATCCGGGGCGAACTCGCGTGGCAGCGCCTGCTGCGCCGCAACGTCCAGCCCTTCGTCAACGTCTCGGACGAAGAAGTGCGCGAAGTGATGAAGCGCATGGCCGAAGCCAAGGGCACCGACGAATACCGCGTCGGCGAAATCTTCCTTTCGGCGACCAGTGAAAACCAGGCTGCCGTGCTCGAGAATGCCAAGCGCATTGTCGAGCAGCTGCGCCAGGGCGGCAGCTTCGCCGGCTATGCCCGCCAGTATTCCGAAGCCTCGACCGCCGCGGTCGGCGGCGACCTCGGCTGGGTCCGCGCAGGCCTGCTGCCGAGCGAGCTTTCGGCAGTCGTCCAGGGCATGACCCCCGGCCAGCTGGTCGGGCCGGTGGAAGTGCGCGGCGGTTATTCGATCGTGGTGCTGACCGACCGCCGCCAGGTGCTGACCGCCGATCCGCGCGATGCCCTGCTTTCGCTCAAGCAGATCTCGATCACCTTCCCGGCCGGCATCTCCGAAACCGACGCCACCACCAAGGCGAAGCAGTTCTCCGACGCGATGAGCGAAGCGCGCGGCTGCATCACCGCCGACGAGGCGGCCGCCAAGATCGGCGCCGAAGTGGTCACCAACGAGCAGATCAAGGCGCGCGACCTGCCGGCCCCGCTGCAGACGCTGGTGCTGGGCCTGTCACTGGGGGAGAGCACGCCGCCGTTCGGTTCGATCCAGGACGGGGTGCGCGTGCTGATGCTGTGCAGCCGCGACGATCCGCGCGCCGATTCCGGCCCGACCTTCGACGATATCCAGACGCAGCTTGAGGATGAACGCGTCAACAAGCGCGCGCAGACCTATCTGCGCGACCTGCGCCGCGACGCGATCATCGACTACGACTGATCGGCCAAGGCCGGTGGGACCGCTCGCCATATCGCTGGGCGATCCCGCCGGTGTCGGCCCGGAGCTGATCGCCGCCGCCTGGGTGCGGCGCGAGGCCGAAGGGCTGCTGCCGTTCTGCGCCATCGGCGGCCCCGAACTGCTGGCCGAAGCCGCGCGGCGACGCGGGCTGACGGTGCCGGTGATGCCGGTGATGTCGCTCGACGAGGCGTTCGACTGCTTTGACCGCGCGCTGCCTGCGCTGGCCGGGGCAGATGGCAATTACCGGCCCGGCGCTCCGGACCGGGAGGGCGCGGAACTGGCCCTCGCCTCGCTGGAGGAAGCCACGCGCCTTGTCGTGGAATGCGAAGCGGCGGCGCTGGTCACCGGTCCTATCGCCAAGGCGCGGCTCGCCGAAGTCGGCTTCGACCACCCCGGCCAGACCGAATTCGTCGCCGCTGCCTGCGGCATAGCACCACGCGATGCAGTGATGATGCTCGCCGGGCCGAGCCTGCGCACCGTGCCGCTGACCGTCCATATCGCGCTGTCGGCGGTTCCTGCAGCACTGACCAGCGACCTGATCGTCCACAAGGCGCGGATCGTCGCCCGGGCGCTCGCCCGCGATTTCGGAATCGGACGACCGCGCCTCTCGCTCGCCGCGCTCAACCCCCACGCGGGTGAGGAAGGCCGAATGGGGGACGAGGAAGCGCGGATTATCGCCCCTGCCCTCGCCGCGTTGAAGGCGGAGGGGCTGGACATCACCGGCCCCCACCCCGCCGACGCCCTGTTCGCCCCGCGCGCGCGCACCGGCTATGACGCGGCGCTGTGCATGTATCACGATCAGGGGCTCATTCCGCTCAAGACGCTCGATTTCGACAGCGGGGTCAACGTCACGCTGGGCCTGCCGATCATCCGCACCAGCCCGGACCATGGCACCGCCTTCGGCATTGCCGGAACCGGACAGGCCGATCCCGGCGCGATGATCGCGGCGATCCGGATGGCCGGCGAATGCGCGCAGCGCCGGGCGGAGGCTGAGCTTTGACCGAGGTGTCTCCAGCCCTCCCCCCCTTGCGCGATGTCATCAACCGCCACGGCCTGTTCGCCAGCAAGGCACTGGGCCAGAACTTCCTGTTCGACGAACAGCTGCTGGACCGGATCGCCGCGATCCCCGGCAAGCTGACTGGTGCTCAGGTGCTGGAAGTCGGCCCCGGTCCCGGCGGCCTGACCCGCGCCCTGCTGCGTGCCGGGGCGCAGGTCACCGCGATCGAGATGGACCGCCGCTGCCTGCCTGCCCTCGCCGAACTTGCGGAGGCCTTCCCGGGCCATCTGCGCGTGATCGAGGGCGATGCCACCAAGGTGCCGCACGGGATCGAGGGGCCGTACCATGTCGTCGCCAACCTGCCCTACAACGTCGGCACGCCGCTGTTCGTCGGCTGGCTGGGGGGCGAAGCCTGGCCGCCGCAATGGGCCTCGCTGACCTTGATGTTCCAGCTGGAAGTCGCGCAGCGGATCGTCGCCGAGGCGGGCAGCGATGCCTATGGCCGCCTCGCGGTGCTGGCCCGGTGGCGCAGCGAGGCGAAGATCGCGATGAAGGTGCACCGCAGCGCCTTCACCCCGCCGCCCAAGGTGATGAGCGCGATCGTCCACGTGACACCAACGGATATGCCCGAAGGCGTTTCGGCCCGCATGCTCGAACGGCTGACCGAGGCCGCCTTCGGCCAGCGCCGCAAGATGCTGCGACAGAGCCTGAAGGGCCTGCCCGGCGCGCTGGATGCGCTGGAGCGGCTCGGCATCGATCCGCAGCGCCGCGCCGAGACGCTGAGCATCGCGGAGTTCGTCTGCGTGGCGCGTGAACTGACCGCCGCATAGGCCCCATTGCCTGAGACATACTTCCGGCGCATCCTGCCGCCTTGATGCTGCAAAGCCCTGTCCCCGAACGGCTAACCGCGCTGCTGACGGCGGCCTTGCTGGCGCTTGTACCGCTGCCCGCGCTGGCTGCGGCCCCGCTGGGACTGCCCGGGGGCTGGACGCTCGGCGATGCCCCGACCGCCGCCGATGGCAAGCCGCGCTGGGCCTACCGCACGCCCATCGACCGCCGGGGAACTTACCTCCACGGCGCGAGCGGGCAGATCGAGGTCGCGAGCGATTGGGAGGAGACGGCCAGGCGGCAGGGGTGTGTGACTGGAACTGGCGCGAACGCCGGCTGGTCGCCGCTGCCTGGGCGAGAATACTGGTACTACGAAGCCAATGGCGAGGGGCTGCTGCTGCTGCGAACGCGCGAGTTCGCGCTCGACAGTGGCTGCAAGGATGTGATCCGGATCACGGACACGGTCGAACGGGTGCTGATCGGCAAGAACGGGTTCACCCGCTTCACCCCCGGCAAGCCCGGTTGGATCGCCGAAACGCACCACTTTGCGGCCTATCAGCTTGCCCCGGGGAACGACGTCATGATCGGCAATGGCTGGCCGCCGCTGGCCTATTTCGCAGTGCGCAAGCGCAGGCTGGGCGATAGCAATGTCGGCCACAAGATCGGCAAGGCGCAGACCCACTGCGTCGGCCATTCCAGCCCGCCGGACGCGGGCGGGGTGCTGTGCTGGCTCGCAGGTAAAGGCCCTGGCAGGGGCATCCTGACCCACGACATGGAACTGATCGCGGGCGGCCCCAACCTCTACCACGACGTGACCGAGATCGAGGACGGAGCGATGCTGGACGGCCGCCTGTTCGAATGGGACCGCCCGATCACCCCGCCCTGAAGCGTTCCGTCAACCGGCCTTCTTTACCTGCCGCCAGTGGTGCAGCAGCGGTTCGGTATAGCCGCTGGGCTGTTCCACACCCTTGAACACCAGATCGCAGGCCGCACGGAAGGCCGGGCCGTCCTCGTTGCCCACCAGCGGGACATAGGCAGGATCGCCCGCATTCTGGGCGTCGACCTTGGCGGCCATGCGGCGCAAGCTGTCCATCACCTGCTCCTTCGTGCAGACGCCGTAAAGCAGCCAGTTGGCCATGTGCTGGCTGGAAATGCGCAAGGTGGCACGGTCTTCCATCAGGCCGACGTCGTTGATGTCGGGCACCTTGGAGCAGCCGACCCCCGCGTCGATCCAGCGCACGACATAGCCGAGCAACCCTTGCGCGTTGTTGTCCAGTTCCTCGCGCACTTCCTCTTCCGACCAGTTGATCCCGGCGGCCAGCGGCACGGTCAGCAGGTCTTCCAGCGGCGGGACGGGCTTGCCCGCCAACTCGCGCTGGACATCGAACACGCCGACCTGGTGGTAATGCATCGCATGCAGCGTCGCGGCGGTCGGCGACGGCACCCAGGCGGTGTTCGCGCCCGAACGGGGATGGCCGATCTTCTGCACCATCATGTCGTGCATCATGTCGGGCGCGGCCCACATGCCCTTGCCGATCTGCGCCTTGCCCGACAGCCCGCAGGCGAGGCCGATCTGGACGTTTCGCGCCTCATAGGCTGCGATCCAGGCGCTCTTCTTCATGTCGCCCTTGCGGATCATCGGCCCGGCCCGCATCGAGGTGTGGATCTCGTCCCCGGTGCGGTCGAGGAAGCCGGTGTTGATGAACACGATCCGGCCCTTCACCGCATGGATGCAGGCGGCAAGGTTGGCGGAAGTGCGACGCTCCTCGTCCATCACACCAACCTTCAGGGTGTGGCGCGGCAGGGCGAGCAGGTCTTCCACCGCATCGAACAGGGCATTGGTGAAGCCGACTTCCTCCGGCCCGTGCATCTTCGGCTTGACGATGTAGATCGAGCCTTCGCGGCTGTTGCGGAACTTGCCGAGGCCCTTCACGTCGTGCGCGCCGATTGCGCTGGTGACGACCGCGTCCATGATCCCTTCGGGAATCTCGCTGCCGTCCGCCAGCAGGATCGCCGGGTTGGTCATCAGGTGGCCGACATTGCGCACGAACAGCAGGCTGCGGCCGTGCAGGGTGAGCGCCGAGCCGTCCTTCGCTGTCCATTCGCGGTCGCCATTGAGGGTGCGGGTCATGGTCTGCCCGCCCTTTTCGAAGGTATCGGCCAGGTCGCCCCGGATCACCCCCAGCCAGTTGCGATAGGCATTCAGCTTGTCCTCGGCATCGACTGCCGCGACCGAATCCTCCATGTCGCAGATCGTGGTCAGCGCGGCTTCCAGAATGACGTCGGCAATCCCCGCCTTGTCGGTGCGCCCGACAGAATGGGAACGATCGAGCACCACTTCGATGTGCAGACCGTTGTTGGCGAACAGCAGCCCGCCCGGGCGCTGGCCGCAATACTGCGATGGATCGGCGAGCGGCGGCAGGCCCTCCCCGTCCCAGTCGCTCCAGCTCACGCCGGACAGCGGCAGCGACAGGTCGAGGAAGGCGCGCGCCGCCTTGATCACCGCCGCGCCGCGTTCCTCGTCGTAACCGCCCGGGCGGGCTGGCGGGGCATCGAGCGCGTCGGTGCCGTAATAGGCGTCATAGAGGCTACCCCAGCGGGCGTTCGCGGCATTGAGCAGGAAGCGCGCGTTGAGCACCGGCACGACCAGCTGCGGCCCGGCCATCGCCGCGATCTCGCGGTCGACATTCTGGGTGGTCACCGCAAACGATGCGGGTTCGGGAACGAGGTAGCCGATCTGACGCAGGAAGGCCTGGTATTCCGCCATGTCGATCGGCTTGCCGGCGCGCTCGCCGTGCCAGGCATCGATCCGGGCCTGCAGGTCGTCGCGCTTCGCGAGCAGCGCCTTGTTCTGCGGAGCGAACTTGCCGACCAGCGCGGCGAATCCCTGCCAGAATGCGGCGGCGTCCTTGCCCAGCGGCGCCAGAACTTCGCTTTCGATGAAGGCGGCAAGCGCCGCGTCGACCTGGAGACCGCTCTTCTCAACCCGGTTGCTCATGAATCCTCGCATGGACTGGCGCCGGAGCAACACGCACCGGCGCAAGATGTATCGACGATCCCGGGGAGGATTGCGAGGGCCTATGCCGCACTTGCGAAGAGAAGGCAACGGGGGTTTGCGGGGGGTTGAGCCGCGCCGCGCCTCGCGTATAAAGTTTCATATGCAACGGCTTTCCGAAATTGAGCGGGCTCTGGTCGAGGCGGTCGATGCCGCGCCGATGCTGGCGCAGGTCCAGGCCTGGTCGGCGCTCAACACCGGCACCGGCAACCCGCCGGGCCTCGCCGAGCAGGCGCGGCTGCTGGCCGATGCCTTTGCCCCGCTGCCGGGGGACGTGCGCCTCATCGATCCGGCCCCCGTCACCGCCGTGGCCGCGGATGGCCGCACGGTGGAGCGCGAACATGGACGCCACCTCGTCCTCTCGGTCCGCCCGCAGGCGCAGCGCCGGTTCCTGCTGACCGGCCACATGGACACCGTGTTTCCGCCGGACCACCCATTCCAGCACCAGACCTGGCTGGACGAGACCACGCTGAACGGCCCCGGCGTGGCCGACATGAAAGGCGGCATCGCGGTGATCCTCGCCGCGCTGACCGCCTTCGAGGGTAGCGAGGCTAGCCAGTCTGTCGGCTACGACGTGCTGATCAATTCCGATGAGGAAACCGGCAGCCTCTCCTCCGCAGCGCTGATCGCGGAGCTGGCGCGCGGCAAGGCGGCGGCGCTGACCTACGAACCCTCGGCGCTCCCCGACGGGACGCTGGCGGGTGCGCGGGCGGGGAGCGGCAATTACAGCCTGGTCGTCCATGGCCGCTCCGCCCACGCCGGGCGCAACCCGCAGGACGGACGCAACGCGATTGTCGCCGCCGCCGCGCTGGCGCTGGGCCTCAAGGCGCTGGAGCGCGAGGGGCTGAGCGTCAACCCGGCGCGCATCGAAGGCGGCAGCGCCAACAATGTCGTGCCCGACCTGGCCGTGCTGCGCTTCAACATTCGCCCGCGCGAAGCCGATCTCGCTCAGCTGTTCGAACAGGAAGTCGCCGCGCTGATCGCCCGAATCGAGGGCGAACATGAAGTCTCGATCCACCGTCATGGCGGCGTCTCCCGCCCGCCGAAGCCCGTCGATCCCGCCGCCGCGCGCCTGTTCGACCTCGTCGAACGCAGCAGCGCCGACCTTGGCCAGTCGATCGGCCGCAAGGCCACGGGCGGGGTCTGCGATGGCAACAACATAGCGGCCTGCGGCGTGCCGGTGGTCGACACCATGGGCGTGCGCGGCGGGGCGATCCATTCCGCCGACGAGTACCTGATCGTCCCCAGCCTGGCCGAGCGTGCGCGCCTGTCCGCGCTTGTCCTCCACCGCCTTGCCGCCGGAGCCCCGCTTTGACCTTCGTGATCCGCGCCGCAAGTGGCGGCGACCTTCAGCACCTCTACGAAATGGCCAAGCGCACCGGCGGCGGCTTTACCAACCTGCCGCCCGATCGCGCCGCGCTGATGGCCAAGCTCGAACGCTCCGCCGAGGCTTTCGCGCGGAGCGAAGACAGGCTGGACGACGATCTCTACGTCTTCGTGCTGGAGAATGCCGCGACCGGCGAGGTGCGCGGCACCTGCCAGATCTTTTCCGCCGTGGGGCAGAAGTGGCCGTTCTATTCCTACCGGATCGGGGCGCTGACCCAGCATTCGGCGGAACTGGGGCGAACCTTCCGCGCCGATATTCTCAACCTCTCGACCGACCTCGAAGGCGCGACCGAGGTGGGCGGGCTGTTCCTCCATCCGGGCGAGCGCGCGGGCGGGCTGGGCATGCTGATCGCGCGCAGCCGCTACCTGTTCATCAAGGACCACCGCGCGCGCTTTGCCGACCGGACGCTGGCCGAACTGCGCGGGGTGATCGACGAGGCTGGCGGATCGCCCTTCTGGGACGGGGTGGCGGGGCGATTCTTCGGGATGAATTTCCAGGACGCGGACGAATTCAATGCCCGCCACGGCAACCAGTTCATTGCCGACCTGATGCCCAAGCACCCGGTCTATATCGCCATGCTGTCCGACCATGCCCGCGCGGTGATCGGCATCCCCCACCCTACCGGGCGCGCCGCGATGCGGATGCTGGAGGAAGAAGGCTTCGCCTGGGAAAACTACATCGACATCTTCGACGGCGGCCCGACCATGACCGCGCGGACCGATCAGATCCGCTCGGTGCGCGAAGCGGCGCAGGACACGGTCGCGGCGATTGACCTGGCGCTGGGCGAACACCATGCTGGCGAGAAGCGGCTGGTCGCCGTGGGCCGCCTTGCGGAATTCCGCTGCGCCTTCGGGTGGATCGCCCCGCACGGCGATGGGATCGCGCTCGATCCCGCCTGTGCGGCGCTGCTGGGGGTGGAGCCGGGCATGACTGTGACCCACGTCGCACGGTGGTGACATGGCGCTGCGCGAAATCAACTTCGACGGGATCATCGGGCCGAGCCACAACTATGCGGGGCTGAGCCTTGGCAACCTTGCCTCGGCCAGCCATGCGGGCGATGTCAGCCACCCGCGCGCGGCGGCGCTGCAGGGGCTGGCGAAGATGCGCCACAATCTGGCGCTGGGCCTGCCGCAGGGCTTCCTCCTGCCCCTGCCCCGCCCCAACCCGGTGTTCCTTGCCGCCATCGGCGCAGACGGCAGCGAGGATGCGCGGCTGCGTGCCGCCGCCTGGTCCGCCAGTGCGATGTGGACCGCCAATGCCGCCACCGTTTCGCCTGCGCCCGATACGGCGGACGGGCGCTGCCACCTGACGCCTGCGAACCTCGTCAGCATGCCGCACCGCTCGCAGGAATGGCCGGGCACGGTCAGGCAATTGCGCCTGGCCTTCGCCGACGCGCGGCACTTTGCGGTGCATGATCCCGTGCCGCCCTGCTTCGGCGACGAGGGCGCGGCCAACCACATGCGGATGGGGGCGAGCCACGGGGCGCCGGGCCTCGAAATCTTTGTCTACGGCACCAGCGGCGGCGCTTTCCCCGCGCGGCAGCACGTCGAAGCCAGCCGCGCGGTTGCCCGCCTGCATGGCCTCGATCCGGCCCGCGTGCTGTTCGTCGAGCAGAACCCCGAGGCAATCGCCGCCGGGGCGTTCCACAACGATGTCGTCGCCGTGGCGAACGAACGGGTGCTGTTCGTCCATGAGCAGGCCTTTGCCGACCCGCAGGGCACTTACGCCGCGATCCGCGCGGCTGTACCCGGCGCGGAAATAGTCGAGGTTCCGGCCAGCGCGGTCAGTCTGGCCGATGCGATCCGGTCCTACCTGTTCAATGCCCAGCTGGTCACCCTGCCGGGCGGCGAAATGGCGCTGGTGATCCCGACTGAAGCCTGGGAACACCCGCGCGTGCGATGCTGGCTGGACGGAATGCTGAGCGGCAATGGACCGATCCGGCGGGTCTTGCCGGTCGACGTGCGCCAGTCGATGGCCAATGGCGGCGGCCCGGCCTGCCTGCGCCTGCGGGTAGTCGCCGATCCCGCCTCAGTCGACCCTCGTTTTCTGCTGGATGAACTCAAGGCAGCCCGGATCGAAGCGGTGATCGCGGCGCACTGGCCAGAGACGATCACCCCGGCGGAGATCGGATCCACCCCGCTTGCCGAACGGGCGATCGCGGCGCGCCTTGCCCTGCTGGCCGAACTGGACCTGATGGAACTCGCCTGATCGTCCCCTGTCGGGACGGTTTACAGGCTCACCGGGCTTAACCAGCCTCTTGCGCGGTTTTCTGCGCTTGGCATTATGCTTGCACAAGGCCGCGTTAACATTTTCGAGGATTCCCGTGCACCGCAAGATCGCCCGCCTCTTCATGATCAAGACCCCGTTCGAGGCCTATGCGATCATCTATGCGCTGGCGCTGGGCGCGGTGGAGCGCGGATCGGTCTATCTGCGGCAGTATCCGGGCTTTGGTGGCAAGCTGCTGTTCCTGGCCTGCACCGGCGCGGTGTTCATGGCCGGCGCCAAGATCCTCGACTGCCTTAAGCACGAACGGCGCCTCGCCCAAAACCCTGAAACGGTGTTCTGATCGGACGGCGTAGCTGGGTGAAATGGTGGGGGTTTCTGTTGCTACGCACCCCCGGGCGCCCGGTTTCCGATTCTGTTACCCGGTTCGGTCCGAACCGTGCTTTCGCTTGGTAAATTCTGGCCGTTAAGCCGTCACATTACGCGGCGAGAGCAAGTGCTTCGTTGTCGTTGGCACTTGTGAGTTTTGAGCCTTGAACGGGTTACTCAGCCCGGGCGAAAACAACGCTTTTCAACACACGTCGATCCTAGTTCGGCCCCGTCATATCCCCTCGCTTTCGCGGGAGGAGGTGGTGGAGCCGCCGGGTACCGCCCCCGGGTCCGCTGTGCCTATTGCACGCCGCAGTTTATCGCCATAGCCGGCCGAAACCGGCAAAACCCCATATAGGACACCTGCGCCAAAAGAAAAGGGCGGAGCCGCAGCCCCGCCCGTTTCCGTTGAAATTGCAGCGCTTTACTTTTTCAGCGCGTCGCGGATTTCGGTCAGCAGGTCGACCTCGCTTGGTCCCGCAGGCGCGGCGGGTGCTGGCGGCATGGCGCGGTTGGCGGCCTTGACGATCATGAATATCACCCAGGCCATGATCAGGAAGTTGATCACCGCGGTCACGAAGCTGCCATAGGCCAGCACGTTGGCACCGGCCTTGCGCGCCGCGTCGAGCGGAGTGCCGGGCGCGACATCGCCCGACAGCACGATGTACTTCGCGCTGAAGTCCAGACCGCCGAACACCCGGCCGATCACCGGCATGATGATGTCGTCGGTCAGTGAGGTGACGATCTTGCCGAAGGCCGCGCCGATGATCACGCCGACCGCGAGATCGAGCACGTTGCCCTTGGCGATGAAGGCCTTGAATTCCGAAACCATGGACATGGCGACACTCCCCTTCTCTTGTCCCTGCACCCGGTGCTGCCACAAAAGCCATGACGTCACAACAGGCTGCTGTTTCGCAAGAGTTTTCACCGTGATCCTTGAACCCGTCCGCGCCAGCGCTACATTCCATACATTCGCGGCGAGAGCCGCCTTCGACAGGGAACTTCACCAGATGACCGCTTCCTCGCTTCGTACCGGCCTGTTCCGCACTGTCCTGATCACCGGCGCCGCCGTCAGCCTTGCCGGCTGCGGAATCAATTCCGTCCCCACCGCCGAGGAAGACGCCAAGGCGCGCTGGGCCGACGTGCAGAGCGCCTACCAGCGACGTTCGGACCTGGTTCCCAACCTGGTCGAAACCGCCAAGGCCGCCGCCGCTTCGGAAACCCAGATCCTCACCAACGTGACCGAGGCCCGCGCCAGCGCGACCGCGATCAACATCACCACCGATGACCTGTCGGACCCGGAAACCTTCCAGAAGTTCCAGTCCGCCCAGAACCAGCTGACCCAGGCGCTGGGCCAGCTGCGCACCGTCGTGGAAAACTACCCCCAGCTGCAAAGCCAGGCGCGCTTTTCCGACCTGATGGTCCAACTGGAAGGGACCGAGAACCAGATCAACGTCGCGCGGATGCGCTACAATGAATCGGTTCAGTCCTATAACACCACGATCCGCACCTTCCCCGACGCGATCGGCGCCAAGGTGATCTACGGCGCCAAGCCGATGGTGCCCTTCGCCGCCGATGCCGCGGCGCAGAAGGCGCCCAAGGTCGATTTCGGCACTACCGCTCCAGCCGCCAAGTAAGGGGCTGACAAGGAGGCCCCGATGCGGCGCCTGCTGATCCTGCTGCTGACGCTGCTGGCCTTTGCCGGCAGCCCGGCGCTGGCCGCCTATCCGCCGCGCCCGGACGGGCCGGTGCTCGATTCCGCGCAGATGATCCCTGACGATCAGGAAGCCGCGCTCGATGCAAAGCTGCGCGCCTACAACCAGCAGACGGGCCGCGCGGTGGTGGTCGTCACGATCCCCTCGCTCGAGGGCGAGACGATCGAGATGTACGCGGTCAAGCTGTTCGAGCAGTGGGGTATCGGCGGTGCCAAGAGCGATCAGGGGCTGCTGCTGCTGGTCGCGAAGAATGACAGGCGGATGCGCTTCGAAACCGGTTATGGCCTCCACGGCGTGTTTCCGGACGTGCTGGCGGGCCGGGTGATCCGCGACGTGATGACCCCGCGCTTCAAGGCCGGTGATTTTGGCGGGGGCATCACCGCCGGGGTCGATGCCGCGATCCAGCAGATCAGCCGCGATCCTGCCGACGCCAAGGCGATTGCCGAAGCGGCCAAGGCCGCCGAAGCGCAGGCCGGCAGCGTGGAGGGATCGAGCATCGGCGGTGCGATCTTCTGGTTCGTGGTGATGATCTTCCTGATCTCGATGTTCTCGCGGCGCGGAAGGCGCGGGCGGCGCAGCGGGATCGACCCCGGCATCGTCCTGTGGGGGATCAGCGAGATCGCCCGGCACAGTTCGGGCCGCGATCATGGCGGATTTGGTGGCGGCAGCGATTTCGGCGGCGGAGGCGGCTTCGGCGGCTTCGGCGGCGGCGGATCGGGTGGCGGCGGCGCTTCGGGGAGCTGGTGATGGCAGCCATTTCCAGACGGCTCGACGATGCGGGGCGCAAGCTGGTGTCCGACAGCGTGGCGCGGGCAGAAGCCGGCACCGCCGGTGAGATCGTGACGATCATCACCGAACAATCGGACGACTACACCGACGTCGCGCTCGCCTGGTCCGTCGCCGTGGCGCTGCTGGCGCTCGCGGTGCTCTCGGTCTTCCCCGACTTCTACCTTGGCCTGATCGACCGGCTGACCGGCAGCTGGGAAAACGCCTGGACCCCACGCGAGGTGCTGGTGCTGGCGGGCAGCGTCGCCGCGCTTAAGTTCATCGGCATGACCGTGCTCCAGATGTGGGCGCCACTGCGCTTTGCGCTGGTCCCGCGTTCGGTCAAGGCCCAGCGCACTCGCGGCCGGGCGGTGACCTTCTTCAAGGTCGGGGCGGAGCGACGCACCCATGGCCGCACCGGCATCCTGATCTACCTCTCCACCCGTGAACGCCGCGCCGAAATCGTCGCCGACGAGGCCATTGCCGGCAAGGTTGCCGACGAGGTCTGGGGCGAGGCGATGGCGGCGATGCTGGCGCAGATCCGCGCCGGCCATCTCGCCGAGGGCATGGCGGCGGCGGTCGAACGGGTCGGCGCGGTGCTGGCCGAGCACTTCCCCCGCGCCGAGGATGACGTGAACGAGTTGCCCGACCGCCTGATCGAGGTCTAAGGCTGTCCCCAAGGGGATGCCATGAACGACGAATCCGAACAGGTGATGTGGGCCGGGCGGTTCATCACCGCCAAGACCAGGGGCAAATGGGAATATGTCACCCGCAGCCGGGGCATCCGCGCGGCGGTGATCCTGGCGGTGGACGCGCAGGACCACGTCCTGCTGGTCGAACAATTCCGCGTGCCGCTGGGCAAGCCATGCCTCGAACTGCCCGCAGGGCTGATCGGCGACCATGACGATGTCGCGGACGAGGACGCCACCGTCGCTGCCGCGCGCGAGCTTGAAGAGGAAACCGGCTACCGCGCGGCGCGGATCGAAGTGGTGGGCGAGTTCTATTCATCGCCCGGCATGGTCAGCGAAAGCTTCACCCTGCTCACCGCACATGACCTGACCCGAGTCGGGACAGGCGGCGGGGTGGACGGCGAGGACATCACCGTGCACCGTGTACCGATAAGTGGACTCGAGGAATTCATCGCCGGGGCGCGGCAGCGCGGGCTTGGCATCGACGTCCGGCTGCTGTTGCTGCTGGGCGCGAACATCGTGGGAGGAATGCGGAAATGAGCGGACGGGTTGCAGGCAAGCTGGCATTGGTCACCGGCGCGGCGCAGGGTCTGGGCGCGGCCCAGGCGGCGATGCTGGCGCGCGAGGGCGCGAAGGTGATGCTGGCGGACATCAACGGCGATGGCGCCGCCGCACAGGCCGATGCGATCAACGCCGCCCACGGCGCGGGCACGGCCTTCTCGGTCCAGCTCGACGTGACCAGCGAGGCGGGCTGGATCGCGGCGATTGCTGCGGTGGAGCGCGCGCTTGGCGGCCTGTCGGTGCTGGTCAACAACGCCGGCATCGGCGTGCGCGGCAATATCGAGACCTGCACGCTGGAGGAATGGCACCGCGGCTTTGCGGTCAACGTCGATTCCGTGTTCCTTGGCTGCCAGAAGGCGCTGCCGCTGATGAAGGACAACCAGCCGGGATCGATCGTCAACATCTCCTCCATCGCCGGGCTGATCGCCAGCGACACCATGCCCGGCTACAACGCCAGCAAGGCGGCGGTGTGGATGCTGTCGAAGTCGGTGGCGCTGTACTGCGCCAAGATGGGCTGGAACATCCGCTGCAATTCGGTCCACCCGACCTTCGTCGACACCCCGATCCTTGACGGCATCACCAGGTCGAGCGGCCACCCCAAGGACGTGGTGATGGGCAAGCTCGCCCGCCAGATCCCGCTGAAGCGCGTCGGCCAGCCGGACGAGATCGCCAACGGCGTGCTCTACCTCGCGAGCGACGAATCGAGCTTCATGACCGGCGCCGAGCTCAAGCTCGACGGCGGCATCTCGGCGATGTAGAGGCGCGCCATGCCGCTCGCCGACCGGACCCGACCCCGCACCGTGCGCGTGACATCCTTCGATGTCGCGGCCGAGGCGGGCGTCAGTCAGTCGACCGTCAGCCGTGCCCTTGCCGGCGACCCGGTGGTCAGCGAGGCGACCCGCCGCCGGGTGGCCGAAGCGGCGCGCAAGCTCAACTACTCGGTCGACGAGAACGCGGCGCGGCTGCGCACGGGGCGCACCGGCACGCTTGCCGTGGTGGTGATCTGCCGCCCGGACGAGGACCGCAAGGACCTCAACCCCTTCACCTACGCCCTGCTCGGCACGATCTGCGCCGCCGCCTCGACCCGCGGCTACGACACGCTGGTGAGCTTTCAGGATGGACCGGCGAACCTGTCCGGCCGCTTCGAGGAACAGCGCAAGGCGGATGGCACGATCGTCATCGGCACGACCCAGAACGAACAGGCCTGGCGCTATTTCCGCGATCTCGCCCAGGCCGGGGCGCATCAGGTCTGCTGGGGGTCGCCCTATGACGATCTCGACTGGATCCGGGCAGACAACCATGGCGGCGCGCGGCTTGCCACCGGCCACCTGATCGAGCGCGGCTGCCGCCGGATCGCCTGCCTGGGGTCCGCCGGGCCGCTCCAGCGCCAGTTCCAGGAACGCTACGCCGGCTACGCCGAACGCATGGCCGAGGCCGGGCTGGAACCCTGGCTGGTCGAATCCGACTATGGCCTGGCGCGCGAGGAGCAGGGCCGCCTGGCCGCGCGCGCGCTGATTGCCTCGGGCCGTTCCTTCGACGGCGTCTTCGCGGTCTGCGACGAAATCGCGCTCGGCGCGCTGCAGGAACTGGCCGAGGCCGGGGTGCGCGTGCCGCAGGACGCCGCCCTGATCGGCTTCGACGGCATCCGCGCCAGCGCGCTGGCCATGCCGCCGCTCAGCACCGTCCAGGCCGACTTTGCCGCCGCAGGGGCGATGCTGGTCGACAAGCTGCTGGCCTCGATCGCCGGGGACAAGCTGGAACAGCGCCGCGCGCCCGTCCACCTGATCGAGCGTGAAAGCACGGCGCGCGGCTGACCCTTTCCTACTCGGTTCATATATGCGAAGAGTTCGGAAACATCCTTCCAGAGGACTTTCCGGAACATGGCGCATATCAAGACCACCCATGTCGGCAGCCTGCCGCGCGGCGACGAGCTGACCCCGCTGCTGCTGGCGCGCGACAAGGGCGAACCCTATGACGCGGCGGAGTTCGACCGGGTCGTCTCGGCCGCCGTGGACGAGGCGGTCAGGCAGCAGGTGGCAGCCGGTGTCTCGATCGTTTCGGACGGGGAACTCGGCAAGGTCGGCTATTCGACCTACATGATCGAACGGCTGTCCGGCTTTGGCGGGCACATCGACCGCAAGCCCGCCGCCGACCTTGCCGAAGTGCCGGACCTGGCGAAGAAGCTCTCCGCGATCATGGGCAGCCAGGAATTCGTTCGCGCCAGCTGTATTGGCGACGTCAAGCTGGTCACCCTCGCTCCGCTGCATGAAGACATCCGCCGCTTCAAGGCCGCGCTCGCTCGGCACGCCGCGCCCGAGACCGAAGCCTTCATGAACGCCGCCTCGCCCGGGTTGATTACCGCCTTCCAGGTCAACCGCCATTATCCCAGCCACGAGGCCTACCTCGCCGCGCTGGTCGACGCGATGCGCGAGGAATACGAAACCATCGTGGCCGAGGGCTTCTACCTGCAACTCGATTGCCCCGATCTCGCGATGAGCCGCCACACCGGCTACCAGGACATGTCGGAAGCGGAATTCCTCAAGGTAGCCGCCGCCAATGTCGAAGCGCTCAACGCCGCCACCGCCAACATCCCGCCCGAGCGGATGCGGATGCACGTTTGCTGGGGCAATTACGAAGGCCCGCACGACCACGATATCGCACTCGAAAAGGTAATCGACATAGTGATCAAGGCCCGGCCCGCGACTGTCCTGTTCGAAGCCGCCAATCCCCGCCACGAGCACGAATGGGCAGTGTGGAAACAGGCGAAGCTGCCCGACTGGAAGGTGCTCGCGCCCGGCCTCATCGACACCTGCTCGAACTATGTCGAACACCCCGAACTGATCGCCCAGCGGATCGAACGCTTTGCCGGGTTCGTCGGGCCGGAGCGCGTGATCGCCTCCACCGACTGCGGCTTCGGGACCTTCGCCGGCTATGGCAAGATCGATCCCAAGGTCACCTGGAAGAAGCTGCGTAGCCTGCGCGAAGGCGCGGACATCGCCGGAGCGCGGCTGTGACCGACGACGAGCGCCGCGCGATCGAGGCCGACTGCACGCGGCTCATCGCGCTCTATGCCAACCTAAACGACGCGGGCCGCTGGGAAGAGCTTGCGGCCCTGTACACCGAGGATGGAACGATGACCCGGCCAACTGCGCCGGACGCACCGATCCGGGGCCGCGCGGCGATCCTTGCCGCGTTCCAGGGCCGCCCGCCCCGCAAGACCCGCCACCTCTGCTCCAACGTGGTGATCGAGGTGCTGGGGCCGGACGAGGCGCGCGGCGAAAGCGCAATGGTCCTGTTCCAGCCCGATACCGCCCCGCTCGCGGGTTCGTTCCACGACCGTTTCGTGCGCACGCCGCAGGGCTGGCGCTTTGCCGAGCGGCGCGGTAGCCTCAGCTGGTAAAATGGCCAGTTCCCAGCCCCCCACCACCGTCAAGTCCGCGATGCGCACGCTCGACATCATCGAGTTCGTGGTTGCGCACCCGCAGGGGCCGATCGCGCAGGATATCGCGGCGGCGCTCGACATCCCGGTGTCGAGCCTGTCCTACCTGCTGTCGACCCTGCACGAGCGCGGATACCTTGCCCGTGACGGGCGGCGCTATCGCCCGGGACCGGGGCTCGAGCGGCTGGCCGTGCCGCAGCACGCCCTGACCCTGGCCGACCGCGTCGCACCGCTGGTCAAGCTGCTGCGCAGCGAACTGGACGAGACGGCGAGCTTCATGATCCGCACCGGCTGGGAAACCGAGGCGCTGGTGACCGAGGCGAGCGGGCAGGCGCTGCGCTATGCGATCGAGCCGGGCGAGAAGAAGCCGCTCCATTCGCTCGCCGGGGGCAAGGCGATCCTGGCGACGATGGGTGCGGACGAACTCGACCGCTACTTCGCCCAATGCCCCCGCCCGCGCTTCACCGCCCAGACCGTGGTCGAGGAAGACCCGCTGCGCCTCCAGCTGGAGCAGGTCCGGCGCGACGGACTGGCGGTGGCCTGCGAGGAGAACACTCCCGGCATCTGCGGCCTCGCCTGCCCGGCCTGGTTCGAGGGCCGTGCGGCCGGGGCCTTCGCCGTGGCCCTGCCCGCCGTCCGCTATGACGACCAGCTCATTGCACGGGCGAGCGCGGCGCTGGCGCGCGCCGCCGCCTCGCTCGCGGGCGGCTGAGACTCAGGGCTGGCGGGTGCGCCAGCTGTCGGCATAGGCATCGCGCGCGACTTCCGAATAGGGCACCGGAGCGACCACCGCCTTGATCGTGGTCTGGACGTGCGGCTCCACCGTGGGCTTGCGCGTCCCGCCATTCGGCTCACCCCAGACCAGCGAGACCTGCGTGCCTGGCACGGCATGCGCCTCGTCGAGCATGGCGAGGGTCAGGAACTTGCCCTCGTTCGCCGTGTAGCCGATCCAGGTCGAGAGGCCCGCGAGGCTGCCGTCCGCCGCGCGGACTTCGTCGAAGGGGTGCATGGCGTAGACCGCGCTGGGGTATTCCATGAACTTGGCGCGCTCCCCCTTGGCGAGGGCGGAGCTTTGCACGCGCATCACGTCCTCGTTGTCGAGCGCGAGGGTCACCTTGCGGCGGTGCGGCCCCTGGGCCAGCTTTTCCAGCGCGGCGCGGCCGATGAAATCGTGGTCGAACTTGACGAAGGGACCATAGCCCAGGTCCCACGGCGTCAGGTAATAGCCCTCGATGCTGTCCGGGACCCATGAGCCGCCGACCGAGCACTTGCCGGCATAGGAATTGGCGGAGAGCCATTCGCGGAACGGGCGCAGTTCCTCGCCGGTGTAGATTGCCGGCAGCGGCGAGGGAATCCACCCCGATTCCAGCGTGTTGGAGGAATAGGCCCGCCCCCCGACCAGCGCCATCCCGTGATCCTTCCCCGCCTCGACCAGCGCCGCGTGGACGGCGCCATAGTCTTCCCAGGGGCCGTAGAGTTCCCAGCCCGGCTGGCCCGCCATGCCGTGGCGCAGCGCGTGGACGGTCTTTCCGGCGATGGTCAGGTGGGTGATGTTGAAGAACTTGAGGTCGGGCGGGGTCACGCCGCAGGCCTGCTCGATGATCTTCATCGCGTTCGGCCCCTGCACCTGAAAGCGATAGGACTTGCGCTTGCCGTCGGTGCGCATCGCCCAGCGCTCGTCGCGCTCCACTTCCACGTTCCATTTGCCGCTGGCGGCGTGGAATTCCACCCATTCGATCGCGGGCGCACGGCCGACCAGGTTGAAGCGCTGCTCCTCCAGATAGAACAGGATCACGTCGCCGATCACGTGGCCATAGGGGGTGCAGGGCACGAACTGCTTGGCCTTGTCCGGCACGAAGCCCTTGAAGCTGTTGACCGCGAGGTATTCCAGCATGGCGAAGGCATCCGGCCCGCGCACTTCCAGATCGACCATGTGGTACGACTGGTTATAGAGCACCGCGGTGTGCTGCCAGGCCCACTGCTCGCTGCGCCAGTTGGAATATTCCGAAGGCACGCCGGGATAGACGTTGGGCCCGACCTGCTGGTTGCGCAACAGCTCCACAAGGTCGCCCGCACCGGCAAGCATGGCTTCAAGGCTCTGGCCGCTCATCGCATTTCACTCCCACAGGACGTCGCCGGGGATCGGCCCCGCCGTCCCCCCGCGACTCCTCTGCCAGAGTTTCGCCCTTTTGAAAAGTTCGCGTTTGTGAATTTCTGAGCAAACGAGGCGCTTGCCGCAGCGTCAGCCCAGCGCCCAGCGCGCGATATAGGGCAGTCCCAGCACGAAGCTCCACCCCAGCTTGCCCCACAGGGCGAGCTTCGGGTTCTGGTGGTTCCACAGCCCCAGCGCACCCGAAGCGCCCACCGCCCCCGCACCCGGCACCCAGATCCCGATCAGCCCGGCTAGCCCCAGCAGGCCCATCAGCCGCACGGCGTGGCCCGGGCGGGTCTTGTCGACCGGGTTCTTGATCCCGGCCAGGCCGGCAAAGCCGATCAGGCCGAACAGGCCGATGAACGGCGCCAGGGTATCGAGCATAGGTAGGGTCCCCTCCAGTGGTGTTTGCCCCGATCATGGAGTGTTGCCCGCCAAGGTCAATCCCGCCCACCGCCCGATCTGGGTGGACACTGTGGACACTGTCCTGAAGCGAAAGCCCCGCCCCCGCCGCAAAGCCACCTCCACCTCCGTTCGTGTCGAGCGAAGTCGAGACACAGCCCCCAAACAGCCCCTTCACCTCGAACCCCGCCGCGCCCTGCCCCGCCAGCGCCGCATCGAGCGCGCCATGAAGCGCCGCCTCCGCCGCGTCCCACTCCGCCGCCGCAGCCTCCAGCATCGCCGCCGTGCGCCGTTCCCCCAGCCCGCGCGCCCCGGCACGGAACGCGGCGCGCTCCACCGCCGCCGCGCGGCTGGGACAATCGGGGGGAGCGGCCGCCTCGGGCAGATCGGCCACCGCGGCGAGCAGCCGGTCGAACTCCCCCGCCGCTTCCTCGCCGCCAGCCTCCGCACAGAGCGCATCCAGCCGCGCGAGGTGCGCCAGCAGCAGCCGCGCATCATAGCGCCGCCGTAGCGCGATCAGCTCGCCGCGAAAGAACACCGGCTCTTCGACGCCTTCCAGCGCCCGCTCGGCCAGCACTGCCTCGGCATGACGCCGCGCCAGCCCCAGCGCCGCGCGCCACCCTGCGGCAAACAAGGCATCGCGCCGCCGCGCGAGGTACAGGCCGGACCGCGAAACCCCCACCCGCGCCCCAGCCACCCGCACGTTCCCATGCCGCGAAAGCTCATCCAGGAACCGCGCCTTGCAGGCCGGGGTAAACACAGATTCCTCCCGACCACGCAAAAATTCCTCCCCGGAACGGGGAGGGGGACCATGAGAAGCATGGTGGAGGGGTAACCCGGCAAGCCCCACGCTCTCGGCCTCAACCCCTCCCCACCCCCGGGCGGGGCCCCCCCCCCGCCCCGGGGGGGCCGCAACCCCCCCCCGCCCGAAATCCCCCGAAACCGGCACCCACCCGCGCCCGAAGGTGCCGCCCGGTGCCGCGCCGCATGATCCATTGTCCATGATCCGTCTCCTTGTTCAGAGGCAAACGGGCCATGTTGCAGATTTCGGGAGAGTAGGAAAATCAGGCCGTGCGGCGGATCACCACTTGCCGCCAGCGTCCTCGATCGCTTTCAGCAGCGCGCGCTTGGACGGCGTGCGGCGAGTGCCGGAATTGCGGGGAAGCTCCGGCAGACCCAGTTCGGCCTTGCGGCGCGCAAGGCGCGCGCCCAGCTCGTCCATCCGGACGACCTGCGCGGTTTGATCAGCCCTGGACACTTTCGATGCCATATTCGCCCATCGTTTCTTCGCGGATGCGGCGTTCAAGATAGTCCAGATCGGCATCCGGGTGAAGGGCCAGCAGCAACCGTGCCTGTCCGATCCGGTCCGGCGCCGTCCCGGAAGCATACTGGCCCATCCGGTCAGCAATCAGATCTTCCACCGAAATCACGCGAAACAAGGCGGTTTCTCCCGCCGGTTGGACCAGACGGATGTGCGCCGCATCGACATTGCCATCCATCGGAACCTCGGCCACTACTTCGAAGCCAAGCTTCAGTCCGGGGTGAACCCAGCCCCTCAGCATCTTGCCTGCGCCGCTTGGCCGGACAAAGCCGTGGCGCTGCATTTCCTCTTCAAGCTGGGGTTGCAGCGGGGTGCAGATGTCGAAATCGCCCGTGCTCACCGCCGATGCGGACCAGAATTCCGCTGCCGCACCGCCCACCAGAACCGGGCGTGAAAGCCCACGCCGATGCATCGCTTCGCTGACCTGCGCGAAGTGCCGCAGTGCGGCTTCGAACTCTGGGCGATAGGGGGAAGCGGTCGGCATCCGCACAGCTTAGGCGATCCGGGGCGGCTGGCAAGCAAGGCCCGATCCACCCCACCCGCGCCCGAACCCGCCCCCCGGTGCCGCGCCGCCCGGTGCCGCGCCGCGTGATGCCCGGTCGCCTGATCTAGCAATTCAAGCCATCCGCTGGTCGTACGAGCGTCTTATGGAGCACCCGCATTGCTCAAAAGATGTGCCAACAGAACACTTCCTAACGAAGCTTGCTTTTCATTTAGGGTCCGGACCCATAAATGGGATTCCCTGCTTGGTTGGGATGTGATTCACTGCACCGCGTCAAGGAGGTGCATTGGATGGCGGATTTCTTCTGGTTTTCAGATGAGCAGTGGTCGCGGATCGAGCCACTTTTGCCGCGAGATACGCGGGGGATGCCTCGGGTGGAGTTAGCGTCCGCGCTCGTGGTGTAATTTCCGGTGTAGGCGATGGTGTATTCCGGGGTGGGGCCTGCCCCACCCCGGAATGCGGCGTCGCTGGTGGCCACCGGGTTCATCGTTATGGTGGAGTTTGCACACTTCAACCGTGACGAAGAGGAGT
>JAYRMP010000017.1:0-42431 GCA_041912655.1 Novosphingobium sp. | reverse complement strand
ATCGGTTGGCTCAGAACGACTTCTTGATCGTCACGGCCCAGGTCCGGGGCAGGCCCGGCGCGCCGGAGATCGTGCCCGGGCTGCCGAACTGCTCGTAGAGCGAGGTGAAGTAGTAGCGGTTGAACAGGTTCTGGACCTCGAGGCTGACCGAGAACGGGGCCTCGCTGTCCTGCTTCCAGGTCAGGCGGGCATTGCCCAGGAAATAGCCGTCGATCCGGTTGGAGGCGACCAGGGTGGCCAGGGGCCCGCCGCCCGGACGGGCCGTCACGCCGGCCACGGCCGGAGTGGTGGTGATCGGCGCCGTGGTCGAAACCAGGATCCGGTCATAGTTCACCGCTTCGGTATAGACGTGGCTCTGGTAGGACCCGTCGAACCGCGCGCTCAGCGTGCCGCCCAGCACGTTCTCGATGTCGTACTGCGCGCCGAAGCTCCACTTCCACTTCGGAGTGTAGGGGGTGACCATGTCGAGCTTGACGGCGGTGGTGCCGTTGAGCGCGGTGTACTTGAAGTCAATGTAGGACAGTGCGCCATCCAGCGTGAAGGCCGGGGTTGGCTTGATCAGCGTCTCCACCTCGAAGCCCTTGACGTGGGCCTGGCCGACGTTGTTCGGCTGGAGGCAGGGGCTGATCGGGCAGGCCGACAGGGTAAGGATGATGTCCTTGTAATCGTTATAGAAGGCTGAAACATTCAGGCGCATCTTGCGGTCGAACAGGTCGGTCTTGAAGCCGGCTTCATAGGACAGCAGCGTTTCGGGGTTGAACGACTTGATCTGGTTGAGCGCGCCGTTGGCCGGGCCGAAATAGGGCCGCGGATTGACGCCGCCCGCGCGGTAGCCGGTGGCGACCTGGGCATAAACCATCACTTCGGGCGAGAAGCGGTAGTCCATCGCCACGCGCCAGTCGAAGCGCTTGGACGAGAAGCTGGCCGGCGATCCGTTGAGCCCGGCGATCAGGCAGTTCGGCACGCCGGTGGAGAACGTCGCGGCCGGTGGCGGCGCGGCGCAGGCGCCAGGCAGGGTGCCGTCCGGGTTGTGGCGCTGGAACAGGTATTCCTTGCTGTCCCACGACTGACGCACGCCGCCAGTCACGTTGAACGCATCGGTCACGTGCCAGATGCCGGTGGCGAACAGCGCCTTGTTGCTGGCGGGCGTGGGATCGGGACCGTGGATGAAATCGAGCCCAGCATAGTTCAAGTCGACCCGCGCGGTCAGCGTTCCGTCGCGTTTGAAGTAGAATCCGCCCAGGGTGTATTCGAACTGCGCGTCGGCGCCGATCTTGCCGTTCAGGCGCAGCTCCTGGCTCCACTGGTCGTTGACCAGCACCTGCGCCAGCTGCTGGTTGGCCAGCGGCGAATTGTCGACGTCCTGCGCCCAGTCCGACTTGTAGTGACGCCAAGCGGTGATCGACTTCAGCGACAGGCTGTCGGTCAGGTCGATGTCGATCGTGCCCATCACGCCGTAGTTGTCGAGCCACTGGTGCGGCTGGAAGATCAGCGGCTTGAACGGCGCCTGCGCCGTGACCGGCCGGGTATCGGCAAAGGTCGAATAGGTGACATAGCGGGGATCATAGCCGGTCAGCGTATCGCAGCTGTTCACGCCGTAGGGGACGAAGCGGCAATTGCCGGTCACCGGCGCGCCGGTGATCGTGTTGGTCATCCAGGCCACCCCGTCGCCGGTGGTGGAGGCGTTGTTGTAATAGCGCAGCACACCGGCGCCGGCCTCTGAACGGTCGCGGGTGTAGTCGCCGGAAATGTTCACTTCCACCGTCTCGCTCGGCACCCAGCGCAGCGAGAGCTTGCCCGCGGCATAGGACTGGCCGCCCAGCGTGCCCAGCACCGGGCTGCCGGTGTTGTTGCTCGGCACGCCCGAACCCGGGTGGGTCAGGCCATAGTCTAGCCGCTTGACGTAGCCGTCGCGGTTCTTGGACACCCCGGCCACGCGCATGAACAGCTTGTCCGACAGCGCCAGGTCGGCAAAGCCGCGCACCTCGATGCGGTTGTACGAACCATAGGTCGCCTGGATCGATCCGCGCCCGTTGCCCTGCGGCTTGGTCGAGAACAGCTTGATCGCGCCGCCGATGGCGTTGCGGCCCGAAAGCGTGCCCTGCGGTCCGCGCAGCACTTCGACCCGGTCAAGGTCCATCAGGTCGAGCAGCGAGCCGGTGAGGGTGGGGATGTAGACGTCGTCGACATAGATGCCGACGCCGGGTTCCAGCGCGAAGTTGAAGTCGGTCTGGCCGACGCCGCGGATGAAGGCGATCAGGCCCGACCCGTTCTGCTGGCCCTGCGGGGTCAGGGTGACGTTGGGGGCCTGTGCCGCGACCTGTTCGACCGAGGTCTGGCTGCGGCTTTCCAGCAGCGCCGAATTGACCGCCGAGATCGCCAGCGGCGTATCCTGCAGGTTCTGTTCGCGGAACTGCGCGGTGACGATGATCTCAGGATTGTCGGCGCTGTCGGTGGCGTCCTGCGCCTGGGCCGGGCTGGCGATCATCGCGACGGCCAGCGCGCCCGCGCTGGCCATGGAAACGCGGCGGAGTGTGGTCATGGTGCTATCCTCCCTCGGGCATCGTTGGGCCCGAGCTCTAGGAATATCACCTATGTGAAAAATTCAAAAGAGCGAAAGTTCATCCGTCGTTCATTTGCTGCGGGAGCGCGGACGGGGCCGCGCTCCCGCACCGGGAGCACCTTCAGCGTCGCACGGCAGGGGCAGCGAGTGCCTTGCGCGCGTTGCGCGAATATTCGTCGAAGTTGCCCTTGAACACGCCCACCAGCTCGTCGAGCGCGGCCACCGCGTCCTCGCCTTCCTGCGGGGGAAACAGCTTCAGGCCGTTGCCGCCCCAGGCCTTGTATTCGCGGTCGATCGTCTGGTCCTTGCCGAAGTCGCGGAACATGAACAGCGTGCGCAGCGACCGGCCATAGAGCGCCGCCTTCTGGTAGAGCACGTCGGCGACGATCAGTTCGGAGTAGCACTGCGCAGTGGAATCCGAACGGCGCGCCTTGACCTTGTTCATCGTGTGCCGCTCCAGCGGGGTTTCGTGCATCACGATGGTGGTGCCGGGGGTGCGCGCCAGCAGATTGCGCAAGTCGAGCGAGGCGAGCGCATCGAGCTGGCTGGGGCTGTCGAGCGCGGTGGCGAGCAGCGACTGGTGGTCGGAATTCTTCTTGGCGTTGGCGCTTTGGTCGGCGATCGCACCGATCACGCCAAAGCCCGAAAGCCAACCCGTGGTCTGCGCGGCCATGCGCTCGGCGGGCCACACGTGCAGCTCGCAGCCATCGGCGGCGGCGGTCGGCAGCAGGCCCGGACGGCCTGCCGGAGCCGGGGCTTCAACCGCAGCCGGGGCCTCTGCCGGAACGGCGGCTTCGGTTGCGGCCGACGTCGGAGCGGGAGCTTCCGCGGTCTGGGCGAAGGCGGCGGGCGCGGCGGTCAGCGCGGCGGTGGCAAGCAGCAGGGTGAACTTGGTCATGGATTACCTCTTCGGGGGATCAGGACTTGCGCTTGCCCTTGGCCTTCTTGGGCGGGGCTTGCAGGCGGGTGGCGAATTCGGTGATGGTCGCGATGTAGGCGCGTTCCATCTCGGCGGCGAAGGCGGTGGGTTCGGGCAGTTCCTTGTCGGACAGGACAAGGTTGACCGGCGCGACCACGAAGGTCCCGAAGGTCCGCTCAGGCGCCGGGGCCGCGCCGAACTGGCGGAAGCGGTAGATCACGTTGAGACCCTTGCCGTGCAGCACATTGTGCTGGAGCACGACGGTATCGACCACGAGCTCGGCATAGCAGTCCGGGGTGGCGGCCGCGAGCCGCCCGGGGGTATTGCGGATCACCTGGCTGGACAGCCGCTGGGGATGCACCACCATGCTGTAGCCTTGTAGTCCCAGCAGAGTGGGGATCGGCTGCGCGGCAAGAATCTCCGCCTGCCGCTTCATTGCCAGCGGATCGACCCACAGCCGGGCATAGCCATTGCGCTGCTTGAATCCGCCGTCGATCGTGCCGCCGTGGCCCCAGCCGTAATAGACGGTGTGAAAGTCCTCCGCCGGCCAGACGTGGAGCTCGCAGCCGCGTTTCGCGGGCGCGGATTCCTGCGCGGTAGCGGGTAGGGCGGCGCACAGCGCGGTGGCTGCGGCAAGACACAGGGTACGGATCATGGGTGCCTCCCCTCCCGAAGGCAGTGTTACAGCGCGGAGGCGGGTTTAGCTGCGACGCTGGTACAGGGATAGCTGGAAAATCTTCGACACGAACGGAGGTTGGGGAAACAAGAAGGGCGCCGGAGCCATGCTCCGACGCCCTTGCTATCCAGCCTTGCGGCGCGAAATCAGCCCTTGCGGGTGCCGTTCATCGGGAAGGTGCCAAAGGCGCCAGCCTTGACCGAACCGGTCAGCACGTCGCCATCGACGGTGGCGGTGCCTTCCAGGGTCATCGGCATGGGGACGGTCATCTTCATGGTCCAGGTCAGGGTGTTGCCATCGACCTTGCCGTTTTCGAGTTCCATCGAACCCATCGCGCCGACGTTCGAGCCGGTGAAGGTATCGCCATCGACGTTGATCGTCACTTCGCTCTTCTGGTCGCCCATCGGGGTCTTGGTGACGCATTCATAGGTGCCGGCAACAGACATTCGAACTCTCCTCACTTACAGGGGGGTAAGTAACGCAATCACTTGCCCGAAGCGGGCGCGCTGTCAACAGGTTGCGCGATCTCCACCGGCAGGCCGATGCCCTTCAGCTGCGGTTCCACGACCTTGCGGTCGCCGACCACCACGAAGACCAGGCCCTGGCCCTGCAGGTACTGCGCCGCCGCCTGGTTGATCGCGCCCGCATCGATCGCGCGGTAGCGGGTGGGCAGGGTGGCGTAATAGTTGTCGGGACGGCCCAGCCGCTCGTTCTGCACCAGTGCGCCCAGGACCTGACCGTTGGTTTCGAAGCGGTTGGGCAGGCCTCGGATATTGCCATCGGTGACCCGACCCAGCTCGGCGGGATCGACGCCCTTCGTCTTGGGGAAGGCCGCCATGTTTGCCAGCAGCAGCTTGATCGAATCGCCCGTCCGGTCGGCCTGGACCGGCGCGACCACGGTAAATGTCCGCGGCCCCTTCGGCGCGGCCACGCTGGAGCGCACGCCATAGGACCAGCCCTTGTCCTCGCGCAGGTCGAGGTTGAGCCGCGAGAGGAAGCCGTTGCCCAGCACTTCGTTGGCGAGATCGAGCGCTTCCATATCGCGGTCGGTGCCCTTCAGCGGCAGCACCCGCCCGCCGACGATGACCGATTGCGGGGAGTTCGGCCGGTCGACCAGCACGATCCGGGGCTGCGGCGCGGGCACGGCGGCATCGAGCCGCTTGACCGGGCGCGGGGTGGCGGGGGCCTGCCACGATCCGAAGGCCTGCTCCAGCAGGGGGCGCAGCTCTTCCATCGTCACGTCGCCAACCACCGTGATCTTCAGCGTGTCGGGCCGCAGCCAGCGGTCGTGAGCGGCGCGCAGCGCCGCCGGGGTCAGCGCGGCGACGCTGTCCTTTTCGCCAAGGCCATCGCCCGGCAGGCCATAGGGATGGCCCTTGCCGAACAGCAGCGGTGCGATGCGGCGCATGGCCATGCCGCGCGGGTCGGAATTGACCTGCGCGATCGCAGCCAGCTGCTGGTCGCGAACCCGCGCCACGTCGGCCTCCTTGAAGGCGGGATTGCGCACGACGTCAGCCAGCAGCGCGAGCGAAGGGGCAAGGTTGGCAGTCAGCGCGGAGAGCGAAACCGAGCTCGAATCCTGACCTGCGCCGGCGGAAATCCGGGCGCCCAGCCGTTCCTGTTCCTCGGCGATGGCGACCGCATCGCGGCTGGTCGTGCCTTCGTCCAGCAGGCCCAGCATCAGCGACTGGGTGCCGGGCGTGTCGAGGCTGTCGGCAGCGCTGCCGGCATCGAAGTTGAGGCTGACCAGCACCGTCGGCACCGCGCCGCGCCGGGCGAGCGAAACCTCGACGCCGTTGGACAGCGTCGCGCGCTCCACCGCCGGGAAGGTCAGGTCGCCCACGGGCGCCACCGGCGGCGCCTCGCGCTTCGGTCCGGTCGCCAGCTTCGGCGGCTTGCGCTTGGCATCGGGCTTCGGTGGCGGGCTGAGCCCCTCGTCGCCCCAGCCGCCCATCTTCGCGCCATCCTCGGTCCGCTTGCCCGGGGTGATCCCCAGTGCCAGCACCGGGCGCGAAAGCCAGCGGGCCATCGCCGCCTTGACCTCTGCCGGGGTCAGCGCGGCGGTGCGGGCCAGATCGCGCTTCAGTTGCAACGGATCGCCCGAATAAAGCTCACCCTCGGCGAGTTGCGCGCCCTTTCCGGAAAAACCGCCGACGCCTTCCAGCGCGCCCAGCTGGCCCGATACGGCCACGGTCGCGGCGCGGCGCACCTCGTCCTCGCTTGGCCCTTCGGCCAGGAACTGGGCGATCAGCGCGTCGAGTTCCCTTTCCGCCACGGCGCGGTCCACGCCCGGCTTCACGTCCATCGTCACCTGCAGGAAGCTGGTCTGCTCGAACTGCAGGGCATTGGCGCTGACCGAGACAGCCAGCTGCTTGCCGCGCACCAGCGCATTGTCGAGCCGCGAGCTCGACAGCCCGCCCAGCACCCGCATGCCTGCATCGAGCGCAACCGCATCGGCATCGTTCAGGCCCGGACCGCTCCACGCGCGGTGGATGCGCACCAGCGGCACCTGATCGGTCATCTCGCGCTTGACCGGGGCGGCAAGCGTCACCGGGCCAGCCTCGACCTTGCGCACTTCGGGGCCGCGCGGAATCTTGCCGAACCACTTTTCAACCAGCGGGCGGGCGGTGGCGGCGTCGATATCGCCCGCCAGTGCCAATACGACGTTGTTGGGGGCGTAATTGTCGGTGAACCACTTGCGGACATCGGTGATGCTGGCGGCGTCGAGATCGGCCATCGAACCGATGGTGGAATGGCGATAGGGGTGGCCGACCGGGAACAGGCCCTCGCCGATGGCGTAGTCCTCAAGCCCGTAGGGCTGGTTGTCGCCCTGCCGCTTCTCGTTCTGGACAACGCCGCGCTGCTTGTCGAGCTTGTCCTGGGTGACCGCGCCGAGCAGGTGGCCCATGCGGTCGCTTTCCATGAACAGCGCCAGATCGAGCGCGCCGGTCGGCACGGTTTCGACATAATTGGTGCGGTCGTACCAGGTTGAACCGTTGGTGCTGGTCGATCCCGCGGCCTCCAGCGGGACGTCGAAATTGGGGACGTTTTCCGATCCGCCGAACATCAGGTGCTCGAACAGGTGGGCAAAGCCGGTGCGGCCCTTGGGCTCGCTTTTCGAACCCACGCGGTAATAGGTCGTGACGCCCACGATCGGCGCCTTGCGATCGGTATGGACCAGGACGGTCAGGCCATTGTCGAGCGTGAACTTCTCGTAGGGAATGTCGACCGCCTTCACGAGATCCGACAGCGGCGCGGGCTGGGCCACAGGGGCTGGCGCTGGCGCAGGCGCTGCGGGAACCCGCGCGGGGACAGAGGCCAGCGGCGCGTTCTGCGCGGCGGAGCAGGCGGTGAGCGCAAGCGCGAGCAGCGATGCGGACAGGAAGCGGCGCATGGAAATCCTTCAGCGAAGACGTGAATGACGGCAGACTATTGCAATCACGCCGCGCGTCAATTCGACACCGTGGTTCGACGAACGGCATGGGTGGCCACATCGGCGGCTTCGAACCGCACCGGCTTGAACCGCCGGGCAGCGAACAGCGCTGCCTGATCGGAATAGTGCGGGCTGCCGGGGCGGGTGGTGGCCGCGCCATAGGGCTGGATCGATTCGGAGCGGACCTTGCCGTCCGGTCCCCATTCCATCAGCATGATGAAACTGTCGCCATGCTTGATCGACAGGCGTCCGTCGCCATCGGCATCCCAGTCGGTCGCGGCGCGCAGGGTGTCGCCGCCGCCCAGCATTGGCAGGTCTGCCTTGCCCCGGCGAATGCGCAGCACCTCGCCCAGCGGCGGGTCGATCCGTCCGAAATGCTGCCTGAGGTGCTTGACGGCAGCGGCGAGTTCGCCGCGCGGATCAGGCGCGGGCTTGAGGCCGTAGCTGGCCTTCATCGCCCCTTCGAGCACCATCACCGCCAGTGCGTCAGCCGGTCCCTTGCCGTCCGCGTCCATGTCCCAGGTGCCCAGCAGGCGCTGCGCCTCGGCCAGTTCGGGATCGCCCTTCAGGTCCAGCCGGGCAATGCCGTCTAGCATCCACGCGACATAGCCCGCGCGCTCGTAGCCGGTGTCGAACTTGATCCGCAGCAGGCGCTCGCGGCCGAGCGGCCCCGGCTCGGCCAGCAGCTTCGATGCGCGCCGCGCGCGGTTGGTCATGTCGAGTTCCACGCCCCAGATCGCCGGGATTGTCGCCGGGTCCAGATCGCTGCCCGGACCTGCGGCCAGCAGCGGGGTGTTGTTCGAATTGAACAGATAGCCAGAGGCCGGATTGACGTAATGCGGCAGGTCTTCCCACGGCACATAGGCATTCCAGATCGGCGCACCGCGCACCGGGCGGCGCCAGTCCGGCCCCGGCGCGCGCACGGGGATTGCCGCATTGTACCAGTAGGCGATGTTGCCCGCCTTGTCGGCGTAGATGAAATTGGTGGCAGGCACGCCCATGATCGCCATCGCCTTGCGCCACTGCGCAAAGTCCTGCGCCTTGGTGATCCGGTAATACTGCTCGAGACTGCGCAGCGAACCGATTCCGCCGTAACGCACCGCGAAGGCGCCGCGCGCGTTGACCATCGCCGGGCCATAAACGCTCTTCCACGCCGTGCGCGGCACCGGCAGGACCAGCGGCCCGAAGCGCACCGGCAGCCACACCCGCGCCCTTTCCAGATTGCGCCACTGGCCGTCGACCTTGTAGCGGCGGGCCTCCTTGTCCGTCTCCAGCTGCCACACATCGATCAGGTCGGGGCGGTTGACCGTGTTGGTCCAGCCCAGGTTCTCGTTGTGGCCCATGAAGGGATAGGGCGATCCGGGGAAGGTCGCCCCGGCAAAGTGCCATCCTTCGTCCGAACGGATTTCCAGTTCGTACCACGCCACCCCGCCGCGCCACGGCTGGTGGCTGTTGGACAGCAGCCGCGTGATCCCGTCGCCCGACTTGGCCGGGGACACGGCGAAAGCGTTGGAGCCGGACATTTCGGCATTCGGCCCCATCGCCAGTGGCAGCGGCATGGGCTTTTCAGGCGTCAGCTGATCGACCGCGCCCAGCCCGAATTCGCGGGGGGCTTCGCCGGTCAGGCTCGGGCCATGTTCCGGGCGGAAGGGCTTGCCCTCGGCCAGCGGCTGGAGCACCCGGTCGAGCCCGAAAAAGAACGGCAGGCGCAGCACGAAGCCGGTGGCGATGTCCTCGCCGTTGATCGGGAACAGCCGCGCCAGCTTCACTTCTTGCGGGTGCGCCTCCGCATAGCGGTTGAGGCCGGAGGCATAGCCATCCAGCACCGCGCGGACATCGCCGGGCAGTTCGCCATAGCGCGCCCGCGCCGTGCCGCGCGCATCGAGCCAGTGATAGGCGAAATCGACGCCGGCGCCGTCCGGCCCGGCGATCGCGCCGAACCGGCCGCGCGTCATCGCCACGACGTCCTGCAGGGTGGCGAAATCGTCCTCGCTGTGCGCCCAGGCGATTCCGAAAGCGGTGTCGGCATCGGTCCGCCCGTGGATGTGCGGCACGCCGTATTCGTCGCGGGTAATCTCGGCCTTGTAGGCGCGGGGCGGCGGGGCCTTGCCCGGCTGCTCGGCCCAGAACGGTTCGGCGCTCGCCAGCACCACGAACATCGCCACCAGCGCCACCAGCAGGCCCCAAGCCGCCTTCCGCAAGACCTTGCCCGCCATTCCAGAATCTCCCCGCTTCGGGGTCAGGCTAGGGGCGCGGGATCGCTGGTGCAAGATTTCGTCCCTTCCCTCTTGTGTTGCCGATCAGCAACACTACCTCTGGGTGTGACAGGAGGCTGATACATCTATGAACCTCGAAAAATTCACCGACCGCGCCAAGGGTTTCCTCCAGAGCGCGCAGACCGTGGCAATCCGCATGAACCATCAGCGGATCACGCCCGAGCACGTCCTGAAGGCGCTGCTGGAAGACAACGAAGGCATGGCTGCCGGACTGATCGCCCGCGCGGGCGGCAATGTCGGCATTGCCCAGGCCGAGGTCGACAAGGCGCTGGCGAAGATCCCGGCGGTTTCCGGTTCGGGCGCGCAGGCCGCGCCGGGGCTGGAAAACGACGCGGTGCGCGTGCTTGATCAGGCCGAGCAGCTCGCGGCCAAGGCGGGCGACAGCTTCGTCTCGGTCCAGCGGATGCTTCAGGCGCTGGCGCTGGCTACCACCAATCCGGCGGGGCAGGCGCTGAAGGCGGCGAACGTCGATCCCAAGGCGCTCGAAGCTGCGATCCAGGAGCTGACCGGCGGGCGCACGGCGGACAATGCCAGCGCCGAGAACGCCTATGACGCGATGAAGAAGTACGCCCGCGACCTCACCCAGGCCGCGCGCGACGGCAAGCTCGATCCGGTGATCGGCCGCGACGAGGAAATCCGCCGCACCGTGCAGATCCTCGCCCGCCGCACCAAGAACAACCCGGCGCTGATCGGCGAACCGGGCGTCGGCAAGACCGCGATTGCCGAAGGCCTCGCCCTGCGCATCGCCAACGGCGACGTGCCCGACAGCCTCAAGGACCGCAAACTGATGGCGCTCGACATGGGCGCGCTGATCGCGGGGGCGAAGTATCGCGGCGAATTCGAGGAGCGGCTCAAGGCTGTGCTCGACGAGGTGAAGGGCGCCGAGGGCGAGATCATCCTGTTCATCGACGAGATGCACACCCTGATCGGCGCGGGCAAGGGCGAGGGGGCAATGGATGCCTCCAACCTCCTGAAGCCCGCTCTGGCGCGCGGCGAACTGCACTGCATCGGCGCGACCACGCTGGATGAATACCAGAAGTACGTCGAGAAGGATCCCGCGCTGCAGCGGCGGTTCCAGCCGGTGTTCGTGGGCGAGCCGACGGTCGAGGACACGATCTCGATCCTGCGCGGGCTGAAGGACCGCTATGAACTGCATCACGGCGTGCGGATCACCGACGCGGCGATCGTTTCGGCGGCGACCCTGTCGAACCGCTACATTGCCGACCGCTTCCTGCCCGACAAGGCGATCGACCTGATGGACGAGGCCGCCAGCCGCATCCGCATGGAAGTGGAGAGCAAGCCCGAGGAAATCGAGGTGCTCGACCGGCGGATCATCCAGCTCAAGATCGAGGAAATGGCGCTGGCCAAGGAGACCGACCAGGCCTCCAAGGACCGCCTCGCCGCGCTCCGCGAAGAGCTTGCCAACCTTGAGCAGCAGTCGGCCGAACTGACCACGCGCTGGCAGAACGAGCGCGACAAGATCGCCGCCGAGGGCAAGATCAAGGAGCAGCTCGACGCTGCCCGGATCGAGCTGGAACAGGCGCAGCGCAGCGGCGATCTCGCCAAGGCGGGCGAGCTGTCCTACGGCACGATCCCGGCGCTGGAAAAACAGCTGGCCGAAGCCCAGGGCGCGAGCGAGAACGCGCTGCTGCGCGAGGAAGTGACCGCCGAAGACATTGCCGCCGTGGTCAGCCGCTGGACCGGGGTGCCGGTCGACCGGATGATGGAAGGCGAGCGCGAGAAGCTGCTCAAGATGGAGCAGATGATCGGCCAGCGCGTGATCGGCCAGCAGGATGCGGTGGTCGCCGTGTCCAAGGCCGTGCGCCGCGCCCGGGCCGGTCTGCAGGACCCCAACCGGCCGCTCGGCAGCTTCCTGTTCCTCGGCCCTACCGGCGTCGGCAAGACCGAGCTGACCAAGGCGCTGGCCGGCTTCCTGTTCGACGACGATACGGCGATGGTCCGCATCGACATGTCGGAATTCATGGAGAAGCACTCGGTCAGCCGCCTGATCGGCGCGCCTCCGGGCTATGTTGGTTACGATGAGGGTGGTGTTCTAACCGAAGCGGTTCGGCGGCGCCCCTACCAGGTCGTGTTGTTCGACGAGGTCGAGAAGGCCCACGCGGACGTGTTCAACGTGCTGCTGCAGGTGCTCGACGATGGCCGCCTGACCGATGGGCAGGGGCGGGTGGTGGACTTCACCAACACGCTGATCATCCTGACTAGCAACCTTGGCAGCCAGTACCTCGCCAATCTGGAGGAAGGGCAGGACGTTGAAAGCGTCGAGCCGCAGGTGATGGAAATCGTGCGCGGGCACTTCCGCCCCGAATTCCTTAACCGGCTTGACGAGATCATCCTGTTCCACCGCCTCGGCGTGGAACACATGGCCCCGATCGTCGAGATCCAGGTCGGCCGGGTGGCAAAGCTGCTCAAGGATCGCAAGATCACGCTGGAGCTCAGCGATGCGGCAAAGCGCTGGCTGGGGCGGGTCGGTTACGATCCGGTCTATGGCGCAAGGCCGCTGAAGCGCGCCGTCCAGCGCTACCTGCAGGACCCGCTCGCCGAGAAGCTGCTGGGTGGCGAGATTCCGGACGGCAGCACGGTAAAGATCGACGAGGGCGAGGGGCAGCTGACCATCTCGGTCGGCTGAATTCCGCAGTCCTCGCCGCAACAGAAAGGGGCGCCGCAGTTTCCTGGGGCGCCCCGTTTCATGTCAGGCTGGGCCAGGCTTAGAAGTTGGCCTTGAACCCGGCGTAGATGTAGCGGCCATAGGTGTCGTACGGATCGCCACCGGCAGTGCCGAGCAGGCCATACGGCGGCTGCTTGTCGAACAGGTTATCGACGCCGACGTAGAAGTTGTACTTCTTGTCGGCCAGTTCGAAGTTCACCCGCACGTTGTGGTACAGCGCGTCCGGATAGTAGACCCGCGGATAGGCATCGACGTCCTGCGGATCGAGCGTCACCAGCGTGCCGGGGATGCAGCCCGCGTTGGTGTAACCGGTGTAGCCGGCGGACGAGCCAGTGGTCGGGCAGCGGCCGATGTAGGCGTTCTGGGTTTCCCAGCTGCCGATCGTCTGCTTGCCGATGTAGCGCATCGTCCAGGTGACGTCGATCGCGCCGAAGTCATAGTTGGCCGACAGGTTGGCCGCCCATTCCGGATCGCCCAGTTCGCTCTTCTGGCGGTTCGGCAGCTCGGGATCGGTCGGGCTGACGTAGTTGTCCAGCGTCAGCAGGTAAGTCGCGATCGCGCGCAGCGAGAACTTGTGGCCATTGTCGAAGGTGTGGCGATACGACAGGTCGAAGTCGATGCCTTCGGTCTTCTGCTTGGCGAAGTTGATGCCGCCCGAGATCACGGCCGGGACGGCGAACAGGCCGGTGGCCGGATCGCGCTTCACGGTGCCGCAGTAGGGATTGTTGATCCCTTCCGAGCTGCCATAGCACTGGTTGATGATCGTCTGGGCCGACAGCGCCGAGATGCGGTTGGTCACCTCGATGTTGTAGTAGTCGATCGTCAGGTTGAAGCCCGGGATGAACTTGGGTTCAAGCACCACGCCGAGCGTAAGGCTCTTGCCGCGTTCGGCCTGGAGGGTGGGGTTGCCGCCTGACAGGTACGAAACGGTCTGCGCCCGCGCGATGCAGTTGCGCCACGGATCGCCGACCACGCCGGTGAAGGCCGTGGTCGAGCAGGCCGCGACCAGCGCCGCGTTGTAGGAGGTGGGCACGCCTGCCGCCGCGCAATTGGTGGCATAGTTCGGGTTGGCGGTAATGTTCTGGCTGTCGCAGGGGTCAGCCAGGCTGGCGAAGTTCTGCGAAGCCGTCGAGTAGAGGTCGCTCTGCGTCGGCACGCGGACCGAAGTCGCATAGGCCAGGCGGAAGCGGATCGCCTCGTCCGGAGCCCAGATGCCCTGCGCGTTCCAGGCCCAGACGGTGCCGGCCGACGAATTGTAGTCCGACACGCGGCCAGCGGCGCCGAGCGACAGTTCCTTGGCGAGCGGGTGGTCCTTCAGCAGCGGCAGGTTGATTTCGCCGAAGGCTTCCTTGACGGTCAGCTTCGGCGGCGCGAACGGCTGGATCGCGTTGAGGAAGGTGCCGCCCGCTGCGGTCAGGTCGTCGAACTTGCTGAACGCGGTTTCCTCGCGGTACTCGGCGCCCAGCGCGAAGCCGACCGGGCCACCCGGCAGTTCGAAGAAGCCCGAGGTGTCGCCCGAAACGTTGGCGAAGATATCGAGTTCGGTCGCCTTTTCCTCGCGCAGCGCGGTGGTGTTGACGAAGTTCAGCGCGGCCTGGCTGGGAGCGCCATAGCCGAACACGTTGATCGGCACACAGTCCGGACGGGTGTTGGTGGCCGAGTTGACGCGGCAGATCACCTTCTGCCCGGCCGAGTTCAGCACGAAATTGCTGCCCGAGAAGTTCGACGGCGCCAGCACGGCGTCATAGGCCAGCAGGTAGCCGTCGAAGTTGCCGGCCTTGTCGGTCAGGACCAGGTTGTTCAGCGAACGCATCTTGGTGCGCAGTTCGCCGTAGTTGACCGAAACGTCGTACTTCCAGTCGTCGTTGAAGGTGCCTTCGACACCGGCGACGATGCGATAGGTATCGCGGTCATGGTCTTCGCCGCGGCCACCGAAGTCGACGTTGAAGCGCGACATGCCGAAGCTGCGGTTGGGATCGAAGATGCGGGCGCCATTGGCGTCAAGCGCGATCGCGCCGGCCGAGGTGCGCAGGGCGCAGGACGAGACCGAGTTGGTCAGGTAGTTGCGGGCCTGCGAGGTCAGGAACGGGTTGCCGCAGGCGAAGGTGCCCAGCAGGCCGCCCTGGAAGAAGCTCGGCTGGCCTTCCTGGAGCGCGTCGACGTGGACGTACTTGGCTTCGACATAGGGACGGAAGGCGTCGCTGATGTCATAGTGCGCCAGCAGGTTGACGGCGTAGCGCTGCAGGCCCGCAGCCAGCTGGCCGGTGTTCTGCAGGGTCGAGCCGTTGCCGCCGATCACGTTGCCGGTGAAGGTGCCCAGGAACTGGGTCGGCACGTCGTTGTAGAGCGAGCCGTCCGGGGCCCAGCGCGCATAGACGCCGTTGCCGAGGCTGCCCAGGGTGCCGCCGTCGGAGATCGAGCCGCTCTTGACGCCGCAGAAGAACGCACGGTCGATGATGCCGTCGGTGCCGCGGACTTCTTCCGCGCCGACCGGTTCGACCAGGTTGTACTGGCAGCGGCCGCCGACTGCGCCGGTCAGCTCTTCGCGCTGGTTGAAGTAGAGCGGCTGGGCGCGGGTGTATTCGGCCGAGATCGCGATGTTGCCGCGGCCGTCAGCGAAGTTGCGGCCATAGGTGCCCGACACGAAGTAGGTGCCGCGGTCGCCGCGCGACGAGATGCCGCCCTGACCCTTGACCGAGATGCCTTCGAAGCTGCGCTTGAGGACGAAGTTGACCACGCCCGCGACCGCGTCCGAACCATAGACCGCCGAGTTGCCGCCGGTGACGACGTCGACGCGCTCGAGCAGGTCGACCGGGATGGTGTTGACGTCAACCAGGTAGTCGCCCGGCGACGCGGTGATGTGACGCTTGCCGTTGACCAGCACCAGGGTGCGCGAGATGCCGAGGCCGCGCAGGTCGAGCAGGTTGAGGCCGGCGGTGCCGATGAAGCGGGTCGAGTTGCCCTGGCTGTAGGTGGAGCGCAGCGAGGGCAGGTCGTTGAGCGCGTCACCCAGCGAAACGTCGCCGCCATCGGTCAGTTCGCCAACCGAGATCGTGGTCAGTGGCACGGGGGAGGACAGGGTCGGGCGCGCGATGCGCGAACCCGTAACGATGATCGCGGTGCCTTCGTCCGAATCGCACACGCCATTGCCGTTGTCGTCGGCGCAGGCATCGGCCGGAGCGGCAGTGGTGGCAGAGGTCGGCGCGGCTTCCTGCGCCTGCGCCGAAGTGGCGCCAGCCAGCCCGATCAGCGCTGCGGCGAGAGCGGCGGATTCAAGGCAGGTCGCGCCGGACAGCGCGGACTTACTGAAGAACTTCATCGTGTAGCCCCTTAGTCGCTCGGCCCGGCGTGCCAGGCCAAATTGTGATGCGGGAACAGGACGCCAGAGCCGTCCCATTCCTATGCGGTCCTGACGCAGGACCGGATGAAGCCGTGGTGCTCCAGCCGCCCGCGCCATGCAATTAATGATGTTGGCTATCCGGCATTTCATTGCGGGATGTTGTCATTTTACAACAGCGTCCTTCAGTGCAGGTTGACGCGTGGTTCCCGTAAGTGCGCCGCTGGGCGCTTGACGCTGGCCTGCCCGGTCTTTAATCGCTCGATTAAATGCTCTTGGAGAAGGAATCACCCAAAATGGCCACTGCCTATATCGTCGATGCTGTCCGGACCGCTGGCGGACGCCGCGGCGGACGCCTTGCCGGGGTTCACCCGGTCGATCTCGCGGCCGCCACGCTTGATGCGCTGGTGCTGCGCACAGGGGTCGATCCGGCTGCGGTCGAGGATGTGATCATGGGCTGCGTCAGCCAGGGCGGGCAGCAGGCCAACCAGGTCGGCCGTATGGCTGTGCTCGCTTCGAAGGTCCTGCCGGAATCGGTTCCGGCCGTCTCGATCGACCGTCAGTGCGGTTCCTCGCAGCAGGCGATCCAGTTTGCTGCCCAGGCCGTACTTTCCGGCACCCAGGACGTGGTTATCGCCGCCGGCGTCGAAAGCATGACCCGCGTGCCGATGGGCTCGACCGCGATCTTCCACATGAAGGAAGGTCTGGGCAACTATCGCTCGCCGGGGATCGTCGCGCGTTATGGCGAGGCTCCGTGGACCCAGTTCGCCGGCGCAGAAATGATTGCCCAGAAGCACGGCTTCACCAAGGAAATGATGGATCAGTTCGCGCTGCAGAGCCATCTGCGCGCCAAGGCGGCGACCGAAAGCGGCGCTTTCGCCAATGAAATCGTGCCGATCGCGATCGAGACTCCGGAAGGCGCCGCGCAGCACACCGTCGACGAAGGCATCCGCATGGACGCCACGCTGGAAGGCATCGCGGGCGTCAAGCTGCTGAGCGAGGGCGGCCGCCTGACCGCGGCCACCTCCAGCCAGATCTGCGACGGCGCCTCGGCTGCGCTGGTTGTCTCGGAAGAAGCGCTCAAGCGCTACAACCTGACCCCGATGGCCCGCATCCACACCCTGACCGTGACCGCCGGCGACCCGGTGATCATGCTGGAAGAGCCGCTGTTCGCCACCGACAAGGCGCTGGCCAAGTCGGGCCTGAAGATCAGCGACATCGACCTCTACGAGGTCAACGAGGCCTTCGCCTCGGTGCCGATGGCCTGGCTCAAGCACACCGGCGCGGACCCGGAAAAGCTCAACGCTAATGGCGGCGCGATTGCGCTGGGCCACCCGCTCGGCGCTTCGGGCACCAAGCTGATGGCGACCCTGCTCAACGGCCTCAAGGCGCGCGGCGGCAAGTATGGCCTCCAGACGATGTGCGAAGGCGGCGGCGTCGCCAACGTCACCATCGTCGAGATGTGCTGATCCATTTGAACGGAGATTTGTGAAATGAAGCTCGACAACACTGTTGCCGCGGTCGTCACCGGCGGCGCTTCCGGCCTTGGCGCCGCCACCGCCCGCGCGCTGGCCGCCAAGGGTGTCAAGGTCGCGATTTTCGACCTGCAGGAAGAAAAGGGCAAGGCCATGGCTGCCGAGATCGGCGGCGTGTTCTGCGAATGCAACGTCACCGACGACGCCTCGGTCGACGCCGCTTTCGCCAAGGCCCGCGAGGCCCACGGGCAGGAGCGTATCCTGGTCAACTGCGCCGGCACCGGCAATGCGATCAAGACTGCCTCACGCTCCAAGCAGGACGGCTCGATCAGCCACTTCCCGCTCGACGCGTTCAACTGGATCATCCAGATCAACCTCGTCGGCACCTTCCGCTGCATCGCCAAGTCGGCGGCCGGCATGATGACGCTCGATCCGCAGGAAGACGGCGATCGCGGTGCGATCGTCAACACCGCTTCGGTTGCGGCCGAGGACGGGCAGATGGGCCAGGCGGCCTATTCGGCCTCGAAGGGCGGCGTGGTCGGCATGACCCTTCCGATCGCGCGTGACCTTGCCAGCGAGCAGATCCGCGTCAACACCATCCTGCCGGGCATCTTCGATACCCCGCTGCTGGCCGGCGCGCCGCAGAACGTGCGCGATGCGCTGGGCGCCACGGTGCTCAACCCCAAGCGCCTCGGCAACCCGGTGGAATATGCCAACCTCGCCATGTGCATGATCGAGAACGGCTATTTCAACGGCGAGGACGTGCGCCTCGACGGCGGCATCCGCATGGCGCCGCGCTGATCCACATCAACTGACAAGAAACCGGCGCGCCCACGATACCCCGGGCGCGCCGGAACCATCCGGGAGAGAACCATGGGCTATTCGCAGATCGACCTCCAGGTGAGCGAGAAGATCGCCACGATCACGCTCAACCGGCCCGAAAAGCTGAATGCCTATACCCGGACGATGATGGACGAGATGGTCGATGCGATGGATCGCATCGACGCTGACGACGATATCCGCGCGGTGATCTTCACCGGCGCGGGCGACCGCGCCTTCTGCGCCGGCGCCGACCTGACCCCGGAAAGCGGGGGCGGCCCGTTCTCGAGCGATGAAGTGGTCGAAGACCTGTCCGACCCGCGCGTGCGCGACGGTGGCGGGCGGCTGACGCTGCGCCTCTACCAGTCGACCAAGCCGCTGATCTCGGCCTGCAACGGCGTTGCCGTGGGCGTGGGCGTGACCATGCAGCTGCCGATGGACATCCGCCTCGCCAGCGACAATGCCCGCTATGGCTTCGTCTTTGCCCGGCGCGGGATCGTGCCGGAAGCCTGCTCCAGCTGGTTCCTGCCCAAGATCGTCGGGATCAACCAGGCGCTGGAATGGTGCATGACCGGCCGGATCTTCGACGCGCAGGAAGCGCTGCGCGGCGGTCTGGTGCGTTCGGTCCATCCGCAGGGCGAGCTGATCGACGCCGCGCGCGGTCTGGCCCGCGAGATTGCCGACAACACCTCTGCCGTGTCGGTCGCGATGACCCGGGCGATGCTGTGGCGCGTGCCGTCGGGCGATCACCCGATGGACGCCCACCGGGTGGACAGCCGCGCGATCTATCGCCTGTCGAAGGGCGTGGACGCCAAGGAAGGTGTGCAAAGCTTCCTCGAGAAGCGCCCGCCCGCCTTCCCCGGCAAGGTCTCGGCCGATATGCCTGACTTCTACCCCTGGTGGGAGGAGCCTGCCTACAAATGACCGGTGCCAAGCCAGACAGCCCGAACGACGCGCCCCCCGGCGCGCGTGAACTGCTGCTGGAAACGGCATCGACGATCATGCGCGAAGGCGACATCGTCGATATCTCCCTGTCGGAGCTATCGCTGCGCTCGGGGCTGAATTCCGCGCTGGTGAAGTACTATTTCGGCAACAAGGCGGGCCTGCTGCGGGCCTTGCTGGACCGTGACATGGAAGACATCGTCCGGTCTGTCGATGCGCTGATGGCCAAGGACATGGGCCCCGAAGCACGGCTGCGCCGCCACATCGGGGCCATGGTCGATACCTTTTACAAGACTCCCTATCTCAACCGCCTGCTGATGCGGCTGGTGCGCGAAAGCGATGAAGAGGAGTCCAAGCGGATCGCCGATTCCTACCTGATGCCGCTGCACATGGCCTACAACCGGCTGATCAAGGATGGCGTCAAGCAGGGGGTGTTCCGCAACATCAACCCGCAGCTGTTCTACTTCACGGCGACGGGCGCGGCGGACCGGTTCTTCTCGGCGCGGCTGGTGCTGAAGCACTGCTTCGATACCGATACCCTGACCGAGGAACTGCGCGACGCCTACCGTGCGCACTGCATCGATTTCATCATGGCCGGGATTCTCGTCCCCAAATGACCGCGCGCTGGCACATCGGGGTGATCGGCGGGTCCGGTCTGGCCGATGGCATCGGACTGGATGACGCGCAGCAGATCGCGGTCAGTTCTCCTTTCGGCGAGCCTTCGGCTCCGGTTACCACGGGCACGCTGGCGGGCGTGCGCTTCACTTTCCTGCCGCGCCACGGGCCGGGGCACCGCATTCCCCCCTCGCTGGTGAACTACCGCGCCAACATCGACGTGCTCAAGCGCTGCGGGGTTACCGACATCGTTTCGCTTTCGGCAGTGGGGTCGCTGCGGGGGGAGCTGGTTCCGGGTCATTTCGTCGCGGTTGACCAGCTGATCGATCGTACTGCCGGCCGGAACGGCAGCTTCTTCGGCCCGGGTCTGGTCGCTCATGTCAGCCTGGCCGATCCGGTCTGCCCGCGCCTGTGCGGCGGGCTGGTCGCGGCGGCGCGCGGCGAGGACGCCGTGGTTCACGATGGCGGCTGCTACATCGCGATCGAAGGGCCGCAGTTCTCCACCCGCGCGGAAAGCCGCCTCTACCAGTCCTGGGGCGCCGACGTGATCGGGATGACCGCAATGCCCGAAGCGCGCCTGGCCCGCGAAGCCGAGCTACCTTATGCCCTGCTGGGCATGGTCACCGATTACGACAGCTGGCGCGAGCACGAGGCCGGGGTGGACGCCGCCGAGGTGATCGCGGTGATGCACCGCAATGTCGCACTGGCGCAGCGGGTGGTGCGGCGTTTCGCCCGCTCGCTCCCGCAGGCGCGCAGCGAAAGCCCGATCGACCGGGCGCTCGACCATGCGATCATGACTGCGCCTGCCGCGCGCGACCGGGCGCTGATGGCACGGCTCGATGCGGTGGCGGGCCGGGTGCTGCGATGAGCGGCGAGGTTGTCCTCTACGATTACTGGCGCTCGTCCGCGGCCTACCGGGTGCGGATTGCCTTGAATCTCAAGGGCATTGCCTATCGCGCCGTGCCGGTCGACCTGTCGCAGGGCGACCAGAGCGGCGCGCAGTTCACCGCGCGCAATCCGCAGGGCCTGATCCCCGCGCTGGAAATTGACGGCCAGCTGCTGACCCAGAGCCTGGCTATCATCGACTATCTCGACGCCACCAGGCCCGATCCGGCGATCGTCTCCGCGGATCCGCTGGAGCGTTCTCGGGACATCGCCCGGGCGCTGGTGATCGCTGCGGATATCCATCCGATCCAGAACCTGCGGGTGATGAACCGCCTGAAAAGCCAGTTCGGTGCCACGCACGAACAGGCGGTCGAATGGAACCGCCACTGGATCGCGCTGGGCTTTGCTGCGCTGGAAGCACAGGCTCCCGTCGGAGGGCTGCTGGGCGGGGCGGCGCCGGGCCTCGCGGACCTGTGTCTGGTCCCGCAGATGGCCAATGCTCGCCGTTTCGAGGTTCCGCTGGAGGCCTATCCCCGGCTGGTGCGGATCGATGCCGCATTGCGCCAGCTTCCCGCCTTTGCCGCCGCCGCGCCCGATGCGGTCCGGCCCGCGTGATTTGTTGATCAAGGCCATTGCGCGCCGCCGCGCCAGGTCCTAGCCATCTGGTTGCAAACGGAACCGGATTCCTCATGTCTTCACCGCCCAAGCAGGCCCGTCTCGCCGAATTCCTGCCCTATCTGCTGTCCGTCACCTCCAACGCGGTGAGCGACCGGATCGCCGATGAATACCGCGCGCGCTTCGGGCTGAAGATCCCCGAATGGCGAGTGATGGCGGTGCTGGGCGACATGGGGCCGCAGACGCAGCGCGAACTGGTGGTGGCGACCCGGATGGACAAGGTGGCTGTCAACCGCGCCTGCAAGATCCTTGAAGAGCGTGGGCTCGCCATCCGCAGCCCGAACGAGCGCGACGGGCGCTCGCACCACCTGGAACTCACCGCCGCCGGGCGCGGCGTGCATGGCGAGATCATGCCGATTGCGCTCGACATGGAGCAACGGCTGTTCGACGCACTGGACGCGGACGAACGCCGGCAATTCCGCGCGCACCTTGCGCGCCTGTTCGAAAGGGCCAACTCGCTGTGAAACTGGCATCGCTTGCAGGGGGCCGTGACGGCCGCCTGGTCGTCGTCTCCACCGATCTCGCCTGGTATGCGGAAGCAGCCCACATCGCGCCGACCCTGCAGGCCGCCATCGACGACTGGGAGCGGCATGAACCGCTGCTGCGCGCGCTGGCGACCGAACTGGAGCATGGGGCGATCCCGCGCGAACGGTTCCACGAACGCGAAACGCTGGCCCCGCTGCCGCGTGCCTACCAGTGGGCCGATGGCAGCGCCTACGTCAATCACGTCGAACTGGTGCGGAAAGCACGAGGGGCGGAACTGCCCGAAAGCTTCTGGCACGATCCACTGATGTACCAGGGCGGCAGCGACGACCTGCGCGGAGCCCGCGCGCCGATTACCCTGGCCGACGAAGCCTGGGGCTGTGATATGGAGGCCGAGATTTGCGTGGTGACCGGCGATGTCGCGCAGGGCACCGGCGCGGCTGATGCGCTGGGCGCGATCCTGCTGGTCGGGCTGGTCAACGACGTTTCGCTGCGAGGGCTGATCCCGGATGAACTCGCCAAGGGCTTCGGCTTTGTCCAGGCCAAGCCGGCGAGCCATTTCTCGCCTGTGTTCGTCACCCCGGACGAACTGGGCGATGCCTGGCAGGGCGGACGGCTGAACCATGCGCTGCGGGTCGACCTCAACGGCGCCGCGTTCGGGCGGGCAGAAGCCGGGGAGGAATGCACGTTCGATTTCGGCACCCTGATCGCGCATCTGGCCAAGACCCGGCGGATCGGTGCGGGGTCGATAATCGGTTCGGGCACCGTTTCCAACCGCGATCCGGATGGCTCCCCGGGCCGGCCCTGCGCCGCAGGCGGGCGCGGCTACAGCTGCATCGCGGAGCAGCGCATGGTCGAGACGATCGAGCAGGGCGCGGCGGTGACGCCCTTCCTGCGCTATGGCGACGTGGTGCGGATCGAGATGCGCGACGCGCGCGGCCATTCGATCTTTGGCGCGATCGAAAGCGAAGTCATCCCCAGCTGACGCGAAACCGGGCCGGATTTGCGGTCCGGCCCGGGTTGCGTGTGGTTTGGTCCATGCGGTCGCCTTAGCCGGCGCCGCCACCCTTTGCCGGGCCATTGTGCGAGAAGGCGTCGGCGATGGAGCAGGCGGCCGGGCCAAGGATGACCACGAACAGCACCGGCAGGATGAACAGGATCAGCGGCACGGTCATGATCGCCGGCAGGCGCGCGGCCTTTTCCTCGGCGCGCATCATGCGCTCGTTGCGGAACTCAGCCGAGAGCACGCGCAGCGCGGAGGCCAGCGGCGTACCATAGCGCTCGGTCTGGACCATGGTGGTCGTGACGCCCTTGACCGCATCGAGATTGACGCGCCACGCGAGGTTTTCGAATGCCTGACGGCGTTCGCCCAGGAACGACAGCTCGATCGCGGTCAGCGCGAATTCGTCGCCCAGTTCGGGATAGGCCCGGCCCAGTTCGCGCGCGACGCGGTTGAACGCGGCGTCAACGGTCAGACCGGCTTCGGCGCAGATCACCAGCAGGTCCAGTGCGTCGGGCAGACCCTTGCGGATCGCGTCGGTGCGCTTGGAGATCATGTTGGCGATGTAGATTTCCGGCCCCTTGTAGCTGAGACCAACCACCGTCGCGAAGGCGAACAGCTTCTTCATCCCGCCCCAGTCGGGGAAATAGTTGATGCCATAGATCATGAGGCCCGCGATCGAGCCGAACACCAGCGGCAGCACCATGCGCGCGAAGATGACGACGAAGCCAAGCTCCTTCTTGCGCACGCCGGCCTGGGCCAGCTTCTGCTGGATCGCCTCGAGCTGGCTCTGCTGGAGCACCTTCAACGAGGACAGCGTGTCCTTCATCTTGTCGGTGGCTTCGCTGCCGCGCACCAGCTTGGCGCGCTTCTTGGCGGTCTGCGTCAGGATGCCGGTCTTGAGCTGCTCGCGCCGCTCGTTGAGCGCCTTGACGCGCTTCTGCATCGGGTCGCGGATCGTGACCGCGGTGTAGATCGCGAAGAGCACGGCCATAGTCGCCATCGCGGCCAGGATCGTGCCGACCCAGATGACGTCGATACCAAGGAGCGTGGGTCCGGGCGGGGTGTTCAGCATGGTTTGTCCAATCGCTCGCTCAGATCTCGAAACTGACCATCTTGGCCATGATGAAGGCGCCGATCGACATCCACACCAGCCCGCCAAGGCCCGTGGCGATCAGGCGATCGTCGGTGAAGAAGCCGCCCAGGTACTTGGGGTTGATCCACCAGATCATCGCGAAGACGATGAACGGGAGCGAGCCGACGATGTAGGCCGAGGCCTTCGATTCCGAGCTCATTGCCTTGATCTTCAGCTTCATCTGGGCGCGCTTGCGCAGCACGTCGGCCAGGTTCGACAGCGTTTCCGCCAGGTTGCCACCGGTTTCGCGCTGGATCGCCAGAGTGATGCAGAAGAAGCTGAATTCAGGCGTGTTCAGGCGGTCGGCGGTTTCCTGGAGGGCGTCCTCCATGGTCTTGCCGATCTTGATGCGCTCGGTCACCAGCTTGAATTCTTCGCCCACCGGGCCGGGAACTTCGCTGGAAACCACGCCAAGCGTTTCCGTGACGGGAAGGCCCGAGCGCAGGCCGCGCACCAGCAGTTCGATCGCGTCCGGGAACTTGGCAGTGAAGGCGCCGTTGCGCTTGTTGATGAAGAAGTTGACCACCATGTGCGGCAGGCCCAGGCCCACCACCATGCCCACGCCCAATGACAGCAGCGCCGCCCCGGACTTGAGGTAGATGATCAGGGTCACCGCCAGCATCACCCCGACCGAGGCATAGAGGTACTGGCTCAGCGTCCAGCCCTTGCCGGTGCGGTGCAGGCGCAGCGCCAGCGCGGCGATGCGGCTTTCCGAGCCGGCGATCTGGTGCATCTTCGGCTTGCGCGCGGCCACGGCCTTGCGCAGCTGCGCCTCGACCTTGTCGCTGGTGCTGTCCGAATGGCGGAAGCGCACCGATTGCAGGCGGCGCTGGCTTTCCTTCGCCGGCGAGGGACCCGACAGCGCGAGGTAGCCCACCACCATGAAAGACATCAGCCCCACGGCAATCAGCAGGATCTGGACGATGTTCATTGGCTTTGCGCGCCTTCCCTGGCTTTGAAGGGGCGACCGGACCTGGCGATCCGGTCGCGCACTGTCTGGATCAGGCCTTTGCCGGAACCGGCTGCTTGGCCTTGTCCTTCTTCGGCATCAGCGCCTTGAGGTCGAGCTTGCCGAGCAGCGAGGACTTGGCCTTGACCACGTCTTCCACCGCTTCGCCATCGCCCACGCCCATCACGGCCTTGGAAATGTCGCGGATCACCGAACCGGCCTTGGCACTGCGATTGGCATCGGCAAAGGTCTGGCCCAGCTTGGCCGCATTGGCCGCCGCCTTGATGTCGTAGGGGATCGTGAACCCGATCTTGCGCTCGATCGAGGCTTCGAAGTCAGCCTTCGAAATCTCGGAAACGCCGGCCTGGACCTTGTTGGCAACGATGATCGGCTGGATGTGCCCGGCGTTCGCCTTGAGCCACGACAGGATGCGGATCGCGTCGCGGGCGGAGGCCAGCGTCATTTCCACCACCAGCAGCACGACGTTCACATCGTTGAGCAGGTGCGGGAAGTTGATCAGCATGTTGCGCGGCAGATCGATCACCGTCATCTCGAACGCCTGGCGGAATTCCTCCTCCAGCTGCACGAAGGCGGCGCCATCGGTCATCAGCGGCGTGTTCATCGGCGCTTCGGCCGACAGGATCGCCAGATGATCGTTGGCCCGGATCATCGCGCGTTCGATGAACAGGCCGTCGATGCGGCTGGGGTTCTCGATCGCGTCGGTCAGGCCACGGCCCGGTTCAAGGTCGAGCGCCAGCGCGCCGGTGCCGAAGTGGACATCCAGGTCGAGCAGGGCGGTCGGCATCTTGTTGTCGGCGCTGAACAGCCAGGCCAGCGAAGTGGCGAGGGTGGAGGCGCCAACCCCGCCGCGCGTGCCGATCACCGCAGTCGAGATGTGACGCTTGGCGGCCTGCGGATCGTGGCTCTTCGGCGACGAGAAGATCGCCTGGGCGTTGACCAGCGCATCGCGGATCTGCCCCGGCGACAGCGGCTTGAGCAGGTAGTCGTGGATTCCGCTCGCGATCAGGTCGCGATAGAGCCGGACGTCGTTGACCTGGCCGACCGCGATCACCACGGTGCCGGGTTCGCAGACCTCGGCCAGCGCGTTGATGTCGCTCAGCGGGTCGCCGCTTTCCGACAGGTCGACCATCAGGATGTTCGGACTGGCCGAGATCGACAGGGACTGGACCGCGTTGCGCAGTCCGCCCTTGTTGCACTTCTCGGGCTGCCAGCCCATTTCGATGACGACCGGGCGCAGCACGTCGAGCGCGGCATCGTCGCACAGGAACGCGTTGAAGGGGTCGCGGTTGCCGGGCATGCTGGGTTTCCAGGGCGCGTTCATGGCTTACTTCCCTTGCTGCGTGGATTCTTGCTTGAGGCCCTGCTCACCGGTCGGCTTGGCCTCGCGGTAGCTGTCGATCGCCTTGGTCGAGCTCATCACGACAGTGCGGCCGGTCGAATTGGCGCCGCGGATCAGATGCTCGGGATCGGCAACCATCGTCGCGATGTTCGAATTGGTCGCGCAGCCGTAGTTGCTGGACGTGGCATTACCCAGGTTCGTGTCCGACTTGGCCGACCAGTCGGGGCAGCTCGGCACCGAAGCGCTCGAACGGGTCACGATCACGCGGACCGTGCCGGCGTTGACATAGCCCGGGGTGACCGGCGCATCCTCGCCCACCAGCATGCCGAAGCGGCTCGCGACGGCCTCGATGGCGCTGTGGTTGGCCGATGAATGGAGCGGATCGTCGATCGAGATCCGGTCGCCATAGCGCAGGTCCATCGCCTCGAACCAGCCGGCCAGGCGGCGCTGTTCGGGCAGCGAGAGACCGCCAGGGCCGGCGCTGACGTCCAGCGTGTAGTTGGTACGCTCGACCACCGGCTGGTGGACGCTTTCAAGCTGGCGGTTGGTCGGCATGCCGCCGCAGCCTGCGAGCGCAAGGCCGAGCGAGAGGGTGAGGGCCGAGGCGATCGCCTTGCGGTTCGTGAAGTTACGCATTGCCAGTTACCTCTCTCAATTCAGGCTGAAGCCGGGCGCGGCATCGGTGGATGCGGCGGCGGTGCGCTGCTTGCGCTTGCTTTTCTTGTCCGGCGCGGGGGCAGCGGGCGCCGGCGCGGGCAGATCAAGCTCGCCCACCTTCGGACCCTTCAACGCGCTGGGCGCGGCCATCGGCTTGGGCCGGTCGCCACCGGTCTTCCCGTCGTTCTCCATGTTGCCGAACAGGCGCTGGATATCGTTGGGGTTCTGGTAGCCATCGGTCGGCAGCTTGATGTCGTTGGCGTTCACCGGGTTGACCAGATAGGGGGTCACGATGATCACCAGCTCGGTCTCGCCGCGGCGGAAGCTGGTCGAGCGGAACAGCGAACCCAGGATCGGCAGGTCGCCCGCGCCGGGCATCTTGTCGACGGTGTTCTGCGAGCCGTTGCTCATCAGGCCGGCGATCATGAAGCTCTGCCCGGAACCCAGCTCGACAGTGGTTTCGGCGCGGCGCACGGTCAGCGCCGGAACCTGGAAACCGTTGAGCGTGATCGAGCCCTGGCTGGACAGTTCCGACACTTCCGGACGCACCCGGATCGAGATCCGGCCATTGGCGAGGACCGTCGGCGTATAGGCTAGGCTGACACCGAACTTCTTGTATTCGACCGAGGTCGTGCCCAGGCCCTGGCTGATCGGGATCGGATATTCGCCGCCCGCCAGGAAGTCCGCCGTCTCGCCCGACAGCGCGGTAAGGTTGGGCGAGGACAGGGTGGTGACGAGGCCCAGCTTCTCGCCGAGATCGAGCGAGCTCAGCACGTCGACGCCGAACAGCTTGCCGGCCAGGCCGATCGCGTTCTGCGCCGAAGGGTTGGCGTTGAAGGTGTACTGCGTGCCGCCGACCACGAACTGGCCGGTGGCCGGATCGAACGGCAGCTTCACCGAACCGGGCGCCAGGCCGAACTGGCTGGAGGCGTCGACCTGCGGCAGGTTGGTGGTGTTGATCGGGCCGATCGTCCCTGCGGTGCGGCCGCGCGACAGCCCGAAGGTGAAGCCGCCGGTCAGGTCGCGGGTGACGAAGTTGCTGCCGATTTCGCGCACCAGGGTGCGGCTGACTTCGGCGAAGCGCACCTGCAGGTTGACCTGCAGCGGCGTGGCCATCTTCAGCCGGGTGATCACGTTCGATTCCTTGCCGACGAAGGCCTGGACCAGGCGCTGGGCCTCGGCGGCATCTTCCGGCGCGGCAACGGTGCCGGTCAGCAGGAAGGTGCCGGTGCCCATGGTCGAAACCGCGATCTTGGCATCAGGCATCGCCATGCGCAGCATCTGGTCGACGCTGTCGATGTTGGAGCCGACCCGCACGTTGGCAGACCAGATCACATCACCGGCCGCATTGCTTGCATAGACGGTAGTCTCGCCGCCGGCCTTGCCGAAGACATAGAGCTGGCGGGCCGACTTGACCTGGACGTCCGCGATCGCGTCGTTGGCGACGAAGACGTCAGCCATGGCGCCGCCGACGGTGATCAGCTGGCCGCGCCCGATGGACAGGACCACGTCGCTGGCCGGACGGCTGACCGACTGGGCCTGCGCGCTGCCGGCCGAAGCCAGCGCCAGCGGCGCGGCCACGCAGGCGGCAGTCAGAAGGTTGAGGGCAAGGCGTTTCATCGTGCGACCTTTCTTGGCGCCGGGGATGGCGGGCGAAGGGAAACGGATCATCTCAGCGACCTCCGACCGGTTCGACCGAAGTCGTCTTGCCGCGGGTCACGCGCACCACCGGGCCGGTCTGGACCGGATCGCCGGGGCGGGCATTGCCGCGCGGCATTCCGGCGCGATCGGCGATGGTGTTGGCATAGGCGGCAGCAACCTGCTTGGCCTGGTCGGCTTTGGTGGCGGGCATGGTCCGGCGCTGGAAGCGCGAGACATCACCGCCGGTGACAAAGCTGGCACCGCCATCGGCCGGACGGTTCATCGCCTGGGCGAGGAACTTTTCTTCCTGTTCCTTGGTCGCGCCGGCCGGAACCTTGACCGAACCGCTGGCGATCGCCTGGTCGAGCTCGGACTGGTTGTCGGCAAGGCTGCGCAGCGACAGGCTGAGCGTACCGATGGTCTGCGCGACCGAGATCTTCTCGGCGATGCGCGGGGTAACTTCCAGCGTTACGGTACGGAACGCGGTGACCACGGTCTTGCCGTCCTCGGTCTGGGTCTCGGTCGACTGGTCGGTGGCGAGCACGCGCAGGTTGCGCAGGAAGGTTTCGGTGGCCTTCAGGCTGTCGCCATCGTCACCGCGCACAGTCTGGGTCAGCATCAGGTCGACATGGTCGCCCGGGAAGACGAAGCCGCCGACGCCGGTCTTGGCCGACACCGGAATGGTGATCGCGCGCATGCCCGGGCCAAGCGCTGCCGCCAGGAAGCCCCGGTCGCCCGGCGAGACGAGCGCGCCCTGGGTAACCGGCTGGCCGGCGGTGATCGGATAGCGCACCACGGTGCCCAGCAGCTTGTTCATGTCGGCTTCGCCGTCGATGAAGTAGGCGTCCTGGACCATTTCCTTGGGCCACAGCTGGAACGAGATCGAATCCTGCGTGATGATCGTGCCGACGGGCAGCGCGCGCTGGGCGACCAGCACCTTCGGCCCCTTGGGCACCTGGGCCTGCGCGGCCTCCACCTTGGGCGCGGCGGCGCCCATGAACAGGCTACGGGCAGCCATGGCGGTACCGATCGCAATGACCAGTGCGCCAAGCAGCAGCATCAGCTTCTTCTTATCCATGGCTATGCAAGCCCCCTAGAAAAACCCCGAAGATCAAAACCTCTCTTCGGGCAAACTGGTTAAAATCCGGTTCACCGGGATCAGCCGGCGACGGCTCCGTGACTGAATTGCGGCAGATATTGTGCAGCGAGCACCCACAGACCCGCGCCGGAAATGGCGACGCCATAGGGCACCGCCAGCCGCTCGCGCTGGCGGCGCAAGTGGTGCCAGGCCGCCAGGACCAGCGTCAGGACGCCGCCGGCGATGGCCATGACCACGATCAGGCGCAGGAACCATTCCGGTTGGATCCACAGGGCCAGCGCGGTCAGCAGCTTGACGTCGCCACCGCCCATCGCGCGGAGCGCGAACAGGCCGGCGGTGACGGCAAAGGTGATAACGGCTATGCCCAGCTGCCAGGCCACGCCCGGCCACAGCGAAAGCCCGCTGGCCCACCAGAACAGCGGCGCGCTCAGCGCGATGCCGATGTTCAGCCAATTGTCGATCTGGCGCCGACGGATATCGGTGAAGGCCGCAATCAGCAGTGCGATTGCCAAGCCCCCAAGCAGAATGTAACGGAAATCGACGTCCGGCATCGTTTGCCCCCTGGTTCAGGAGGCATGTCTAAGGGGCAGGACTTACCAAAAAGTAACCACCCCCACGAAGCGGGAATTAGCCAAGGGATACGCTCGTGACCGCAGTGTTCGATCGCCGCGCCATCCCGGCAGGAGCGCAGGAAAGCCGCTGGACCGCTCCGGCGGGGCATCAGATCCGGCGGATCGATTGGGCGGTCCCGGCGGACGAGGCGAAGGGTTCGCTGCTGTTCCTTCCCGGGCGCGGGGACTTTTACGAGAAATACCTCGAAACGCTTGATCACTGGGCGCAGGCTGGCTGGCGGGTCACCGCTGCCGACTGGCACGGGCAGGCGGGATCGGGGCGGCTGGGCAAGGATGCGGTCACTGGCCACGTCGCCGATTTTGCCGACTGGGTGGACGATCTGGCCGCGCTGTGGGCCGATTGGAAGGCGCAGACGCCGGGGCCGCATGTGCTTGCCGGGCATTCGATGGGCGGGCACCTTGTGCTCCGCGCCGCTGCCGAAGGGCGCGTCGATCCCGATGGGCTGCTGCTGTCCGCGCCGATGCTGGGTTTCACCGCTTCGCCGCTGCCCGACGGCGTGATGCACCTTGCCGCGCGGGTGATGAAGGGGCTGGGCGATCCCGCGCGACCGGCCTGGAAGTGGAGCGAAAAGCCCGGCCAGCCGCCCGAAAGTCGCGCGCACCTGCTGACCCACGATCCGGAGCGCTATGCGGACGAGATGTGGTGGCGCGAAGCGCGGCCCGAGCTGGTGATGGGGCCGGGATCGTGGGGCTGGGTGGAGCGGGCCTATGCCTCGATGCGCGGCCTGTTCGCGCGCGGGGTGCTGGAGGCGGTCAGGGTGCCGGTGCTGATCCTCGCGACCGACAACGACAAGCTGGTCGGATATCGCGCCATTGCCCGCGCAGTCCAGCGATTGCCCGATGTCGAGTTGATTCATTTCGGCAAGGAGGCTCATCACGAGATCCTGCGCGAGGCCGATCCGGTGCGCAGCCGCGCGCTGACCGCAGCCGATGCGTTCCTGACCCGGATTGCGGGCGGCTGAAACGATGGCCGATGCGTTCGATTTCGCGATTGTCGGCGCGGGAATTGCCGGGGCATCGCTGGCTGCCGGTCTGGCACCGCACGGACGGGTGCTGCTGATCGAGGCAGAGGACCGGCCCGGCTACCACGCAACTGGCCGTTCCGCCGCGTTCTGGACCGAAAGCTATGGCGGGCCGCGCGTCCAGCCGCTGACCACGGCCTCGTTCGATTTTCTCGAGCGGCATGGCTTCCTGGCTCCGCGCGGTGCCCTGACCCTGGCGCGCAGTGCCGAGCGGGCAGAGCGGGACGCCTTCGTCGCCGAATTCGCCGCGTTGGGGGTGCGGATCGAGGCGCTGGAGCGCGCCGCGCTTGAAGAGCGCCTGCCGGGCCTTGCCGGCCAGTGGCAGCACGGAGCGTGGGAACCCGATTGCCACGATATCGATGTCGCGGGCCTGCACCAGCACTGGCTGGCCGAGGCCGCGCGGCAGGGCGCCGAGCTGCGCTGCCGCGCGGCGTTGACCGGGGCAGAGCCGCAGGGCGAAGGCTGGAGGCTGACCCTTGCGGACGGCACCACGGTCGGCGCTGGCCTGCTGATCAACGCCGCCGGGGCCTGGGCTGACAGCGTGGCCGCCATCGCCGGGGCTCGCCAGCTGGGTATCCAGCCGTACCGCCGCACCGTGGCGCAGCTGCGCACCGCGCCGCCGCCGCCCGCCGACCTGCCGCTGGTGCTGGGGCTCGACGGGTCGTTCTACTTCAAGCCCGAAAGCGGGCGGCTGTGGCTGAGCCCGCATGACGAGACGCCCAGCCAGCCCTGTGATGCTGCGCCTGAGGAGCTGGACGTCGCGCTGGCGATCGACCGGTTCGAGGCAGTGGTCGGCTGGCGGATCGAGCGGGTCGAGCATCGCTGGGCCGGGCTGCGCAGCTTCGCGCCGGACCGGCTGCCGGTCTACGGCTTCGATCCGGCGAGACCGCGGTTCTTCTGGTTTGCCGGGCAGGGCGGCTTCGGCATCCAGACCGCGCCTGCCGCCGCCGATCTGGCGCTGCGCCTGATCCTGGGTGAGGCACCCGGCGCGGTCGATCCCGCGCCGTATGACCCGCGGAGATTTTCCTAGCGAATCACGCTATTTGGATTAATCTCGCGCCATTCAATCCCAGCAGGAAAGGGTTGTCAGATGGCGCATCGGTTCGAGATCCGGAAGAACAAGGCCGGGGAATTCGTCGCTTACTTCTGCTACAATTCGGAAACGATCTTCTGGACCGAAGGCTATTCGAGCAAGGCCAGCGCGAAGAACGCGATCGAATCGATCAAGAAGAACGGCCCCGCCGCCGAAACGGTCGACACCACCACCGCCGACGCCTGATCCGTAAGGAAGGCTGACCTTCAGCGCTGCGCCAGCGCGGCGTCGCTGGCCAGCTTGTCTGCGCGCTCGTTCTCCGGGTGGCCATCGTGGCCTTTCACCCAGATCCACTGGATCTTGTGGCCGCGCGTGGCCGCCAATAGCTCCTGCCAGAGGTCGGCGTTGAGCACCGGCTTCTTCGCGGCGTTCTTCCACCCGTTCTTCTGCCAGCCGAAGATCCAGCCGGTGATCCCGTCGATGACATAGCGGCTGTCGGTGTGGAGATGGACCTCGCACGGCTGCTTCAGCGCCTGAAGCGCGCGGATCGCGGCGGTCAGTTCCATGCGGTTGTTGGTGGTCCCCGCCTCGCCGCCGGACAGTTCCTTTTCATGGTGCCCCATGCGCAGGATCGCGCCCCAGCCGCCCGGGCCGGGATTGCCTTTGCAGGCGCCATCGGTGAAAATCTCGACCCGCTTCACGGTGCGGCGAAGACCGCGCGGTTGGCCGGATCGGCATAGAATTCCAGCCGCCGGGCAAAGGCCATCGGATCCTTCGGCATCACCAGCGCGCCCTTGGGCGTGTTGAGCCAATCATAGGCGCGCGACATCAGGAAGCGCAGCGCCGCACCCTGCGCCAGCACGGGCAGGGCGGCGCGCTCCCCGGCGGAAAGCGGTCGCTCGGCCTCGTATCCGGCGAGCAGCGCGTCCGACACGGCGCGGTCGAAGCCGGTGCCGTCGCTGGCGAAGCACCAGGCGGTGTGGGTGACCGCGATGTCGTAGGCGGTGATGTCGTTGCAGGCGAAGTAGAAGTCGATCAGCCCGGTCACAGTGTCGCCCAGCATCAGGACATTGTCCGGAAACAGGTCGGCATGGATCACGGAGCGCGGCAGGCCCTGCGGCCAGTTCGCTTCCAGCGACGCCAGTTCGCGCTCGACCAGCGCGGGCAGGGTGGGATCGATCTCGGCCAGCCCCTCGGGCGTGCAAGCCTCGGCAAGGCGGCGCGATTCAGCGAGGTCCATCCCGTTGGCGCGGGTCGCGGGGTAGTCCGCCGCCGCGCGGTGCAGCTGGGCGAGCGCCTTGCCCACTGCCTGCGCCTGACCGGCGGTGGGATGGCTCACCGAAACGCCCGGCAGGTACTCGATCAGGGCCAACGCCTTGTCGCCAAGATGGCGATAGAGCGCGCCCGAACGGTCATGGATCGTGCGCGGCACCGGGCAGCCGCGCTCGGCCAGGTGGTCTAGCAGGCCAAGGAAATAGGGCAGTTCGGTGATGTCGATCCGGAATTCGTACATCGTCAGGATGAACCGCGCGCCCTGACCATCCTTGCCCGAGGTCTCGATCAACCAGTTGCTGTTCGACACGCCCTCGGCAATGCCCTTGGCGCTGCGCAGTTGGCCGACATCGAATTCGGCGATCAGTTCGGCGAGGTCTTCTGCGCCAAGGTGAGTGTAGACCGCCATCAGTCGACCAGTTGCCGGGGCAGCTTGAAAACCATCTTCTCTTCCGCTGTGACCACGGTTTCCAGCGTGACCTCGCGGAAGGTCGCGATCCGGTCGATCACTTCCTGGACCAGTTCCTCGGGCGCGGAGGCCCCGGCGGTGAGACCCATGGTCTCGACCCCTTCGAACCACGCCGGGTCGATGTCGGCGCCGCGCTGGACCAGCCGGGCCTGAGCGCCGCATCGCTCTGCCACTTCGACCAGCCGCACAGAATTGGAGCTGTTGGGTGCCCCGATCACCAGCACCAGCTGGCACTGCGGGGCGATGGTCTTGACCGCGTGCTGGCGATTGGAGGTGGCATAGCAGATGTCCTCGGCCTTCGGCCCGACGATCTGCGGGAAGCGGGCGCGCAGCGCGGCGACCACTTCCGCCGTGTCGTCGACCGACAGCGTGGTCTGGGTCAGGAAGGCAAGCGGTGCGCCATCCGGGAAGTCCAGGCCGGCGACATCGGCAACCGTTTCGATCAGCGTGATCGCCCCTTCCGGCACCTGACCCAGCGTGCCGATCACTTCGGGATGGCCCTTGTGGCCGATGAACAGGATGTGCCGCCCGGCCTCGATCTGGCGCTCGGCCTGGCGGTGGACCTTGCTGACCAGCGGGCAGGTGGCGTCCAGCCAGTCGAGCCCGCGCTCGGTGGCGGCGGCGGGGACGGCCTTGGGCACGCCGTGGGCGCTGAACACCACCGGCACGCCGTCCGGCACTTCGTCCAGTTCCTCGACGAAAATCGCGCCCTTGGCCTTCAGCGCATCGACCACATAGCGGTTGTGGACGATCTCGTGGCGGACATAGACCGGCGCGCCGTAGCGCTTGATCGCCAGCTCGACGATGTCGATTGCGCGGTCGACGCCGGCGCAGAAGCCGCGGGGGGCGGCCAGCAGCAGCCGCAGGGGGAGCTTGCCCGATGGCGGAAAGGGTGCGTTCATCAAGCGGCCTCTAGCGCTTTGCCGCGCGCGCCGCTAGGGCAGGTGCCAGCAGATTTGCAAGGATGCCTTCATGACCGCTCGTTCCCGCCTGCTTACCGTCGTTGCTCTTGCCGCTGGCACCGCCGCACTGGGCGGCTGCAAGACGTCCGGCGATATCGTCGTCGACGAAGGTGTGGGCATCACCGCGATCCGCAGCGCCTGCCCGGCAGTCGGCGTCCCCGACCACACCGGCGACATCACCCTGTTCCGCAATGCCGCCGCGGGCGCCACGGCGGACAACATCGACGTGGTCGCCGCGCTGACCAACGTGCGCAGCCAGTGCAGCGATGGCGAGAAGGCCGCGAGCACGCCCAAGGTCTATTCCAGCGTTACCTTCACCGTCGCGGCCCGCCGCACCGACACGCGCGGCGCGCGCACTGTGACGCTGCCCTATTTCGTCACCGTGCTGCGCGGCGGCACGGCGGTGGTGTCCAAGCGGGTCGCCAATGTCACCCTGACCTTCGCCGACGGGCAGGAGCGCGCCAGCGCCACCGGCCAGGGCGGCGCCTATATCGACCGCGCCGAAGCAACCCTTCCGGCCGACATCCGCAAGCGCATCACGCGCAAGCGCAAGGCCGGCGACATCGACGCCGCAATCGATCCGCTCGCCGTGCCAGAGGTCAAGGCCGCGGTCGCCCGCGCCACATTCGAAGTGCTGGTCGGCTTCCAGCTCGATCAGCAGCAGCTGACCTATAACGCCACCCGATGACGCCCGCGCGCCCCGGCGCGCCCGCATTCCTTGCCGCGCCCCTGCCTTGGCGGTAGGGGCGCTTTCATTTGCAGATCAGCGAACCGAAGGTTCCCGCCGATGACCCAGACCAAGACCCTCCACGCCGCCTTTGCCGGGCACGTTGCCGCCGCGCTCGATGCACTGGAGGCGGCGGGCACGTTGCCTGCCGGTCTCAGCCGCAATGCCGTGGCGGTGGAGCCGCCGCGCGATCCCAGCCATGGCGACCTTGCGACCAACGCCGCGATGGTGCTGGCCAAGCCTGCCGGGACCAACCCGCGCGCCCTGGCCGAGGCGCTGGCGGAGCAGCTGCGCAAGGTGCCGGGCGTGACCGGGGTGGAGATCGCCGGGCCGGGCTTCCTCAACCTGCGGATCGATGCCGGGGCGTGGCTGGACGAGCTGCGCGCAATCGCCGCGCTGGGGGCGGACTATGGCCGCTCCACCGTGGGCGGGGGCAGCACGGTCAACGTCGAATACGTCTCCGCCAATCCGACCGGTCCGATGCACATGGGCCATTGCCGGGGCGCGGTGGTGGGCGACGCGCTGGCGACCCTGCTCGAATTCGCCGGGCACAAGGTGATCCGCGAATACTACGTCAACGATGCAGGGGCGCAGGTCCAGGTCCTCGCCCGCTCGGTCCACCTGCGCTACAAGGAAGCGCTGGGGATCGAGATCGGCGAAATTCCGGAAGGGCTTTATCCGGGCGCCTATCTGGTGCCGACCGGGCACCGCCTTGCCACCCATTACGGCAGCCAGTTCGTTGATGCGCCCGACAGCGAATGGCTCGACCTGTTCCGCACCGAAGCGGTGGCGGACATGATGGCGATGATCCGCGAAGACCTCGCGCTGCTGGGCATCCGCCACGACGTGTTCTCTTCCGAGGCCGAGCTTCAGGCCGCCGGCAAGCCGGAAGAGGCCGAAGCGATGCTGCGCGCGCACGACTTGGTCTATGATGGCCACCTCGAAGCCCCCAAGGGCAAGACGCCGGAAGACTGGGAGCCGGTCGAGCTGCCGCTGTTCCGCTCGACCAAGTTCGGCGACGATCAGGACCGCCCGATCCGCAAGAGCGACGGCAGCTGGACCTATTTCGGCGCGGACCTTGCCTACCACTTCCAGAAGGCCGCCTCTGCCGATGCGCTGGTCGATATCTGGGGCGCGGATCATGCCGGCACGGTCAAGCGGATCAAGGCCGCCGTTGCCGCGCTGACCGGCGCTGAAGGGCGCACCGTGCCGTTCGAGGTCAAGCTGGTGCAGATGGTCCAGTTGCTGCGCGACGGCGAACCGGTGAAGATGTCGAAGCGCGCGGGCACTTTCGTGACGCTGGCCGATGTGGTGCGCGAAGTGGGCAAGGACGTGGTGCGCTTCACCATGCTGACCCGCAAGCCCGAGGCCCAGATGGACTTCGACTTCGCCAAGGTGGTCGAGGCATCGAAGGACAACCCGGTGTTCTACGTGCAGTACGCCCATGCGCGGATCTGCTCGACCCTGCGCAAGGGCGCGGCGGAAGGCTTTGCCCCTTCGGCAGAGGCGCTGGACATGCTCGGCGAAGAGGAACTGGCCCTGATCCGGCTCGCGGCGCAGTTCCCGCGGCTGGTGGAGGCCGCCGCTGCCGCGCGCGAACCGCACCGCGTCGCCTTCTTCCTCTATGACCTTGCCGCCGCGTTCCATGGTTACTGGAACGTCGGCAACGACCGCCCGGAAAAGCGCTTCATCGTGGCACAAGATGGCAGACTGACCGGCGCAAGGCTTTATCTTGCCACGCAAATCGGGCAACTTGTCCGCAATGGCCTCGCCCTGCTGGGGGTCGAGGCGGTGGAGGAAATGTGACCATGGCGGGCGACGAGCGGATCGAAGGCGAAGACAACCAGCAGGACTGGGATGACGGCGGCGATCAGCAGCCGCTCGAAACCGATCAGCTTGCCCTCGCCGACGATCAGGGTGAGCGCCTGCCCTGGCTGGAAAGCGCCGAAGACGACTACGAGGACGAGGAGGATTCCGGCACGGGCCGGCTGTTCGCCCTGTTGGCGTTGGGTCTTGTCCTGCTGGGCGCTATCGTGGGCGGGATCTGGTGGGCAACCCACCGTGCCCCCGATCCGGCGCTGGTCGCCGATGGCAGCACCATCGAAGCCCCCGCGCAGCCCTACAAGGAAGCCCCCAAGGACCCGGGCGGCAAGACTTTCGATGGTACGGGGGATTCCAGCTTCGCGGTGTCCGAAGGGCAAAACCGCCCGGCCCAGCTGGGCGGCGAAACGCCGGGGGGCGCGCCGGTTCCCAGTCCGTCCGCAACGCCTGCCGCCAAGCCCAGCGCGGCGGCCACCCAGACTGCGGCGGCTCCCGTCCTCGCGGCTGGCGGAGTGGGTGTGCAGGTTGGCGCGTTCTCGTCCAAGGCTGCTGCCGAAGCGGGCTGGACCAAGCTGGTCGGCCAGTCGAACGGCGCGCTGTCCGGCGTATCGCACCGCGTGATCGAGGGCAGCGCCGACATCGGCAAGGTCTATCGCCTTCAGGCCGTTGCCGGGGATGCGGCGGGCGCGCAGGCGCTGTGCGGCAAGCTCAAGTCCGCGGGCATCGCCTGCCAGGTCAAGTAGGGCGTAATCCACACGCGAAGGTGCGCGCGCGCTTGCGCTGCGGGCACCTTCCTGCGACCTTCCGGGCACCATGACTCCCGCGATCTTCGGCCTTTCCGGAACCAGCCTGAGCGCCGACGAACGCGCCTTCTTCCGCGAGGCCGATCCGGCGGGCTACATCCTGTTCGGCCGCAACGTCGAAAGCCGCTTCCAGCTGCGCGCGCTGACCGACGATCTGCGCACCATCCACGGGCGCGATGCGCTGCTGATCACCATCGATCAGGAAGGCGGGCGCGTCGCGCGGATGAAGCCGCCGGTCTGGGCGGCTTGGCCATCGGGTGCGGCATTTGACGCGCTGTATGAGATTGCCCCCGCCAGCGCGATCGAGGCCGCCCGTGCCAATGCCGAGGCGATGGGCCACGACCTGACCGAGGTAGGGATCACCTGCACTCACGCCCCGGTGCTCGATGTCCGCCAGCCGGGCGCGCACGACGTGATCGGCGACCGCGCCTATGGGTTCGAACCGCTGCGCGTCGCAGCGATTGGCCGTGCGGTGCTGGATGGCCTCGCCCGCGCGGGAATTTGCGGCACGATCAAGCACATGCCGGGCCACGGCCGCGCCGGAGCGGACAGTCACAAGGAGCTACCCACCGTCACCGCCAGCGAGGCGGAGCTTGAAACGGACATCGCCCCGTTCCGCGCGCTGCACGACGCGCCGATGGCGATGACCGGACACATCCGCTTCACCGCGTGGGACGCTCACCATCCGGCCACCCAGTCACCCTATGTCATCGGTGAGATCATCCGGCGGCGGATCGGCTTTTCCGGTCTGCTGCTGACCGACGATCTCGACATGGAGGCGCTGGAAGGCAGCGTGCCCGAACGCGCCGAGCGGGCGCTGGCGGCGGGCTGCGACATCGCGCTCAACTGCTGGGCGAAGCTGGACGACATGACTGGGATCTGCGAACGGGCAGGGGCAATGTCGGCTGAAACCGCAGCGCGGCTGGATCGCGCGCTCGCGGTCACCCGGCTCGATGGGACCAGCGGTGAGCAGGCGGAACTGATCGCCCGGCGCGATGCGCTGCTGGCGCTGGTGGAGCAGGCATGACGCCGGAAGTCGACAGCCCGGCGCTGAGCCTGCCTGCCGACGACTGGGACGGTCCCGCCGCCGCCGCGAGCGAGGACGCGGCGCTCTATCTGGAGCTTGATGGCTGGGAAGGTCCGCTCGACCTGCTGCTCGACCTCGCGCGGCGGCAGAAGGTCGACCTGCGGCGCATTTCCATCCTCGAACTGGTCGACCAGTACCTGACCTATATCGAGCGGGCCGAGGCGCTGCGGCTGGAACTGGCGGCGGATTACCTGGTGATGGCGGCCTGGCTGGCCTACCTCAAGTCCGCGCTGCTGCTGCCGCGTGAGGAACAGCCCGATCCCAGCCCCGAGGAGCTGGCGCTGCGCCTGCACCTCAGGCTCCAGCGGCTCGCGGCGATGCGCGATGCCGCCGCACGGCTGATGGCGCGCGACCGGCTGGGGCGCGACGTGTTCCTGCGCGGCGCGCCGGAAGGGCTCAGGGTCGATCGCAAGCACAAGTGGCAGTGCGACTGGTTCGCGCTGGTCCAGGCCTATGGCCAGGTCAAGGCGCGGACCCAGCCGGTGGTCCACATGGTTCGGGACCGGATGGTGATGACGCTGGATTCGGCGCTGGCGCGGGTTTCCTCGCTGCTCGGCATCAATCTCGACTGGATGGAACTGCGCGATTTCCTGCCGCCCCATGCCGATCCGCGCCTGCGCCGCTCGGCGCTCGCCTCCAGCTTCGTCGCCGCGCTGGAACTGGCGCGGCTTGGCAAGGCGGAACTGGCGCAGGAAGAGGTGTTCGGCCCGCTGATGCTGAAGGGGATCGCGGGGTGAGCGCTCCCGACGACCTCGTCCGCGCGGTCGAGGCGACGCTGTTCGCGGCCGAAGCGCCGATCAGCGCAGAGGAGATTTCGCTCCATCTCGGCGGGGCAAAGGTCGGCGAAGCGCTGGAGGAACTGGCTGCGCATTACGAAGGGCGCGGAGTGCAGCTGGTCCAGCGCGGCAAGCTCTGGCACTTCCAGACCGCGCCTGACCTCGCCCATCTGCTCCGCCGCGAACGCGAGGAATCCCGCCGCCTGTCGCGCGCCGCGACCGAGGTGCTGGCGATCGTCGCCTATCACGAGCCGGTCAGCCGCGCGGAGATCGAGGCGATCCGCGGGGTGCAGACCGCCAAGGGCACGCTCGACGTGCTGATGGAGGCGGGCTGGGTGCGGATCGTCGGGCGGCGCGAGGTGCCGGGTCGGCCGGTGATCTATGCGACGACGCCGGATTTCCTCACCCATTTCGGGCTCGAAAGCCGCCGCGATCTGCCGGGGATCGAGGAACTGCGCGCCGCCGGGCTGCTCGATCCGGTCGAGGATGCGCTGGCTTCGGCGCTTGATGGCGGCGGGGATGCGGCGGAAGACAGCGAAAATCCGCCGGACGCACTGGAAAGCGACGGCGAAACCCCCTAAATGGGCGGTCAGGCAGGGGGAGCGCGCCAGGGTCCCGGCGCTTCTGGCGCATGCCAAATTCTGGAGTTACGCTGATGTTCGGTCTGTCCCCCGCCCACCTGATCTTCTTCGCGATCGTGGTGCTGATCCTGTTCGGCCGCGGCCGGATTTCCGAATTCATGGGTGATTTCGGCAAGGGAATCAAAAGCTTCAAGCAGGGCATGGCCGATGAGAGCCAGCCCCAGCCGCCCGCTCCGCCGGCCCAGATCCCCGCCGCTCCGCCAGTTGCCCAGACCCCGCCGCAGGCGACCCTGAACGGCGAGACCCCGGTCGATCCCTCGGCGGCGAATCCCAAGTAATCCGCCCGCTCAGGGGCAAGCGCCATGTTCGATATCGGCTGGGACGAAATGCTGTTCACGGCGATCATCGCGATCGTCGTGATCGGGCCGAAGGACCTGCCGCGCGCGTTGCGCACTGCGGGGCGCTGGATCGCCAAAGTCCGGCGGGTTTCCGGGCATTTCCGCGCCGGGGTGGAGAACATGATCCGCGAGGCGGAGCTGCAGGAAATGGAAAAGCAGTGGCGTGAACAGAACGCCGCGATCATGGCCCAGCACCCCAATCCGGCCCCGAATCCCGCCTCTGCCGAGGCCGCGCTGATCGGTCCCGACCCCGGTCTGAACCACGGCAACGACGGGCACACAGCGGAACCTGACGGTCCCGAACCGGCCCAGTCCGCCCCGGAATTGCCGCTCGCCGCGCCGAAGGCCCCGTGATGGTCTTCAAGGTCCACGACATCGATGAAACCCAGGCCCCGCTGCTCGATCACCTGATCGAACTGCGCACCCGGCTGCTCCGCGCGATCCTGGCCCTCATCGTTGCATTTTGCGTCTGCCTCTACTTCGCCAGCGACATCTTCGGCTTCCTGATCCGCCCGCTGACCGAGGCGTTTCCGCCGGGGCAGGGCAAGCTGGTCTACACCAAGCTTTACGAAGCCTTCTTCGTCGAACTGAAGGTCGCGCTGTTCGCCGCCTTCTTCGTCAGCTTCCCGGTGATCGCCAACCAGATGTGGGCCTTCATCGCGCCGGGGCTCTACGCCAAGGAGAAGAAGGCCTTCCTGCCGTTCCTGGTGGCGACGCCGGTGCTTTTCACCCTGGGGGCCTCGATGGCCTACTTCGTGGTGATGCCCACCGCGTTCAAGTGGATGCTGGGCTTCCAGGGCGAGAAGGGCGGGCTCAATATCGAGGCGCTGCCGGCGGCCGGGGATTACCTGGGCCTCGTCATGCAGTTCATCCTGGCCTTCGGGATCAGCTTCCTGCTGCCGGTGCTGCTGCTGCTGCTGAACCGCGCGGGGATCGTCAGCCGGGTGCAGCTGATCGGGATGCGCCGCTACGTGATCGTGATCCTGACGGGGATCGCGGCGGTGGTGACCCCGCCCGACCTGCTCAGCCAGATCCTGCTGCTGGTGCCGCTGTGGCTGCTGTTCGAAGGCTCGCTGCTGGTGATGTGGCTGGGCGAGCGGCGCGAGGCACAGGCGGTGGAAGCGGGCGCAGCGGCTGAGGCGCCGATCGAGACTCCCCAGTCCTGAAAACCCCTCTCCGTTCGTGTCGAGCTTGTCGAGACACGGTGGCGCTGCCGTGTCTCG
>JAYRMP010000016.1:11279-43190 GCA_041912655.1 Novosphingobium sp. | reverse complement strand
GGCGGAATGCAGCACCTGCCATAAGACCAGCGGCTGGACGCCCGCGACGTTCAGTCACGCGAGCGTTTCCGGCACCTGCGCCAGCTGCCACAACGGCATCAATGCGACTGGCAAGTCGGCCACGCACCTCTCGACCAGCACCGCCTGCGAGAACTGCCACACCACCACCGCCTGGTCACCAGTGCGGACCTTCAGCCATGCCGATGCCAACGGCACCTGCTCCAGTTGCCACAACGGGACGAAGGCGGAAGGCAAGACGGCGACGCACATCCCGACCACGGCCGAGTGCAGCACCTGCCACAAGACCAGCGGCTGGACGCCAGCCACCTTCAGCCATGCGAGCGTGTCCGGAACCTGCGCCAGCTGCCACAACGGCACCAATGCGACTGGCAAGTCGGCCACGCACCTCTCGACCAGCACCGCCTGCGAGAACTGCCACACCACCACCGCCTGGTCACCAGTGCGGACCTTCAGCCATGCCGATGCCAACGGCACCTGCTCCAGCTGCCACAACGGGACGAAGGCGGAAGGCAAGACGGCGACGCACATCCCGACCACGGCCGAGTGCAGCACCTGCCACAAGACCAGCGGCTGGACGCCAGCGACGTTTAGCCATGCCAGCGTTTCCGGCACCTGCGCTAGCTGCCACAACGGCACCAATGCGACTGGCAAGTCGGCCACGCACCTCTCGACCAGCACCGCCTGCGAGAACTGCCACACCACCACCGCCTGGTCGCCGGTGCGGACCTTCAGCCATACGGACGCCAACGGCACCTGCTCGAGCTGCCACAACGGGACCAGGGCCGAGGGCAAGACGCCAACGCACATCGCGACTACGTCCGAATGCGACACCTGCCACCGCACTTCGGCATGGAGCCCAGCAAACTTCAGCCACAGCAACGTCACCGGGTCATGCTATTCCTGCCACAACGGAACCAGCGCCACGGGCAAGAACGCGACCCATCTTTCGACCAGCAACACCTGCGACAACTGCCACGCGACGTCTGCCTGGTCGCCGCTGCGCACGTTCAGCCATGCCGACGCCAACGGAACCTGCGCCAGCTGCCACAATGGCACTTCGGCGCCCGGGAAGACGGCGACCCACATCCGCAGCACCGACAGCTGCGACTTCTGCCACGTGACCACGTCATGGTCGCGGGTAACGATGGATCACAGCCAGGTCAGCGGCACCTGCGCCAGCTGCCACAACGGCACGACCGCGAGCGGCAAGAATGCCACGCACATCACCACGACCAGCGATTGCGGCACCTGCCACAAGACGCTCGCCTGGACGCCCGCAACCTTCAGCCATTCGGGAATCTCCTCGCGCTGCTCCAGCTGTCACAATGGCACCAACGCTTCGGGCAAGAGCGTAAACCACCCCGGCACCAACAACCTGTGCGAGGACTGCCACCGCACCAGCGCCTGGTCGCCGATTGCGCAGATGAACCACAATGACGTGACCGGCACCTGCGCCAGTTGCCACAACGGCATCATCGCCCGCGGCAAGCCGAACAACGAACACCCGCGTACCACCCAGGACTGCGGCGACTGCCACAACACCCGGAACTGGGACACTTAGGTCAAGACATCCACAGGGGAATCAACGTGTCCATCAACCGCGCCACTTCAGCCAGCGCCGCCGCCATCGCCGTCGCGGCCTCGCTAGCCTCGGGACTCAGCCTGCCGGAGCCGGCCTTCGGGCAGGTCGTGGGGGATCGGGCGCTGTCCGATGTCCGGGCCGATCCCGGCAGCCAGTGCGCGGTGGTCACCGTGAACCTCAACCTGCGGGTGCAGGTGCTGAGTTCGTTCCCGGCGCAGGGGCGAGAACTGCACATCCGGCTGCTGCCACTTGATCCGGCGTTCAACGCCAAGGGGCGCGATTCGCTGCGCCCGCCGAAGGACGTCCCCGAACTGCGCGCGATCGAATACGAAGGTGACAGCGCTGGCGGGCCGGTGCTTTCGCTGTTCTTCACCGAGGATCGCCAGTTCGAGGTCAGCGCCGGAACCGAACCGCAGTCGGTCGCGATCCGGGTTACCCAGCCGGGCAGCACGGGCTGCGCGCTTCCGGGCGCAGTGGCAGCCGGGGAACAGCCGCCGGCGGGCGAGGCCGATGCGGCGCGCAGCGCGAGGCTGATCGGCGAAGCGGAGAACGCGATCCGCGATGGCGCGCTCGACCGGGCGGTTGAGCTGCTGGGCAGCGCCGCCGCCCTGCCGGAAAATCCCAACACCGCGCGCGCGATCGAGCTGCTGGGCCTGACGCGCGAGCGCAAGGGACAGCTCGCCCACGCGAGGGCGCAGTATCAGGAATACCTGCGCCGCTACCCCGGCAGCGAGGGGGCGGAGCGCGTCCGCCAGCGGCTGGCCGCGCTGGAAGCCGCCGCGCCGACCCCGACCGAGACGCTCCGACCGGCCTCGGGCGGGCTGCGGGAAGGGAAGGGTTGGAACTGGGACGTGCGCGGCAGCGTCTCGCAGTTCTATTTCCGCGACCAGGGCCGGACCAGCACCCTGACGACCAGTTCGACGCTGGGGGCCGAGGTCGACAATTCGGTCAACGTCAACCAGCTGCTCAACAGCGGCGACGTGACCATCATCGGCGGCGATGATCGGCGCCAGATCCAGCTGCGCGCGGCGGGCAGCTACACCAAGAACTTTGGCACCAGCACCTCGGTCACCACGGTCAACAACGGCACGGAAGTGCGGACCTACAGCTCGCGCCCGGGCGGCGGGATCGGGGCCCTGACCGCGCTCTACCTCGATTATGCCGACAGCGACCTCGGCGGCAGTGTGCGGGTGGGTCGGCAGACCCGCAACAGCGCCGGTGTGCTGGGCCGCTTCGACGGCGCGCTGCTGGGCTGGCAGGCGAACCCCAAGCTGCGGTTCAACGCGGTGGCGGGCTATCCGGTGCTCTCCTCGCGCCAGCTCCACGTCCTCAAGGAGCGGCCGTTCTATGGGCTCAGCGTCGATGTCGGCAACAAGCGCAGCCCGCTCCAGACGACGCTCTACTGGTTCGACCAGCGCGCGCGGGGCGGTTTCACCGATCGCCAGTCGGTCGGTCTGGAGGCGCGCCTGCTCCAGAAGCGGTTCAACGCCTATGCAATCCTCGACTACGATGTGAAGTATTCGACGATCAACCTGGCGCTGCTGACCTTCAACTACAACTTTCCGGACGGGGCGAACTTTTCGGCCACAGCCGATTATCGCCGCTCGCCGCTGCTGACCACGACCAATGCGCTGATTGGCCAGTTCGACACGATCAACAATGTCGCCTTCAAGGACCTCAGGGGACTGCGCCCGTTCTTCACCGACGAGCAGATCTACCAGCTGGCGCGGGATCGCACGCTGGTATCGAAGTCGCTGACGCTGACCTATTCGCGGGCGCTGTCGAGCAAGCTGCAGATGAGCGCGGACTTCTCGCTGACCGACACCGGCGGCACCCCGGGCACTCCGGCCACCGCCGGGACCCCGGTGGTCGGCGCACTGCCTGCAATCGGCAAGGAATACTTCTACGGCCTGCAGCTGACCGGGTCGGACCTGCTGATGGCCAATGACATCTACATCCTGTCAGGCCGCTATGCGGACACTTCCAATGCCCGGATCTACACCGCGGACTTCAACGCCCGCCTGCCGATCAGCGGCAAGCTGCGGCTCAGCCCGCGGCTGCGCTATGGCTTCCGTGATGGCAAGGGGGTGAACCCCGCCACCTACAAGCAGATCCAGCCGACCTTGCGGATCAACTATTATCCGATCAAGCATTCCGAGATCGAGATCGAATTCGGGGGCAACTTCGCCCGGCAGAAGATCTACAACGGCGTTGCCTACGATCACGTCAAGGAGTCGGGCTGGGTGCTGAGCGCCGGCTACCGGCTGGATTTCTAGGCGCCGGGCGATGAGGAAGGGTTCGAGATGATTGCCGAGGCGGGGATGGCCGCGCTGTGGCTGGCGGCGGCGCTGGCGCTGGCCCAGCTGGTGCTGGGCGCGCTGGCGCTGCGGAACGCCCAGCAAGCGATGGCAGGGGCGATCGCGCCCGTGGCCGTGGCGCAGGCGGCGCTGTGCGCGGTGGCCTTCGCCTGCCTGATCGCGGTCTTCGTGCGGTCCGACATGTCGGTGCTGCTGGTCGCGGCGAACAGCCATTCGGCCAAGCCGATGATCTACAAGGTGGCGGGCGCTTGGGGGAACCACGAAGGCTCGATGCTGCTGTGGGTGACGATCCTGGGCCTGGCGGGTGCGACGATTGCCCTGTTCGAGCGCAAGCTGCGCGCCGATACCCGGATCGCGACGCTGGCTGCCCAGGCGGCGATCGCGCTGGGGTTCTATGCCTTCCTGCTGTTCGCTTCCAATCCCTTCGCGCGGATCACCGGCGTGGCGGAGGGCGCGGGGCTCAATCCCCTGCTGCAGGACCCGGGCCTCGCCTTCCACCCGCCGACGCTCTACGTCGGCTATGTCGGCATGTCGGCGGCCTTCTCGTTCGCGGTGGGAGCGCTGCTGACCCGCAATGTCGGACCGGAATTCGCCCGGGCCATGCGGCCCTGGATCCTGGGTGCGTGGGTGTTCCTGACCGTGGGCATCACCGCCGGGTCATACTGGGCTTACTACACGCTTGGCTGGGGCGGCTGGTGGTTCTGGGACCCGGTGGAGAACGCCAGCCTGATGCCGTGGCTGGCGGCGACCGCGCTGCTTCATTCAGTGACCGTCCTCGCCACCCGCGACGGGCTGCGGGCCTGGACGATCATGCTATCGGTGCTGGCCTTCTCGATGTCGATGGTCGGGACCTTCCTGGTCCGCTCCGGCATCCTCACCAGCGTGCACAGCTTTGCGGTGGATCCTGAGCGCGGCATCTTCATCCTCGCGCTGCTGGCGATCTACATCGGCGGCGCGCTGGCCCTGTTCGCCACGCGCGTCGGAACCGTGGCCGAAGGGAACCGCTTCGACCTGATCAGCCGCGAGGCGAGCCTGGTGATCAACAACCTGCTGCTGACCGTGATCCTGGTGGTGGTCATGGCCGGCACGCTCTATCCCCTGATCCTCGAGGCCGCGACCGGCGCCAAGATCTCGGTCGGGGCGCCCTATTACAACGCGGTGGCGGGGCCTCTGGCGCTGGTCCTGATGCTGCTGATGGCGGCGGGACCGCTGCTGCGCTGGCGCAGCGATCGCCCGCGCGCGGTGCTGGAGCGGATTGCCCCGGCGCTGCTGGCCGGCTCCGCCGCGCTGGTGCTGCTGGCGGCGTTCGGCGGCCGTATCGGCGTGCTGCCGCTGCTGGGGCTGGTGGCGGCGGCGGTCCTCGCAGCGGCGAGCATCGCCCCGCTGTGGCGACGCAACCTGAAGCGCACTCCGCTGTTCACCTGGGGCATGGTCATCGCCCATCTTGGCTGTGCGGTCAGCGTGGCCGGCATGGCCTGCGACAGCGCGTTCACGCGCGAAAGCATGGTCGCCATGTCCGCCAACGAAACCCGCCCGATCGGCCCGTTCGAGGTCACCCTGCTGGGGGTGCGCGAACGGCCCGGCCCCAACTACCAGATCTTCGAGGCCGTGCTCGCCGTTCGCAAGGACAGTGCAGGCGAACCCTTCACCATGACCCCGCAGCTCCATGCCTTCACCGATCCCGAAATGACCACCAACCAGGCCGCCATCTCCACCTTCTGGAACGGGCAGCTGTACCTGACCGTGGGCGAGCCCACCGAGGAATCGCGGTTCCTGATCCGGATGTGGTGGAAGCCCTTCGTGACTTTAATCTGGCTGGGCGGCGCGATGATCGCGCTGGGCGGCGTCCTTTCGCTGCTGGGGCGGGTCCAGCGTGACCTGTGGGGTGGCCTGGTCCCGTGGCAGCGACCTGCGCGGGCGGCAGCGGTGCAGGATGCGCGGCCATGACCCGCAAGTGGCTGCTCTGGCTCCCGTTCGCGCTGGTGGTGGGCCTGTTCATCGCCTTCTACGCGGGGCTGCGCAATCCCGGCGACCGGATCATCGCCTCGCAGGTGGTCGGCAAACCCTTGCCTGAATTCGTCGCACCCGCCGCCTTTGCCGAACAGCCGGGACTGTCCAGCGCGGACTTCCGCGATGGCAAGCCGCGGCTGCTCAATGTCTTCGCCAGCTGGTGCGTACCCTGCGTGCAGGAAATCCCGATGCTGCTGAGGCTTCAGGCCGCCGGGGCCGAAGTGAACGGGGTGGCGATCCATGACAGCCCGGATGCCCTGCGCGACTTCCTGGATCGCAACGGCAACCCCTATGCGCGGATCGGGCTGGATGACCGGGGACGCGCGCAGATCGCGTTCGGATCGGCGGGCGTGCCCGAGACCTTCGTCATCGATGGCCAGGGCCGGATCGTCTATCAGCACATCGGTGTGGTGACCGAGGCGGACATGCCCAAGCTGCTCGCCATGCTGGGAGTGAAACCATGAGGATGCGCGGTGCCCTGCTGGCCCTGATGCTCGTTGCCGCTCCGCTGGCGGCGCAGGATTATGCCGACGTCTCGCTGCCCGACCCGGCGCAGGAGAAGCAGGCGCTCGAGCTCATGGATTCGCTGCGCTGCGTGGTCTGTCAAGGCCAGCCGATCTCGGGCAGCAATGCCGGGCTGGCGGGCGACATGCGGCGGCTGGTGCGCGAACGGATCGCCGCCGGGGATTCGCCCGAGCAGGTCCGGGCCATGCTGGTCGGCAAGTATGGCGACTGGGTGAGCTTCAGGCCGGAGGTCAAGGGCGAGACCGCGCCGCTGTGGCTGGTGCCGCTGCTGGCGCTGGCTGGCGGCGGGTGGCTGGTATCGCGGCGACTGCGGAGGCGGGCGGCATGAGCGGCTGGATCGTCGCCCTCGCGCTGGCGGCGCTGACCCTTGGTGGACTGATCCTGTCGGGCCGGTGTTCGCGGCTTGCCCTGGAAGTGATCGCGGCGATGATCCTGGCGGGTCTGGCCGGCTATGCCTGGACCGGCAGCCCGGACCAGGCCGGCGATCCGGTCGCGGAGCGCACTTCGCTGCGCTGAGCTTTGCGAACGCGCGAATGCTTGGCCTTCGCGTGACTAAGGGTTAGCTTGGCCGGGTAAGGCCGGGAGGGTGGGCCACGATGCGCTTGCTGGTGGTTGAAGACGACTTGCAACTGGCTGCGCGGCTGAGCGAACGGCTGCGCGGCGCCGGAATGGCAGTGGACGTTGCCCGCAGCCGGCGTGAGGCCGAACATTGGCACGATCTTCAGCACGTGGCGGCGATCATTCTCGACCTGGGCCTGCCCGACGGCAGCGGAATTGATCTGGTGCGGCGGTGGCGCCAGCGCCAGGTCGATTGTCCGGTCCTGATCCTGACCGCGCGGGGCAGCTGGCAGGAAAAGGTGGAAGGCCTCAACGCCGGAGCGGACGACTTCGTGGTCAAGCCGGTCCGCTTCGAGGAACTGCTCGCCCGCCTGCACGCCCTGCTGCGCCGCCCGGCAGGGCAGCGCCAGCCGGTGCTCGAACATGACGGCGTCACCCTCGATCCGGCGACCCGCTGCGTGAAATGCGATGGACAGCCGGTCGATCTCAGCCGGCAGGAATATCGCCTGCTGGAAGTGTTCCTGCGCCGCCCGGGCCAGGTCATGTCGCAGAACGAGATTGTCGAGCAGCTCTACAGCCAGGATGACACGCGCGAACTGAACGCGGTGGAAGTGCTGATTTCGCGCCTGCGCCGCAAGATCGGCTCGCGCCGGATCACGACCCTGCGCGGCCTTGGTTACCGCTTTGGCGCCAACCCATGATGACTCCGCCGCCCCGGCGCTGGCATTGGCGCAGCCTGCGGCTGCGGGTGCTGGGCCTGCTGCTGCTGTGGATCGCGCTGGGGATCGGCGGCATCGCCATTTCGGCTGACCGCCTGTTCACCCGCCATGTCGAGCAGCAGTTCCATGATGAACTGAACGTCCATGTCCGCGAACTGGCCGGACTGGTGAGGATCGGCGCGGACGGCAGCGCGGAAATGGTCCGTCCGTTGTCCGATCCGCGCTATCTGGAGCCGCTGTCGGGCTATTACTGGCAGGTCCGGCTGGATGGCAGCAATGTCCTGCGATCCCCCTCTCTGAAGACAGGCGATCTGGACGCCAGCTTCGCTTCCGCGCCGCAGATCAGGCACGGTGGAGCGCCGGGGCCGACCGGACCGACGATCGTCTACGGCTTCGCCCGCCCCGCCGCTGAAGGCCGCCAGGTCCATTTCGCCATCGCCACCGACCAGAGGCATCTCGACGTGGTGACGAGCCGCTTCCGTAAGCAGCTGCTGGCCTGGCTGGCCGGCCTGACCGTGGCCATGCTGGCAACGGGCTATGCCCTGTTGACCTTTGGGCTGGCGCCGCTGGACCATCTGCGCAGGGCCATGGCCAGGTTGCGGTCCGGCAGCGATGACCGGCTGAGGGGACCGTTCCCCAGCGAGATCCACCCCCTCGCCGAGGATCTCAATTCCTTCATCGATCACACCAGCAAGTCCACCGCGCTTGCCCGGGCCCAGGCCGGCAATCTGGCCCACGCCCTGCGCACTCCGCTGGCCGTCATTGCCGACGAGGCCGAACAGCTGATCGTGCGGGGAGCGGCCGCCGGTTCGGGCGAAGTGCTGCTCGAACAGGTGCGCCGCATGGCCTCGCAGATCGAATACCAACTGGCCCGGGCGCGGACCGCAAGTTCACCCCAGATGCCCGGTGTGACGAGCAATGTCGCGATGGTCATCGCTTCGGTGGCCGCGGCCTTGCGGCGGCTATATCCGGACATCGAAATCGGCATCGATGACCGATGCGATGGTCAGGCGATCCTGCCAATCGATCCGGTCGACCTGACCGAGCTGTTGTCCATCCTCCTCGATAATGCCTGCAAGTGGGGAAGATCGAAGGTGGGAATCGCGATAGTGACCGGCCCGTCCGGGACCGAAGTGCGAATCCACGACGACGGTCCCGGCATCGCCGAAGACCAGATTGAATTGGCTTTCGAGGTCGGGACCAGGCTCGACCCGACGCGGCCAGGCAATGGGCTGGGTCTGGCGATTGCCCGCGAGATCGCCGAATTGTACAATCTTGGCCTGACTTTGCGGCGCTCATCCCAAGGTACGGGGATGATTGCATCGGTCATTGCTCCAGCCGTGGCTTCCTGATGGTGCGGGAACTGGCCTGCTGCTCTGACGGTGCCGTTCGCCCCGTCCCCCTGCGCAACCCGGGCTGACGCGGCGGGCGCTTGGTTCTATGGGGCCGGGATGAATTCGACCAGCAAGGATGATCCCACCGGGGTGCGCGTCGCCGCGCTCTACCGTTTTGCTCGCTTCGACGACTGCGCGAGCCTGCGCGCTCCACTGGAACAGGTGTGCCGGGACAATGGCGTGCGCGGCACTCTGCTGCTTGCGGCAGAGGGCATCAACGGCACGATTGCGGGGCCTGCGGCGGGAATTGACCGGGTGCTGGGCCATATCCGCGCGCTGCCCGATTGCGCCGACCTCGACGTCAAGTTCTCCAGCGCGGCGGCGATGCCGTTCCATCGGCTGAAGGTGCGGCTGAAGCGCGAGATCGTGACGATGGGCGAGACGGGGATCGACCCCCGGGCGAGCGTGGGAACCTATGTCGAGCCGGGCGAGTGGAACGCGCTGATTGCCGATCCGGATACGATCGTGATCGATACCCGCAACGACTACGAGGTGGCGATCGGTACTTTCGCCGGTGCGCTCGATCCGGGGACGACCTCGTTCCGCGAGTTCCCGCAGTGGTTCCGGGATAATCGCGCCCGGCTGCTGGGCGAGGGCAGGGCGCCGAAAGTCGCGATGTTCTGCACCGGCGGCATCCGCTGCGAGAAGTCGACCGCCTTCCTGAAGCAGGAAGGGGTGGAGGAGGTTTTTCACCTCAAGGGTGGCATTCTCAGATACCTCGAAACCGTGCCCGAGCAGCAGAGCCTGTGGCAGGGAGAATGCTTTGTCTTCGACGAGCGCGTGGCGGTCGGGCACGGGCTTGCCGCTGGCACCCACACCCTGTGCCGCGCCTGCCGTCGTCCGCTGGGCGAGACGGAGCGCGCATCCGCGCTCTACGAACCGGGCGTGAGCTGCCCGGCGTGCCATGGCGAACGCAGCGAGGCCCAGCGCGCTTCCAGCCGCGAACGCTACCGCCAGGAGCAACTGGCCCTGGCGCGCGGCGAGGCCCACGTCGGGGCAAGCCCTGCCAGCCATGATCGACGGGGCCGCGCGGTGGTGCCATAAAGGCGGCATGGACGAGGACGAGCTCGATCTTTCCGCGCCGCCCCGCCTCCGGCTGGGGGTGATCGCGCTGGTCGCGCTGCTGCATCTTCTGGCGCTGGGCGCTCTGATCCGCGCCTTCGCTCCCGACTTTACCGCGCAGGCGGTGAAGACGGTCGTCTCGACCTTCACTGTCACGATTACCGCTCCGCCGCCGCCCGAACCTGCACCGCAGCCCAGCCCCGCAGGCGCGGCTGGCGAGGCCGGCAGGAAGACGGTCCCGCGTGAGGCAAGGGCGCCTAAACCGCGCGTCGAGATCGCGCGTTCGCCTGCACCAGTGGCCTCGTCAAGCGGCAGCGCTGACAGTTCCGGCGCGCGGGAAACCGGTGCGGGGGCTGGAGCAGGCGGCACGGGCAGCGGCACGGGCGCAGGCAGCGGCGGCAGCGGGACCGGCGGTGGCCTGGCCAGCAAGCCGGTCCATGTTTCGGGCCGGATCGACAACGCGCGCGACTTTCCCCTGCCGCCGGGCGGGCGCGAGGCGCGGATCGGCAAGGCGGTGATCCTGGCCTTGACGATCAGTCCCGATGGGCGTGCGGCGGCCTGCCGTATCTACCGCTCCAGCGGGCTGCCCGAAACCGATGCGGTGACCTGCCGCCTGGCGATGGAGCGGCTGCGCTTCCGGCCCGCAACCAACGCTGCGGGCGACCCGGTCAGCGCCACCTTCTACTGGCAGCAGAAGTTCTTCTTCTGACCGGCTTGATCGCGCGCGCGCGGGGCGGCATGGATCGGTCAAACGGAGAGAGATTCCCATGGCCACGATCCATCCAGTCCCCGCCGAATGGGCAGCCGATGCCTATGTCAACGCCGAGTCCTATGCCGAAAAATACCGCCGTTCGATCGAGCAGCCGGAAGCGTTCTGGGCTGAGGAATCGGCGCGGATCGACTGGATCAGGCCGTGGACCAAGTTGTCGAAGTGCTCGTTCGACGAGGCGGACTTCGGGATCGAATGGTTCTCCGACGGCACGCTTAACGTTTCGGCCAATTGCCTCGACCGGCACCTCGCCGAGCGCGGCGATCAAGTCGCGATCATCTGGGAAGGCGACGACAGCGAGCATCAGCGGCGCCTGACCTACCGCCAGCTCCACGCCGATGTCTGCCGCTTCGCCAACACGCTGAAGGCGCTGGGGGCGAAGAAAGCTGACCGGATCACCATCTACCTGCCGATGATTCCGGAAGCGGCGGTGGCCATGCTGGCCTGCACCCGGATCGGCGCGATCCACTCGATCGTGTTCGGCGGCTTCTCGCCCGAAGCGCTGGCGGGCCGCATCCAGGACTGCGACAGCAACCTGGTCATCACCGCCGACGCGGGCATGCGCGGGGGCAAGCTGGTGCCACTGAAGGCCAATGTCGACGAGGCGCTGGCGAGCTGCCCCTCGGTCAAGGCGGTGCTGACCGTCCGCCATGTCGGCAATGACGTGACGATGCAGGACGGCCGCGACCACTGGTGGCATGACCACCGCGAGACGGCCTCCACCGACTGCGCGCCCGAGGAAATGGGCGCGGAAGACCCGCTGTTCATCCTCTACACCAGCGGATCGACCGGCAAGCCCAAGGGCGTGCTGCACACCACCGGCGGCTACCTCGTCTGGGCGGCGATGACGCACCACTATGTGTTCAACTACCGCGCCGGCGACATCTACTGGTGCGCGGCGGACGTGGGCTGGGTGACGGGCCACACCTATGTCGTCTACGGCCCGCTCGCCAATGGCGCGACCACGGTGATGTTCGAGGGCGTGCCGAACTATCCCAGCCACAGCCGGTTCTGGGAAATCGTCGACCGTCATCAGGTCAACGTCTTCTACGGCGCCCCCACCGCCCTGCGCGCGCTGATGCGCGAGGGCGATGACTGGGTGAAGGCCACCAGCCGCAAGAGCCTGCGCCTGCTGGGCAGCGTGGGCGAGCCGATCAATCCCGAAGCCTGGGAATGGTACTGGCGGGTGGTGGGTGACGGGCGCTGCCCGATCGTTGACACCTACTGGCAGACCGAAACCGGCGGCTGCATGATGACTCCGCTGCCCGGCGCGCACGATCTGAAGCCCGGCGCGGCCAGCTTCCCGATGTTCGGTGTGGTGCCGCAGATCGTCGATGCCGAGGGCAATCCGCTGGACGGCGCGACCGAAGGCAACCTGTGCATGCTGCAAAGCTGGCCGGGGCAGATGCGCACCGTTTGGGGCGATCACGAGCGGTTCTTCCAGACCTATTTCACCACCTATCGCGGCAAGTACTTCACCGGCGACGGCTGCAAGCGCGACGAGGATGGCTACTACTGGATCACGGGCCGCGTCGACGACGTGATCAACGTGTCCGGCCACCGCATGGGCACCGCCGAGGTCGAAAGCGCGCTCGTCGCCCATGCCAAGGTAGCCGAAGCGGCGGTCGTCGGCATGCCGCACGAAATCAAGGGGCAGGGCATTTATGCCTATGTGACGCTGAACGCCGGCCAGGAGCCGGGCGAGGAGGTCCGCAAGGAACTGGTCGCCTGGGTCCGCCGCGAGATCGGCCCGATCGCCACGCCGGACGTGATTCACTTCGCGCCTGCTCTGCCCAAGACGCGTTCCGGCAAGATCATGCGCCGCATCCTGCGCAAGATCGCGGAAGGGGATACCAGCAACCTTGGCGATACCAGCACGCTGGCCGATCCTTCAGTGGTGGAAACCCTGCTGACCAGCGGGCGGTAACCGCACCCTCTCCGTTCGTGTCTCGACAAGCTCGACACGAACGGGGGTGGGTTGGTGGCGGGCAGTCTCAAGGCTGGCGCGTCATCCGCAGCATCGCGGTGTCGTATCCCAGCGCTTTCGCCCGCGCGACCAGTTCGGCCACGCGCGCTTCGCCCGGCTGGGCTTCGCGGTGGAGCAGCCAGAGGTAGCGGCCCGAAGGCTCGCCTACGATTGACCAGCTGTAGTCATCGGCATGGTCAAGCACCCAGTAGTCGCCATAGAACGGGCCGAAGAAGCTGACCTTGAGCTTCGCATTGGTAGCCGCATCGACGATCTTGGCACGGCCCTTGGCATCGGTGATCCGGCCATCGGGCTTGCGGCAGCGGTTGAGCACGTCGATCCCGCCGTCGCCGCGCAGCGCATAGTCGGCGATGACCCCGTCGCAGTCCTTCTGGAATCCCTGCTCGTAACGGGCGATCTCGTACCAGTGGCCGAGATAGCGCGACAGTTCGACCGGCTTGGCGGGCTGGGGCACCGCCGCGTTGCCAACCGGGTGCTTCGGACCGAGCGCCGCGCACCCTGCCAACGTCAATACGGCGAGAGCGGCAGCGGCAAGCAGGGGAATCTTGTTGCGGGCCATGGTTTTGCGATCCTCTTAAGGGGACAGCCCTTGAATATGGGGGCTGTTGCCCCGTATTCCAGCGGCATGATCGCCCAGACCATCCAGCTCGCGCTTGCTCCCGTCTTCGTGCTGGTGGCGATCGGCAACATCCTCAACCTGTTATCTTCGCGGCTTGGACGGGTTGTCGATCGTTCCCGCCAGTTGCAGGAGCGGCACGTCGCTACCGAAGGGCCGGACCATGACGAGGTTGTCGCGGAAATCCGCCTGCTTGACCGGCGTATCACCCTGATCACCCGCGCCTTTCGCCTGCTGGTGGTGGCGGGGCTGTGCATCGGCACGACCGTGGCCGTGCTGTTCTTCGAGGAAATCGCCGGGCTCAACCTGCAATTGCTGGCCGCCGGGGTATTCCTGATCGCGGTCGCGCTGCTGATGTGGGCGCTGGTCCTGTTCCTGCGCGAGATCCAGGTGGCCGCGGCGCAGCTGCGCATCCCGCGCGCCTATCTGGAGCTTGAGCGGGAGATCTGAGGCCGGATCAGGCCAGCAGCTTGCGGGTCTTGGCCTCTACCGCGCCGCGCACCAGCGGTTCGGCGAAAGCGAGCGCGGGCGGCAGGCCGATCTCGAACACGATCTCGTCATCGGCCAGTTCGATGTGGCCAGCCACGGTCTTGCCCATTGCGCCGACCGACAGGTCCATCCGGTCCTCGCTCGGCCAGCCGATCTGCACGTCGGCATTGCCGCCCGGCATCAGGCCGGCAAGCTCGCCGGACCGTTCCTTCAGGCGGCGGCGGAGTTCGTCTTTGCCGAGGGTATGGGGCAGGGCAATGCGCATCAGGTGTTGGTCTCCGTCTGGTCGAGCGCTTCGCCGTACTTGTAGTCGAGATAGCGGGTGCGGATCGCCAAGTTGTCGATCGCGCCGCTCGCCAGCTGACGGGTCACGCTGTCGATCTCGGTGCTGATCTTGCCCAGGCTGTCGGTCAGCTGCTGGTCGGGGGTGGTCCCGGCGCGCGGCTCGCTGCGCAGGTGGCGGGGGATCGAGGTGTAGGTGGAGACGAGTTCGGGCAGGTGCTCGCCCACCAGCTTGCGCACTTCCTGCGCGGCGGGGGCCTGTTCGTCGAGCCCGTCGAGCTGGAGCCCCAGCGCATCGAGTTGCAGCCCGATCTGGTCGACCAGCTGGACGGCGGGTGCGGGCAGAGCGGGCCGCTGGCTTTCCAGCCATAGCTCGGTTCGCCCGACGAGCGATTTCACATCGGCCTTGCCCAGCGATTCAAGGCTGGGGGAGGGCAGGCGCGGGAACACGCCCAGCACCCCCACCGCCACGATCATCGCCAGCAAGGTCACAATGATTCCGCCCCAGCCAATCCCGTCCACGATCAGCCCGGCGACCATCGCGCCCATCAGGATCGCGCTGACCGCGAGCAGGATCCGCACCAGCTTGCGGAACGCATGGTCGCGCTTCAGCGCGGCCGAGCGCCGCCCGATCGAACCGTTGCGCCGCCCACCGGCGCGCTGGTGCTGCAGCGATTGGCGGGCCTGCTGCAGGATGCGGTCGGAATCGTGCGAAGGCGATGCCAAGTCAGCCCTCCAGGCTCAGCAGGCTCGGCGCATCGGCAGCATGCGCTGCCTGCGCTGCGCCTTCGGCCCGGGCGATGTAGCCCTTGGACTTCTCCACCTCGGAGGTCAGCGTGGTCACGGTCTGCTTCATGCTTTCCAGCGCCTTGACCTTGAACGTGTCGATGTTGTCCATCGTGTCGTAGATGTTCTGGAAGGCGCGCTGCAGCGTTTCCAGCGGGATCGTGCTCGATGCCGCCTGTTCGTGGATCCGACCGGTCTGCTCGCGCAGCAGGGTGCCGGTGGAATCGATAATCTGCGCAGTGGTGGTGTTGAGCGCGGTGATCTGTTCCAGCACCAGCCGCTGGTTGGTCATCGCCTGGGCGACGGTGACGGCGGTGCGCAGCGCAGCCACTGTGGTGGTGCTGGCGCGGTCCACGCCCTTCACCAGTTCGACGTTGTTCTTCTTCACCAGGTCGAGCGCGAGGTAGCCCTGCACGCTGACCGCCATCTGGGTCAGCAGGTCCTGGGTGCGCTGGCGGACATAGAACAGCGCGCTTTCGCGGATCGCCTTGGCCTTGGCCGGATCGGTTGCGTCGAGCTCCGCCGCCTTTTCCTCAAGCCGGGTGTCCAGCGTTCGGCTGATGTGGATCATCTGCTCCAGCGCGCCCATCGCTTCCCACAGTTTGGCGCGCTCCACATCGATGGCGGCATTGTCCATCAGCAGCTCGTCTTTGCCCGATGCAAGATGGCCGAGGATCGACTGGATGTGCCCCTGCGCAGACTGATAGCTGTTGAAGTAGCGCTTCATGCTGTTGCCGAAGGGGATGATTCCCAGGATCTTGCGCCCGGTGGACAGCTTGCCCTTCTTGCCCGGATCGAGTTCTTCCACCGTGCGGCGCAGTTCGGCCAGGTTCGCGCCGACGCCCGAATCCTTGTCCATCGCGCGTACCGGGCGGTCGAGGAAGCGGTTGGACATGCCGATGGCGGCCATGATCTCCTTGCGGCCCATCGCGGTCAGCTGATCGACGCGCTTGCCGAACTCGGGCGAATTCGTGTCCTGCGCGATCAGGTCGGCGACGAAGGCATCGACCTTTTGCTGCAGCTTGGACTTGTTCTCGTCGGACACCGGCACCAGTCCGACGGCGGCCTCGGGTGCGACAACCGGCACCGGATCGGGCGGGGTCAGGGTGATCGCGGGGGCGGCGGTCTGGGTATCGGTAGGGGTCGTGGCCATGGCGGGGTTCCCGTAAACTCCTGTCAGGCCGCCAAGATGGTATGCCTCGCGCGCCAGTGCAAGCTGTATTATCGGAATAATACAGGTGCGCTCACAAGGAGCGACCGCCTGAAACGATAATGAGGCGTTAGTCGCCGAACCAGCGGGACAGCAGGCCACGCCGTCTCGGCGGGTGGCGCTGCGTGATCTGGAACAGGTAATTGGCCAGCACGGCAGCCTGTTCGCGGGTCATCACGACATGGTGCGAATCCACCTCGTCGCGTTCGAGCCCGCGGGTGGATTGTACGCATTGCAGCCGCAGATCCAGCTTCGATCCCATCGGATGATGGGTCCAGCCCACCAGCACTCCATAGCTGTCGCGGTCAGTCATCGCGCTGCCCATTCGCCTGTCCTCTCCCCAAAGGCTGCGAACCCTAGGGGAAACAACTTATGGAAAGCGCATACGATTGCAAGTTGTTCCGGTGTCCCGCTTGTGGACGAACAGGGGAACGGCGAGGGCCGGACCCCTGAAGAGTCAGAACGCCATGCGCCAGGTCGCCATCGCCTCACCCGCGCCGGTGTAGTCGCTGCGACCAAGATTGACGCCGCCGGTCAGGTCGAATGACCAACCCGCGTCTGATTTGACGCGGTAGGCCGCCTCGATCCGCGCCGGTTCCTCGCCCAGCGCGGACAGCGCAACGCGCTTGCTCGCACCCATCTGGCCAAGGCCATCCGGGGTGCGCGTCAGGTAATCGACGCGCAGGGCGCCAGAGATAGCGCGCGGCGGGACGACGAAGGCGAAGGCAAGGCTGTCGCTGATGCCAGCGTTCGGCCCCGCGCCGCCAAAGGCCACGCCGTGCTTGCGCAGCGACGCCTGCCCCGAAACCAGGGTCGTGGGCGTGAAGCCGATGGCCTGCCCGGCATTCGCCATCCGCAGGTGGGTAACTTCACCGGCCAGGCCCGCTTCCCAGCTGCCGAACCGGCGCGCCGCCGCGACGCCCAGGTTGGCGAGGCGCGTTGGGCGCCGGAAATCGTCGAGATCGCTGGAGAAATCGTAGAACCCGCCCTTCTGGACCATCGCCGACACGTTCACGCCGACGACCGTGCGGGCGTCAGGCTGGAGCCAGTAGCCAGCGCCGAACCCGTTCTGGCGGCGCACCTGACGCTGCCCGACCAGTGCCACGGCGCGCGGGAGATAGCCCTGCGCGGTAAGGCGCATTTCGCCGGGATCGTAGCTGCCGCGCGTCGCGAGGATGCCGGGGGTGGTGATCGCATAGACCATTGCCCGCCCGTGCTGGCCGGCCTTGAGCTGGACGTTGGAGAGCAGCGTGCCCTGGAGCATGCCGGTCGAGGCGAACCAGGCGAGCGGGCGCATTGCGGCATCGTGGGCAAAGTCCATGCGCGGATCGCTCGCCCCGGTCAGGCGCAGCTGGGCGGTGCCGCCCTTGAATGGCAGGTCAACGCCCATCCGCATCGAATCATCGAGCCCCAGCGCACCGCCGGGCAGATCGCCGGGCGAACCGCGCAGCGCGAAGCCCCCGGCGCGCGGCTCATCGGCGAAGAAGGCACCGGTCCAGTCCGTCATGCTGCTGACGCCCAGCAGGGTGCGGCCCAGATAGGCCCGCGTCACGGGTTGCGCGGCGGACTGCTGCAGCCGCCCGGTTTCCGCCACCGAGTAGTCGCGGCCGTAGATGTCATAGACCGTTACATCGCCGAGCGCGGTGGCGAACTTGCTGCCGATGCTGGTGCCCGTGGGAGTGGTGGTGCTGGTCGTGGTGGTCGTGCCCAGCGTGGTCTTGGTGCCGGTAGTGCTGGTGATGGTCAGCGTACCATTGGCCTTGAAGGCATTGGTCGCGTTGAGCAGGCCATAGCCATAGGTTGCGTCGACCCCGGCTACGCCAAGATCGGTGGCGGTGGTCAGCAGGATCTTTGCCAGCGTTTCCGGCTTGCTCGCCAGGGTCGGCCAACGCTGCTGGAGCAGCGCGGCAACGCCCGCGACGATCGGCGTCGCCATGCTGGTGCCGGTCATGTAGCCATAGCCGTTGTTCGGCAGCGTCGCATAGATCGACTGACCGGGCGCGACCAGAAAGTGGTTCTTCCACTTCAGCGCATCCGGGCAGGTCAAGGTGCCGGAGGGACGCAGGCAAGCCTCGCCGGGGCGATTGGAGAAGGTGCTGATCGTGCCGGTGGAACTGACGCTGCCGACCAGCAGCACACGATTGAGCGCGGCGGTCGCGGTCGCGGTGGAGAGCGAGGTGCTTTCGGTAGAGAGCAGCGCGCCGTCGTTGCCAGCGGCTTTCACGTAAAGCATCGGCATCGTCGCGGTGGCCATGGTCGAAATTTCGGCCGAGGAGAAGCACAGCGCCAGCTTGGAACAGCCAAAGCTCATGCTCGAGATGCGCGCCCCGCGGTTATAGGCGTCCTTCCAGCTGTTGAGCAGGTACGACCCGCTCGCCACCCAGCCGTTGTCGTCGAACACGCCGTAGTTGAGGATGGTTGCGGCCGTGGCGACGCCATACTTGCTGCCGCCGATCGTTCCCGAAGTATGGGTGCCGTGGGTTCCGTACTTGGTGTAGGTGCCGCTGCTCAGCGTGAAGGCGGTGCAGCGCGCGCCAAGGTCGACGTGGCGGCAATCGGCCAGCTGGTCCAGCACGGCCACCTTCACGCCCAGCCCTTCGCTGGCGCTTGCGGCGTCGGCGGCAGTGAGCTTGATCAGCGAGAACTCGTTGGAGTTGGGGTTGCTGGTCGTGGTGTTGAGGGCCAGCGTCTGGGTGCCGGCAGCCTCCGCCAGCGCGGTTGCCTGATCAGGAACCTCCTGCGCAAAAGCGGGGGCGGCCATCGCGCTGCCAGCCAGAAGCGCCGCCAGAATGGCGGAGTTGTTGCGTGTCCTGCTGTTCATCGAACTCTTCCCGGCTGTGCCGCGGCCTGCCCGCGGACATAGACAAGGAGTCGTCCTAAACGGTGAATTCCAGGTTAGCGTCGACCCTTGCCGCGGCCCGGGTAACTGTTAACCATCAGGCTGCAACGGCCTTGCGGCGAGCCGATCAGGCGGCCAGCCTGATCGGCTCGATCTCGCCGGAAAGGTAGAGTTTCTTCGCCTTGGCGCGGCTCAGTTTTCCGGAACTGGTCCGCGGCAAAGTACGCGGAGGTACCAATTCCACGATGCAGTTCATTCCGGTTATGGACCTAACCTTATCGCGGATCATGTCGCGCAGTTCGATTCGCGCCACCGGGTCCGAAACGCGGCAATGGACCAGCACGGCAGGCGCCTCTTCCCCGTTCTCGGTCTCGACCGAGAAGGCGGCGATGTCGCCGTGGTTGAAGCCGGGCAGCTGTTCCACCGCCCACTCGATGTCCTGCGGCCAGTGGTTCTTGCCGTTGATGATGATCATGTCCTTGGCGCGGCCGACGATGAACAGGTAGCCGTCCACCATGTAGCCCATGTCGCCGGTATCCAGCCAGCCGTCGACCAGGCAGGCGGCAGTCGCCTCGGGATCGCGGAAATAGCCGACCATCACGCTGGGGCCCTTGCACCAGACCTTGCCGATGTGATGATCAGCCAGCACTTCGCCATGCTCGCCCCGGATCTCGATAGCCATGTCCTTCACGGCCTTGCCACAGTTGACGATCGCCCGGTAGCGGGCCGGGCGGCTAAGATCGCGCGGGCAGCCCGACAGGCGCTCTTCCTCCACCAACTCCACGCGGATGCCTTCGCCCGGAGGCATGATGGTGACGGCCAGGGTCGCTTCGGCAAGACCATAGGACGGGAGGAAGGCGCTGGCCCGGAAGCCGGCCTCGGCAAAGGCGTTGACGAAGCCTTGCATCACGTCGGGCCGGATCATGTCTGCCCCGTTGCCTGCGATCCGCCAGCGCGACAGGTCGAAGCGTTCGGCCACGTTGCTCTGGCTGGAAATGCGGCGCGCGCAGATATCGTAGCCGAAAGTCGGCGAATAACTGGCGCTGGTCCCGGGGTTGCGGCTGATCAGGTCGAGCCAGGCGAGCGGGCGGCGGGCGAAATCCTCGGTCTTGAGGTAATCGACCGAGATCTGGTTGGCGATCAGCGAGAGGAAGCAGCCAACCAGGCCCATGTCGTGGTACCAGGGCAGCCACGAGATGCAGCGGTCGCTTTCGATCAGCTTCATCCCCTCGCCGTGGCCGGCCAGGTTGTTGAGCAGGCTGGCGTGGGTGACGGCAACACCGTGCGGGAAACGGGTCGAGCCGGAGGAGTATTGCAGATAGCAGATATCGTCCGGGCTGGCTTCGGGCAGGGTGCAGTCCGGCGCGGGGTTCTCTACGAAGTCTTCCCAGGCGATGCCCTGGCAACCCTGCCGCGCCGCAGCGGCGCCGGCCATCTCGGCGATTTCGGCGGGATAGAACAGCGCGAGCGGATCGCTGGAGGCCAGCTGGACGGCCAGCTGGTCAATATAGCTTTCCTTGCCGCCGAAGCTGGTCGGCAGCGGCAGCGGCACCGGCCAGGCGCCTGCATAGATCGTGCCGCAGAACAGCGCCGCGAAATCCGGCCCGGTTTCCGCGATCAGGGCGATCCGGTCCCCCTTCTTCACGCCGTGCGCGATCAGGCGGCGGGCCATGGCCAGTGCATCCAGCCGCAGCTCGCTGTAAGGATAGACCCGCTTGAGCTGGCCGCGGGGATCGTGGAAGTTCATCCCCCGCTTTCCCTTTGCGGCATAGTCCAGCGCTTCGCCGAAGGTGGCGAAATTGGACAGACGGCGGGGCAGCTCGTCTTCGTTGGGGGTCGGCACCAGGATGGCTGTGTCGCTCCCCGGCAACGTTGCGGTGTCGGTCATGCGAAAAACCCGTCTGAAGTTTCAGCGGCGCGCCGTAATTCGGCGCCGCCGGATGGACCATTGCTGAACGAAAGGTTGAAACCCCGCCCAGCACACTCCCCAATTGCGGCACACTATGGCACGAATAAGGCCGTGACCCCGCGCACCCGCCCCAATCCCCGGCCTTTGGACGCCGCCCGGCTCGAGGAACTGGCGCTGGCCTATGTCGCGCGCTTCGCCACGACCGCGGCAAAGCTGGAGGGCTATCTGTTGCGCAAGCTGCGCGAACGCGGCTGGGACGGCGAGGCCGAGGCACCGGTCGCGGCGCTCGTCGCGCGCTTCGTCGCCGCTGGCTATGTCGATGATGCCGCTTTTGCGCGTGCGCGAAGTGGCAGCCTGCTGCGGCGCGGCTATGGTGCGCGCCGGGTTGAGCAGGCGCTCCACGCGGCCGGGATCGGCGAGGCGGATCGCGCCGCGGTGCGGGCCGCTCCGGCGGAACGCCGAGCCGCGGCGCTGACATTGGCCCGCAAGCGCGGTTTCGGCCCATTTGGCCGGCAGCTTCCCGATCGGGAGCGGCGCGAGAAGCAGATCGCCGCCATGCTGCGCGCGGGGCACGGTCTGGACAGCGCCCGAGAATTGGTCGATGCCCAGACCGAGGAAGCGGCGCTCGCGTGGGCGGCCGCGCTGGACGACGAGGCATGACTATGTTGCATCGCAAGCTGAGCGCGGCGCTGACCGTGATCGCCCTGGCCCTGGCAGCCTGTTCGCCCGGCACAGGCGAGGCGCGATCGAGTCAGGCGGCAAGCGTTCATCCCGTTTCCGGCCTCAAGGTCGTGCCGCTGACTGTCACCCATGGTTCAACCAGGCACAAGTTCCGGGTTGAGGTTGCGGCTAGCGCGCAGGAGCAGGCGCGCGGCCTGATGTTCCGCAACGCGATGGGCGCCGACGAGGGAATGATCTTTCCGATGTCACCGCCGCGCGGCGCCAGCTTCTGGATGCGCAACACGGTCATCCCGCTCGATATCATCTTCGTGGGCGTCGACGGGCGGATCAGCAACATCGCGGCCAACGCCATTCCTTACGACGAAACCGCCCTCAGTTCCGTGGGTGAGGTCAAGGCCGTGCTCGAACTCAATGGCGGCCGCGCCGCACAGCTTGGCATCGCGCCAGGCGACAAGGTCGAGTGGTAGGGCTGGACCGATCGAATTGGGTCCCCGCGCTTTCGCAAGCGCTTGCACAAAATCATCCAAATTGGATCAGATGGCCCGCGCCTTGATTAGTATTTGCCCTTAAGGGTCTTGCCTAGGGGCTGTCGGGCATGATTTTGCGCGGAGGATTGGGACCGTGACCTTGACTAATTCCGCAAAGGAGCTTGCGGAGATTTGTGGACTGCTGTCCAAGATTCTGGTGCGACTGGATTTCCTCAAGTTTCCGCTCGCGGCAATTCATGTCAGCAACGCCCTGGCCAATCTTACGGATGAGATGCAACGGCGCAGTCCAGACGGGCCCTCGGCACCTGCGCTGGACGCGGGTTTTTCCGAATTGGACTGAAAGAAGCATAGGCCGTTTCCATTAAGGAATTATCCTAGATTGGAGTCGAAATTTTGGTTTTGACTCGCGCTAGGTAAGTCTTCATGGGGGCGAAGTTGAAGGAAGGTGATTTCCTTGCACCGGATCTAACCCGCGAGTGCGGCATGGCGCAAAATGATGGCGATCAAGTTGAAGTAGGGGGACTATCCGAAGCTCTTGAATTGATTGCGAGAGTGGGCAGAATTATTGACGAGGCCAAGCGGATTGTCGGCCCCGGGCAGGCCAAGGATGTAACCGTCAGTTCAGTTTTTCGTTTCAGGAACACCTCTTTCAGGGATTGGCTGTCCCGGTCGATGATGGAAAGATCCTGGAGGAAGAAATTTTTCAATCCGGACTATTTCAGCGGGGAACCTGCCTGGGATATACTGCTGGACCTTGCAATTGCGCGTCTCGATAACAAGAAAATCTCCGTATCAAGCGCTTGCATTGCCTCTGGTGTTCCGGCGACTACGGCCTTGCGCTGGATCGCCATGCTGGAAGCCGACGGGCAGGTTTCGAGAGAGAACGACTACAGCGATCGCCGCAAGGTCTACCTCAGCATTACGGACGGGGGGATGAAGACCTTGTACGGCTATTTTCTCAAGATCATCGACCAGTCCGAATAAGGCTGCGTCGGCAGCGGCGCTACCGCTGTTGCCACCTTGCGCGGACAGGGCATTCGGGGCTAACGCGCGGGGCATGGGATTCTTCGGCAAGATCTTCACCTGGTGGAACGGTGCGACCGTTTCGACCGCGTTCAACTCGATGCTGTCGGGCGAAAAGGTCGGCACTGACGCGCAGGGCAATGCCTATTATCGCGCGAAGAAGCGTTATCCCAAGGGCCACCCCTTTGCTGGGCGCGAACGCCGCTGGGTGATCTACAATGGCGCCAACGACGCAAGCCGGGTTCCCGCCGAATGGCATGGCTGGCTGCACGGCTCGTTCGACGGTGTGCCAGAAAGCAATCTGCCGCCGCCGCGGATCTGGGAGGTCGATTTTACTCCCAATCAGACTGGCACCCCGGCGGCCTACCGTCCGGCGGGTGCACTGGAACGCGGTGGCAAGCGCGCGCCTGCCACTGGCGATTACGAATCCTGGTCGCCCGAAGGCTGACCCGGATGAAGCGGCTGGCCGTCCTGCCGCTGCTGGCGCCGGTGCTGGCTCTGGCCGCTTGCCAGGGCGGGGATGACGAAGCCGCACGCGCCACTGCCACAGAGGTGCCCAAGGCTGTCGTCGGCGGCTCCGGCGGGAGGCCTGCGGTCGAAAGCGAATACGGCACCCCGGTCAAGGATCGTACCGCGACGATTGGCCTGCTGAACAAGCGCAACAACCTGACCCAGGACATCGTGCTCAAGACCGGCGAGGCGCGCCGGATCGGCAATATCGTGATCAAGCTGGCCACGTGCGAGCGCACCGCCCCATGGGAGCAGCCTGCCTCCACCGGGGCCTTCGTCCAGGTGTTCGTGGAGGAACGCGCCCAAGCGGATCAGCCGCTGACCTGGCGCAAGGTCTTCTCGGGCTGGCTGTTCAAGGAATCACCGTCGCTCAACGTGGTCGAGCATCCGGTCTACGACGTGTGGGTCAAGGACTGCGCGATGAAGTTCCCGGGTGAGGAAGAGGATCTTTCCGCCGCCGCCAGCAGCGCCCCGAAGCCTTCGGGCAGTCCGGCGGCCTCCGCATCGCCAAAACCCCCGGCAGCGCCTGCCGCGGCCCCGTCTGCGCCGGCTCCATCGGCAAGTCCGAGCGCGCCAGAGGCCTGAGCCGCGGCGAGCAGCTTCAGGTATTTCTTCTGGGTGATCTCCACCGCCCCCAGCGAGGCCAGGTGCGAGGTGATGAACTGGCAATCCAGCAGGACAACGCCGGCCTGGCGCAGTGCGGCAACCAGCCAGGCGAGCGCGACCTTCGAGGCATCGGGCACCCGGCTGAACATCGATTCGCCGCAGAAGGCCCGGGCGAAACCGACGCCATAAAGTCCGCCGACCAGGCTGCCGTCCTGCCAGCATTCGATCGAATGGGCATGGCCCAGCGCATGAAGTTCGCAATAGGCCTGCCGGATTCGGGCGCTGATCCAGGTTTCGTCCGTTTCGCGGCGCGGGGCCGCGCATTCGCCGATCACCTGTTCGAAGGCCGCATCGCAGGTCACCTCGAACCGTCCGCGCCGCAGGGTGCGCGCCAGCGAGCGCGAACAGCGAAAACCGTCGAGCGGCAGGATCGCCCGGCGGCGCGGCTCCACCCAGAAGATGTCGGGATCCTCACGCGCGTCGGCCATCGGGAAAACTCCGACACGATAGGCGGCCAGCAGCAGGGCCGGGTCGATCGAGGGGGACGGCAGGGACGCGTGCACGTCCTTTCTCATGCACCTTTGCGCACTGGTTGTCATCCGGCGCTTGTGTTCCCCCGAATGCCCCTGTAAGGGCCACGGCGCCCGCAGGAGTGTAGCTCAGTTGGTAGAGCATCGGTCTCCAAAACCGAGGGCCGCGGGTTCGAATCCTGCCACTCCTGCCAGCTTCCCCCAGACCAGACGCTGAAGCCATGCCGCCCGAACCCCAAGCCGAGCACGCCGCTTCGCGCCGCTTCCAGCCGCTCCGCTGGCTGGGCGGAGAGCCGTCGCAGCGCGAAGGGCTGGTATTCGGGTTGCTGCTGGCGCTGCTCGCGGCCCTTCCGGTGATGGTCGCCGCCTATCCGCAGATGGTCGACTATCCCGCCCATCTTGCGCGCTACCATGTCATGCTGGAGCGCGATTCCAGCCCGTTTCTGCAGCGCTATTACGGTTTCGAGTGGCGGCTGATGGGCAACCTGGGAGTCGATCTGCTGATTCGCCCGCTTGCCGCGATCATGCCGCTGGAAAGCGCCGGACGGCTGGTCGCGGGGCTGCTGCCGGTGCTGTGCGGGCTGGGGATCGTCTCGGTCGACTGGGCGCTGCGGCGCCGGGTCGGGCTGGGCAGCGTGCTGGCCTTCGTCTTCGTCTGGTCCCCTTCGCTGCTGTTGGGCTTCCTCAACTTCGTTCTCGCGCTGGCGCTGGCGCTGTTTGCCTTCGCCGGGTGGGTGTTGCTGGAAGGCAAGCGCTGGCGAGTGTGGCTGTACATGCCGATCGGCCTGATCGTCTGGCTGTGCCACGTATCGGGCTGGGGCGTGCTTGGCCTGCTGGTATTCGGGTATGAATGGTCGCGCAGCAAATCATGGCGCGCCTTCGTGGCTCCGGCGCCGCTGATGCTGCCGTTCTTCGTCCTCGCCGCCGGAGCGACGGTCGGGGGTAGCGGAGGCGGCGAACTGGTCTCCTACGGCCCCGCGCCGGAAGTCTACAAGTGGGCGATCTGGCGCCAGGCGCTGCGCGCCACGCAGCAATGGATCGACTATTCCAGCGTCATCGCCATCGGGATCGTGCTGGTCGGTTCGATGGCTTTCCGGCGGTTCGACGGACGACTCGGATGGGCCGCGATCATCATGCTGGTGGGATCGCTGGTCATGCCGCGGCACATCTTCGGCGGCGATTACGTCGATGCGCGGATGATCTCCAGCGGACTGATGGCAGGGTGCCTTGCGCTCTCGTGGCGCGCGCCGCGCTGGGTGCTGCTGGCGGCATGCTCGCTGTTCGCGATGCGGCTGGGCTACACCACGATGGACTGGGCCCGCGATTCCCGCGAGACCGCGCGTCATCTCGTGATGCTCGATCAGGTTCCGCAGGGCGCGCGGATCGCCAGCGTGGTGGCGACCGATCGCGGCGTCTGGGGCTTCAACGCGCAGGAGCACATCTGCGGCTATGCCGTGATTCGCAAGGACGCGCTGACCAACTGCAACTTCGTCCTGCCGGGCGTCCACATGCTGACCCTGCGAGGCGCCAGTGACGGTTTCCGCGATCCGTTCCACCGCATCCTGCGCCGCCGGGGCGTACCGCTCGACCTGTCGAAATACGGCCCCGCCAAGGAAGCCGACTGGCTGTGGTACGTGGGCAATGGCATGCCCGATGTCCTGCCTGCCGGGGCAGAGGTGGTGCGCCGACAGCGCCATTCGCTATTGGCCCGACTTGCAAATCCGCCGCGCGGTAGCTAAGTGCGGCGGTGTCTTCCGCACATGGAGAACACATTGCCCCTCCCGGCCACCTCGGCCGGGGCGGCGATGACCCCTAGGCGGAAGACGTGAGAGCAAACTACGAACGGACGGGGCGAACAGCCATGGCCAAGATCAATCCCGGCGAATTCATGCGGCAGGTCCAGGCGGAAGCACGCAAGGTGGTGTGGCCGACGCGCCAGGAAACCGTGACTACCGCGATCTTCGTGGGGATCATGATGGTGATCCTGGCGGTGTTCTTCCTCAGCATCGATTCGCTGTTCGGGTGGATCGTGCGCCAGCTGCTGTCGCTGGCCTGATCGCTTCCCCTGACGACATTCACGCCCGCACTGCAATTCACGAGAGAAACATGGCTCGCTGGTACATCATCCACGCCTACTCAGGCTTCGAGAACAAGGTCCGGGATTCGATCCTGTCCGAGGCTGAGCGCAAGGGGCTCGACGCCCTCGTCGAAGCGGTCGAGGTCCCGCACGAGACGGTGACCGAGGTCAAGCGCGGCAAGAAGGTCCAGGTCGAACGCAAGACCATGCCGGGCTATGTGCTGGCCAAGCTGACGCTGAACGATGACGTCTACCATCTCGTCAAGAACACCGCGAAGGTCACCGGCTTCCTTGGCCCCAACGGCAAGCCGCAGCCGATCTCCGACCGCGAGGCCGCCCGCTATTTCGGCGCGCGCGATGCCGCTGCTGCCGAACCGCGCAAGCATGTCAGCGTCGATTACGAGATCGGCGATTCGGTCAAGGTGCTGGACGGCCCGTTCAATTCCTTCACCGGCCTGGTCGAGGAACTCGACTTCGACAAGAACCGCGTCAAGGTGGCGGTGTCGATCTTCGGCCGCGCCACCCCGGTGGAACTCGATTTCGAGCACGTCGAACTGGTCAAGTAGCGCCTTTGGCCCGCTTCCAGCGGAAGTGGTTGGTCAGATCGTTCAGCGAGGCACCGCACAGCTCTTCGTGCGTATCGGCATCGACGTCTGACCATATGGCCGCATAAGTCGGCCCGAAATAGCGCTGCACAACCTGCCCGGCCTGTGCCTTGAGGCCGAGCCGGGCCAGCGTGAAATAGAGCTGCACATCGGACTGGCCGCGTTCGTCCCTGGGCTTGGCTGGATCGGGCGCACGGGCCTGCCAGATCGCCAGCAGCTTTTGCTTCACCTCCGCCGGAGCGGCGCTCCCCATGCGGCAGAATCCGGGCAGCAGCCTGGTTTCGAGATCCCCCCTGTTCGCTTCCAGCCGCTGGAGCAGGATTGCCCGCTCCGCCGGGACTGCGGCATCCAGCCGCGCGTAGATCTCGGCTGTCCGGTGCGTCCAGTCCCTGGCGTTCGCGGGATCGAGCCATTCCACCAGCTTCGCGCGGTGCGGGGCCAGGTCCGCATCGGGCAGAGCGGCGAGCAATCGCCACAGGTTGCGCCCGGTTTCACTCACCCGCTCCTCGCTGGACTGCAACTGGCCGAGCGCGGCAACGATCCGTCCGGCGTAGGGAGCGACCACCGCAGGCCTCTGGGGCAGGTGATAGAACCAGCCGTTGCGGTGGTAGACCGTGGGATCAGCCAGCATGACCTCCAGAATGGCCAGTTCCTTGTCGGTGAGCGCCTTGTCGGCAGCCTGGGTCAGTGCGGCAACGGTTTCGGCTCCCACGGCGCGCGATGCCGGGTCGGCCGAGGGTTCGAGCCCCAGCGTCCGGGCCAGAATGTCAAGCGGGCCCGGCGCGGGCTGATCCGCGCCATAGGCAGGCAGCGGGCGGCTGCGGCTGCGCATGAAGCCGGCAAACCCTTCCCACGATGGCGCGCCGCTGTTGAGCGCGTAACCGATTACCGGCATCGGAAACGGCGAGAGCAGGCTCGCCTTGATCGCGCGGACCTGGCGGCTCTCGCCGCTGGTCTCGTCGCGCAGCGTCAGGTCCATGATCTGCAAGGGGACAAGCTGGCGCCGTTCGCTGGTAAGGTCGCTGGTAATGCGCAGTACCGGGCGATCGGGTCGTCCGGGGGCGGTAATCGTGCACGGCCCCCCGGCAGGCCTGGGCTTGGCCGACAGCCCGCGCAGGCCCCGTCCGCGCGAAGTCGACAGCCATGACGCCTGAATTCCGCTCGTCTTCGCCAGCTCTTCGCGCGCCAGCTTGCAGGCTTCGCTTGAACCGATGAAGTTGACCCGCTCGTCCTCGAAGTAGCGCGTGAGGTCATGGGTCTCCAGCAGCGGGGCGAGCGATATGTGCATGTCGTCCTTGCCCTTCTCGAACACCAGGTCGCGGGCGGCTGGATCGAAGGGCAGGTGCTTGTCCGCGTTGAACGTGGCCAGCTCGTTGGTGATCCGCTGCACCGCCAGCCGCTCCCAGCCATATGCCAGGTAGTAGCCGCCGAAGTAGAGCGCCGGCAGGATCAGCCAGGCCTTGCCGACCTTGCCGTTCAGCGCTTCCCAGGTGATCCCGATCATCGCGGCGTTGATCAGGAACACGGACCAGAACATCGCGAGCGCGAACATCAGGATGATGCCGGTGAAGGGAATCCGCTGAAGCACGACCACGATGACTGCGGCGATCAGGAACCACAGCGAAACAGGCCAGCCTTGCGGCAAAGATAGCGAGATTCCAGACATATGCCTTGCATAGGGCGGTTCGGTTAAGATTGTCCGAGACAAGAAGTCTTGCAATTGCGGGGCGTTTCTCCTAACCGCGCGCCCTCGCTCCGGCCCTGGCCGGACGATTCCGTGCGGAAGAAGGGCAGATGCCCTTTGCCTGACCGCTCACTCTGCGGGCCGGATTTCCGGCCCAACAGGAAGAAAGGAGGCCATCCGTGGCCAAGAAGATTGAAGGCTATATCAAGTTGCAGGTGCCTGCGGGCAAGGCAACGCCGTCTCCGCCGATCGGTCCGGCCCTGGGCCAGCGCGGCGTGAACATCATGGAATTCTGCAAGGCGTTCAACGCCGCCACGCAGGACCTTGAAGCCGCCATGCCGATCCCGACCATCATCACGGTCTATGCCGATCGCAGCTTCACCTTTGTCACCAAGACCCCGCCCGCGACCTTCCTGATCAAGAAGGCGGCCAACCTCAAGTCCGGTTCCAAGGAACCCGGCAAGGTTTCGGCCGGAACCATCGCCCGCTCGAAGCTGGCCGAGATCGCTCAGGCCAAGATGGCCGATCTCAACGCCAACGACATCGAAGCGGCGACCAGGATCATCGAAGGCTCCGCTCGCGCGATGGGCCTCACCGTGGTGGAGGGCTAAGAACATGGCCAAGCAGACCAAGAAGCAGAAGGCCCTCAACGAAAAGCTGGGCGACAACCAGAAGCTCTACAGCGTGGATGAAGCCATCCAGCTGCTCAAGGACCTCAAGAGCGCCAAGTTCGACGAGAGCCTTGAAGTCGCGCTGAACCTGGGCGTCGATCCGCGCCACGCCGACCAGATGGTCCGCGGCATGGTCGTGCTGCCCTCGGGCACCGGCAAGGACGTCAAGGTTGCGGTCTTCGCCCGCGGCGACAAGGCCGAAGCGGCGCTCGCCGCCGGGGCCGACAAGGTTGGCGCCGAAGACCTGCTGGAAGACATGCAGGCCGGCAACCTCGACTATGGCCGCGTGATCGCCACGCCGGACATGATGGGCCTGGTCGGCCGTCTCGGCAAAGTGCTGGGACCCAAGGGCCTGATGCCGAACCCGAAGCTCGGCACCGTCACCCCGAACGTCGCCGACGCGGTCAAGGCTGCGAAGAGCGGCCAGATCGAATTCCGCGTCGAAAAGGCGGGCATCATCCACGGCGGCCTCGGCAAGCTCTCGTTCTCGAACGAAGCGCTGCGCGCCAACTTCGACGCTTTCGTCGATGCGGTGGTCAAGTCGAAGCCGGCCGGCGCCAAGGGCAAGTACGTCCGCAAGGTCGGCCTGTCCTCGTCGATGGGCCCGGGCCTGAAGATCGACGTCGCGCAGGTGCACGGCGGCTGATCCAGCCAATGCGAATGCAAAGGGGGCCGGGAGGGGAAACCTTCCCGGCCCTTTTCGTATGTGGCAGCATCGCAGTCCATGAACCGAATCGTCCTGCTTGCGCCCGCTTTGCTGCTCGCCGCCTGTTCGAAAGAGACGTCGCGGCAAGCGGAGCCTGGGGCGAGCTCAGCGCCCGTTGCCCAGTCTCCCGCCGCCGCGCCAACCGCGACAGGCTCTGCCGCTCCGAAGCCTGTTTCCCGCTACACCAAGCTGGACGATTGCAGGACGGTGCGGACCAAGGAGAACGAGGACTGGGCCGTGCTGCGCTGCGAGGGCCAGGGCGGGATCGGGCTGACGCTCAACTACTACGATGCGCGCGATGATCTCGAGCTGGTTCGTCCGGGCAAGCGCCCGATCCAGATCGGGGTGCCCTATCTGGCCGGCGGCGGTTTCAACAAGCTGGGCGACACAGCCGAATGGCGTGGCACAGGCGAAGGCGCGGCCTTCCGTCCTATCGCACTGATCGTGCGCAACAACGCGATCGAGAACCCTGAACAGCCCGAACGCTCGACATCGTTCCTGACCGTGATCGATATCGCGCAGGGCTGCGCGGTGGCTCAGGTCAGGCCCGGCGCCGGGCAGAACGAGCAGGCCAGGTCGATTGCCGATGGACCGCCGGGCAAGTGCCTGCGCGAAGGCGCGGTGCAGGAGTAAGGGCTAACCGCGCAGGTTGGCGCGGGTGTAGCATTCCACCACGAGCGCCAGCGGCGCACCGTCGGGCAATCGCAGAAGCGCGCGGTGCGACAGGATCGTGCCAGCAGGGCAGGGTCCCGCGCGGCCTCGCCGGCTGTCCAGCCGTTCGCGCCGGAACTTCAGCGCCTGCACCGCCTTCCCGAACGGGGTATCGGTGGTGCGCAGCACCTCGTTCATCGCCGGGGGCAGCCGGGCGGGCACGTACCAGTTGTGTGCGTCTGACAGGACCTTGCCGCCGCACGACAGGCGGACGTGGCGATAGCCGGGCGCGGCACCCGCAGGCAGGTCGAGCAGGCGTGGCAGGTCGGGCGGTGGCGCGATTCCCTCTGCCACCAGCGCAGCGCTGATCCGGGGCGGACGAGCCAGATCCTGACGCTCGCACCATTGGGTCAGCGCCGCAGTCGCGCTGTCCTGCGCGGCAAGGGTGCGTTCGAATTCGCCGAGTTGCTTCGGACCGGCGCAGGCGGCCAGGGTCACGAAGGCCGCGATGCCCGCGATTGATCGGGGAATCACCAAACCACCTCCGTTCGTGGGGGGGGCCCGCGGCGCAACGCCCCCCGACCCAGGGGGCGCCGCGCCCCC
>JAYRMP010000016.1:0-11269 GCA_041912655.1 Novosphingobium sp. | reverse complement strand
ACCTCCGTTCTTGTCGAGCGCAGTCTACACACGACAGCGCTACCTAGTCACGACTGCGCTCGACACGTACGGAAAGGGGGTTCTGTTTGTCAGACGCCGCCCGGCACGGCTTCGCGCCCAAGTGCGCGCAGGCCCGTGGCGAGGGCTTCCACCGCCGCCTCGATCACCGCCGCCTCGGTCGAGCGGACCACGAAGTTGGCGCCGACGCGGCCTTCGCGGAAGAACGGATAGGAACCGATCGTGCAGCCTTCGTGGATTCGCTCCGTTTCGCGCAGCAGGTCCGCGATCTCGCTTTCCTGCACCCAGCTGCCGATGGTTGCGCTGAGCAGCGGTGCGCCGCCTTCCAGTTCGCCGGTCAGGGCATCGAGCATCCCCGCCGTGATCGAGGGGACGCCAGCCATCAGGAACACGTTGGCGATGCGGATGCCGGGAGCACCGGACATGCGGTTGGGGATGAGATCAGCCCCCGCGGGCACGCGGGCCATGCGCAGCCGGGCCTCGTTCAGTCCGCCGCGCGTGGCGTAGTAGCTTTCGAGGATCGCGCGCGCATCCGGGTGCACTTCCACGCCCACGCCCAGCGCCTCGGCCACGGCATCGACCGTGATGTCGTCATGCGTCGGGCCGATCCCGCCGGTGGTGAACAGGTAATCGTTGCGCGCGCGCAGCGTGTTCACCGCCTCGACGATCGCCTCGGTCCGGTCGCCCACCACGCGGACTTCGACCAGGCGGATACCCTGAACCCCCAGCCAGGATGCGACCTGGGCGATGTTCTTGTCCTGCGTGCGACCCGAAAGGATCTCGTCCCCGATCACCAGCAACGCGGCGGTCCAGATGCGTTTGTTGTCAGCCATGGTCCTCGCTTAGCGACAGGGAAGAGATCGGGGAAGGGGGACCGCTCAGGCCTCGACCAGCTCCCTGGCGCGGGTGAAGTGCAGCACGCCGTCGTCGACCGGGGCCTGACGCATGTCCTGCCGGTCGCGCCGGTAGTCCTGATTGAGCCGCCACGGCAGGCTGGCCGCATTGCGCGGCATCGTGTCCTTGCCGCGCTGGATGTAACCGGCGGAGAAATCGAAGATGTCGTCCTCTTCCGGCTCGCTCCCCGGTGCCATCGCCGGGGTCGCCGCGACCGCGCCGAACTTGTCCATCTGGCGCAGCAGGCGGGTGATGTATTCCGCGACAATGTCCACCCGCAGTGTCCAGCTGGCGTTGAGATAGCCGAACACGCCCGCCATGTTGGGGACGTTGGAGAACATGCAGTTGCGGTAGAAGAACCGCTTGGAGAAATCGACGGGCTCGCCATCCACCGACACCGCGATCTTGCCCGCGAAGGTCATCTTGAGGCCGGTGGCGGTGACAATGATGTCGGCATCGATGTGCTCGCCGGATTCGAGCACGATCCCGGTCTCGTCGAACCGGTCGATCCGCCCGGTCACGACCGAGGCCTTGCCTTCGTTGATCGCGCGGAAGAAGTCGGCGTCCGGCACCAGGCACAGGCGCTGGTCCCACGGATCGTAGGGCGGGGTGAAATCGGCCGCACTGTAATTTTCGCCCAGATGCCCGCGCAGCTGTTCGGTGAGGAAGGCCTTGACCTTTTCCGGCTGACTGCGGGCGCGCTTGAACATCAGGTCCTGCAGGAAGATGTTCTTGGAGCGGGTGATGGCATAGGCCAGCTTTTCGGGCAGGAAGCGGCGCAGGGTCTTGTTGAACCCGTCGCGCGCGGGGCGGCTGACCATCCAGGTCGGGGTACGCTGGAGCATGGTGACATGGCCCGCACCGGAATGGGCCATCGCGGGCACCACTGTCACGGCGGTCGCGCCGGAACCGATCACCACCACCTTCTTGCCAGCGTAATCAAGGTCGCCGGGCCAGAATTGCGGGTGGACGATCTGGCCCTTGAAGGTGTCGCGGCCCTTGAAGCCGGCGTCATAAGCCTCGTCGTAGTCGTAGTAGCCCGAGCCCAGGAACAGGAAGCGGCCCAGCACCTGCTGGCGGCTGCCGTCCGCGGCCTCGGTGGTGACGACCCAGCGGGCGGCCTTGCCGTCCCAGTCGGCACTGATCACCTTGCGGCCAAGGCGCATCTTCTCGGCCAGGCCGTATTCGGCAGTGATCTCGTCGAGATAGTCGAGAATGGACGGGCCATCGGCGATCGACTTCTCATGCGTCCACGGTTTGAACGAGAAGCCCAGCGTATGCATGTCGCTGTCGGAACGGATGCCGGGATAGCGGAACAGGTCCCAGGTTCCGCCCAGTCGCTCGCGCCGGTCGAGGATCGCGAAGCTCTTGCCGGGGCATTCGCGGGTCATGTGCACGGCCATGCCGATGCCGGAAATGCCGGCCCCGACGATGATCATGTCGAGGCATTCGTCTGCCGGTGCAGGCATATTGGTGGCCATGTTCATGGTCCGCATCTCCCAATCCAATTGACATTCGTGTCAGTTCGTCCCGGCTTACCGCATCACGCGCGGGATTGCCAGTATCATGGCGCTTTGCCACACGGTGGCAATGCCTATCGTCGCCCTGCGCCGCTATTCCGGTGGCAATCCCGACCCGAGCGAGTTGCTGCTGGACGGGAAGCCGCGCGTTTCGCTCCCCAAGCACAGCTTTGACTGGATCGGCCTGGCCAATCCGGACGCGGCGGAGATGGCGCTGGTCCAGCGGCAGTTCGGCCTGCACCCGTTGGCGGTGGAGGACGCGCTCAACCCCACCCAACTGCCCAAGGTGGAGATCTACGGCGCGCAGCTGTTCGTAGTCGCCGCGACTGCGGCAAGCGGAGAGGGTGACAAGATCGAGTACGGCCAGACCGCACTGTTCCTCGGTCCCGATTTCCTGGTGACCGTGCGCACCGGTTCGACCCGCGCGCATACCGCGCTGCGCCAGCGGCTCGAGACGCAGCCCGAGCGGCTGAACGAAGGGCCGGACTACGTTGCCCACGCGATCCTCGATTTCATCGTCGATGGCTATCAGCCGATCATCGACAAGCTGGAAGACGTGGTCCAGGCGATGGAGGAAGGGGCGATCAATTCCTTCCCCGAAAGTTCCACGATCCGCCGGATCTTCCGCCTGCGCCGCCAGATGCGCCGTTTCGTCCGGATCATCGGGCCAATGGAGGAAGTGTGCGAACGGCTGGCGTCGACCGACCTGCCCTCGATCGACCCCGGCGCGCGGATCTGGTTCCGCGACGTGCTCGATCACGTCCGGCGGACCATGCGCCGGGTCGCAGGGCTGCGCGATACGCTGGCCAGCATCGTCGAGACGGCCAGCCTGCTCGAACAGCACCGCCAGGGCGACATGACCCGCCAGCTTGCTGCCTGGGCCGCGATCCTGGCGGTGCCGACGGCGATTGCCGGGATCTACGGGATGAACTTCGATTACATGCCCGAACTGCATCAGCGCTGGGGCTACCCATCGGTCATGGCGGTGATCGCGCTGGTCTGCGGTGGCCTGTGGCTGCGGTTTCGGTCGATCGACTGGCTGTGATCGGTCAGTTCGGCATGATCATGAACTGCTCCCACCGCCCGTCTTCGCCGGGTTCGGCATAGGTCACCAGCACGAGCCGCTTGTCGCCAAAGCTGACGCGGTAGTTGCGATTGACGAACCCGCCGCGCAGGCGCGGGCTGCGCGTAGCCTCGAAGCCAGTGATCGGGCCGAGCGCGGACAGGCTGGAGGCGTAATCGGCCAATGCCTCCGGCGTGAAGAAGTACTGCGCATTGACCGTGAAGCGCTGTGAATCGTACTGGCCGGCGATCAGCGCCGTGAGGGTGGCGCGCGCATCATCGGTGCGGGCCGTTTCGCGCGGATCGTTGCCGCCGGTCCTCGGCAGGACCACATCGGCGATCTTCGCAGTGATGGCTTCCTGCGCCCCGCCGAAGTCCCCATTGGTCAGTACGACTATAGCCAGCTTGTCGTCGACCCACACGCTGTTCTGCGAGAGGAAACCGACCGATTCGCCGCCGTGATCGATCACCCGCCGACCGCTGGCCAGGCGGGTCGATACGCCGAGGCCATAGCCGTTCGACGTGCCATCGGCGAGGCGCACCGGGCGTTCCATCTCTTCCCAGTCCTCGCGGGGGAGGAGGCTGCGCTCCATTCGGGCGATGTCCCATTCGGCCAGTTCTGCCGCGGTCATCGACAACTCGCCTGCGGCCCACAGCCAACCCGCTGCTGCCGGTTTCGCGGGGCGCACCGGGCCGAGCGCGTAGCGGTGGTAACCCTGCGGAAAGGCCGGGCCGTTGGTTTCGTCGATGCGGTAGGGACGAATGCCCAACGGGCGAAAAATGCGCTCGTCGAACTGCTGCCACAGCGGCGCACCGCCCACCTTTTCGGCGATCAGCCCGGCCACGACATAGCCGGTGTTGGAATATTGCCAGCGCGTGCTGGGTTCGTAGTCGAGCGGCTTCATCGCCCAGCGCGCGACAATCTGGTCCGGCGCGACCGGCTGCTCCATCGCCGCGAACGAATAGTCTTGCGGCCAGTAATCCTGCAGGCCCGAGGTGTGCGACAGCAGCTGGCGCACGGTGATCCGGTCTGCCCCGGTCACTTCGGGCAGCCACCGCGCCACGGGATCGTCGAGACTCAGCTTGCCGTCGTTCTCCAGCATCAGCAGCAGCGCCGCTAGGAACTGCTTGGAGTTGGAGGCGATCTGGTAGGGCAGGTCCGGGCGGGCCACGGCAATGCGCTCGCTCGCCTTGCCCCAGGCGCGGTCCATTACCAGCCGCCCGCCGCGCACTATCGCGACTTCTGCCGAGGGCACTCCGGTCTGCTCGAGCGTTTCGGTCACGGCCTTGTCGATGGCGGCGGCCTCGTCGGCGGTCAGGTCCTGCGCCAGTGCGGCGGCAGGCAAGGCGAACAGGGCAAAGACAAGCAGCACGGGGGCCAGGAGCAGGCGTTTCATGCCCGCATTGCTACGCCATCGCGCCGCAGGATCAAGCGCAAGTCGCCTTCCAGCTAATTGTGGAAAGGGCACCCGTAGCCCCAGATTAGAGTCACACCCCGGTCAAAAAACTGTCATAGGGGCGCCGATCTGTTTTGAGGGGACTTGATCGATGTTCGGGTGGTTTCAGCGGCTCCTGCCGCATTCCAGCGATTTCTTCGTGCTGTTCGAGCGTCATGCGGCGGCTATCGTCGGCGCGGCTGACGCTCTGGCCCAGCTGACGGCCGGGCAGGGTGATCGTGCGGCGCACCTGCGCACCATCCGCGACCGCGAGCACGATGCCGACGAAGTGATCCGCGAGACGCTGCACGAGGTACGCCGCACCTTCCTGACCCCGTTCGACCGCGGCGCGATCACAGCGCTGATCGGGTCGATGGACGACACCATCGACGAGATGAATCGCTCGGCCAACGCTATCGAACTGCTCGAGGTCCAGGAATTCGATCCGCAGATGAAGCAGATCGGCGTACTGGTGCAGGATGCCAGCCGCCTGATCTCCGAAGCCGCGCCGCTGCTGCGCGATGTCGAGCGCAATGCTCGACGCCTGCACGAACTCACCGCCAAGCTGGTCAAGCTCGAGGGCGAGGTCGACATCCTGCACGACACCGGGATGCGCGCCGCGTTCCAGGCGCAGAAGGTCAAGCCCGATCCGCTGGCCTTCATGGTCGCGCGCGAGGTCTACAAGAACCTCGAGCGGATCGCCGACGCGTTCGAGGATGTCGCGAACGAAATCGACTCGCTGGTCATCGACCACGGCTGAGCGCCCTCTCGCAAAGGTATCCGGCAATGCACGAGCTTGCCTTCCCGCTCCTGGTCGGGCTCATCGCCATCGCGCTGGCGTTCGACTTCCTCAATGGCCTGCACGATGCGGCCAACTCGATCGCCACGGTGGTTTCCACCCGGCTGCTGTCACCGGTCTGGGCGGTGGTGTTCGCCGCCTTCGGCAACTTCGCGGCCTATTGGCTGGTCGGGCTCCATGTCGCCGAAACGGTCGGCAAGGGGATCATCGACAAGGACGCGGTGACCCCGGCGGTGGTGTTCGGCGCGCTGGTCGGGGCGATGTTCTGGAACGTCGTCACCTGGCTCAAGGGCATTCCATCCTCGTCCAGCCACGCGCTGATCGGCGGGCTGCTGGGCGCGGGCATCGCCCATGGCGGATTTGGCGTCATCGAAAGCTCCGGCACCACCAAGACGATCATCGCGATTTTCCTGTCGCCGATGCTGGGTTTCGTGCTGGCCATGCTGATGGTCCTGATCACCTCATGGCTATTCAAGGGCTTCCAGCCGCGCCGCGCCGAGGGCGTGTTCAAGACGCTTCACCTGTTCAGTTCCGCGGCCTATTCGATCAGCCACGGCGGCAACGATGCCCAGAAGACAATGGGGATCATCACCGTGCTGCTCTATTCCACCGGGCAGTTGAAGGGTGAATTCCACATCCCCGAATGGGTGGTGATTTCCTGCTACGCGGCCATTGCCATGGGCACGATGTCCGGGGGGTGGCGGATCATCAAGACCATGGGGACCAAGCTTACCAAGCTCAATCATCACACCGGCTTTTCCGCCAGCACGGCGGGTTCGATCGTGGTGTTCGGCGCCAGCGCCTTCGGCATCCCGGTTTCGACCACCCACGCCATCACCGGATCGGTGATCGGCACCGGCGCAGCCCGCAAGGCAAGCGCGGTGCGCTGGGGCGTGGCGGGCCGCGTGGTCACCGCCTGGTTCATCACCATTCCGGCCAGCGCGGCGGTGGGTGCGGTGTTCTATGTCCTGACGCGGATGTTCTAGGCGCTGATCGGCAGGGTCGGCCAGAAGCTGGAAATCTCACCGCCCTCGTAGACCGCGAGATCGCCGAATTGCAGGAACAGCGCCTCGCTCTGGTCGGGGCGCAGGAAGACGTGATCATCCGGCTGCAGGGCGACGTTCCGCGAACCGGTCAGCAGTTCCTGATTGGACGAGCGGCCGAACAGCCGCGAATATTCCAGCCCAGGCGGCGAAATTGGCTTGGCCAGCCAGTGCCCTCCATGGATGTAGAAGCCGCGCTGGCTGTTGCGATCCCACCAGTGCATTGCGCCAGATAGCTTCTCCACCCCGGGCAGTTTCTGATTGGCGCTGGCCTTGATAACCGGGGTGGCGATGAAGGCCGCGGCTTGCAGGTCAGCGAGATCGGGATAGTCGAAATCGCCCGGTTTCACGAACGCCGAACCGACCGAGACCTCGCCCGCCACGGTCCCGGCGCAGTGGCGACGGAAGGTCGGGCTGCCGGCGCTGTTGAGGGTCAGTGCGGCTGGATCGAGACCTGCCTCCTTTAGGCCCCCGATCATCGCCACATAGGCTGTCTGCGCGCTGGCATAGGCCTTGTCGGGGCTGGGCATCTTGGGAACGTGCGGGTCATAGCCCATCAGGCCCGAGACTGCCGCACCCCCTGCCTGCGCCTGCCGTACCGCGCCCGCCAGCGCCTGCGGATCGGTAAAGCCGCCGCGGTGCAGGCCCACGTCGATCTCGAAGTTGATATTGAGGACCAGACCCCGCGCTTTCGCCGCTTCGACATATTGGGCGAGCCGCTCGGGCGTGTCGATCAGCCACTGCACCAGCGCGACGAGATCGGGGCCGGCCTTGTCTGCCACCCGCACGAACTCGCTGACCGGCAGCGGCTTGCCCATCAGGAACGTGACAAGCTGGTGCAGCGGATCGAGCTGCAGCAGCATTTCGGCACTGAACACCATCAGCCGCCTGCTGTTCATCCCCTGCATCACCGCTTCGAGCAGCTGCGGCGCGGGCAGGGATTTGGCCACGATCCGCAGCGGCAGTCCGGCCTTGTCCACGCTGGCCCGGATCGCGGTGATGTTGGCATCAAGGCGCGATCGATCGATCACCAGCACCGGTCGCATCAGTCCCGCGCGCTTCAGTGCCGCGGACAGTCCGGCAAAGTATGGATCGTGCATTCCGCCTCCTTCTGCCGGCCGCGCCGCCATCAGCCCGACGGTGCCGATCGCCAGCGCCCCGCCGCTGATCAGCAGCGCCCTGCGGTCGAAGCCCTTACGCACCCAGCACCTTGCGCAGAAACGGATTGAGCATCCGTCCCTCAGGATCGATGCTGCGCCGCACAGCCTGCGCCTCGGCCCACATGGGATAGAGCGGGGCAAGCTCGGCAGCTCCGAGGGAGTGCAGCTTGCCCCAGTGCGGCCTTCCGCCGGCTTCTCGGAACACCGGCTCGATAAGCCGGAACATCCAGGCGTGCTCGTCCTTGTACCAGGCATGGACAGCGATCGACCCGCTGGCGCGCTGGTAGAAGGGTGACAGCCAGGCATCGTCCGGGGCGATGATCCGCGCCTCGATCGGGAAGAACACATCCGTGGCGCTGCTTTCGATCCGGCGGAGCACTTCGCGCAGGACCTCGACCTGCCGGTCGATGGGCAGGTGGTATTCCATTTCCTTGAACCGCACCGGGCGCTCGTTCGACAGCAGCTTCCAGCCCTCGTCCACTGCGACTTCGGGCGGAATGTCGGCGAGCAAGCGGCTGGCGAGGCTCTTGCGCAGGCCGGGGGTGAACTCGAACAGATCGCGCAGCTGCTTGAGGCTCATCAGCGTGTCGGCGTCCTGGTCGGGCCCGCGCGGGCTGACCGGATCGAAGGTGACGTCGTGGGTGATCAGCGCCGACTTGCCGGTAAATGGCAGCACCAGGAATTCTGCATTGCGGTGCAGCCCCGCGCGGGCCGGCCAACTCGCCAGCAGTTCGTCGGTATCGATCAGCCTCACGACCTTGCGCACGCGCGTCAGCGGCTGGTTCTTCAGCGTGACCTCGCTCAGCACCCCGAAAGCGCCCAGGCTGACCCGGGCGGCATGGAACAGTTCGGGCTCGACCTCGCGGCTGCACTCGCGCACCCGGCCATCGGGAGTGACCAGCCGCAAATGGGTTACCGCACCGTGGAGCGCGGTATAATCCTTGCCCGTGCCGTGGGTGCCCGTTGCCAGCGCCCCGGCGAGGGTCTGCTTGTTGATGTCCGGCAGGTTGGGCATCTCCTGCCTGATACCGGCCAGCGCCGGACCGAGCGCGGACAGCCGGGTGCCGGCGCGCACCGTCGCGGTGATTGCCGTCTGATCGACCGCAACCAGGCCGCTCAGCCTGTCGAGCGAGAGCAGCGTGCCTTCGGTCGGCACCAGCGCGGTAAAGCTGTGGCCTGCCCCCACGGGGCGGATCGGTGCGGCAGCGCGCGGCAGCAGGGCGGCCAGTTCCGCCTCGTTGGCAGGGGCTGCCCGTGCGGCGGGATAGGCGTTCTCGATCCCGGACCAGTTGCTCCACAGCATGCGCCCTCGGGTGTCGGTGGCGGCTGGCAGGTCCGGTTCCCGGTCGAGCCAGACACGCCGCCCCGCGAGGCCACCCGCGCCAAGCGCCAGCAGGCCCGCGCTGCCGAGCAGGACCTTGCGGCGCGTGCTCACTTGCCTCTCCCGGCCATGAAGCGGATCAGCGCACGGTAATCGTCGGTCGTGCAGGTGAAGCATTGGCCGCCGGCAGGCATCGCCTTCTTGCCCTGGAGCACGGCGGAAAGCAGCGCCGCCTCACCCTGTTGCCAGCGTGGGTCCCACAAGGTGCGGTCGCCGGTCAGCGGGGCGAGCGAATCCTTGACCGTGTGGCAGGCGCGGCAGGAATTGTCGTAAAGTTCCGCCAGCCGCGCATCGGCTGGGCGCAGCGCTGCGCTCTGTTCCTGGGTCAGGGGCCGGGGCGGGGCTTCACCCGTTCCGCAGGCCGCCAGGGCCAGGGCCGGTAGCAGGATCGCCAGTTGCCGCATCGATTCTCCCCTCCGTCGGGGGGAGGCTAGCGGCATTGGCGGTTACTGCGCAATCACCCCGTAAAGGTCGTGGGCGTCGGCATCTTCGACCGTCACCTGCACGAAATCGCCGGGAGCCAGCGTGGACGGAACATTGCGCAGATAGACCGCGCCGTCGATTTCCGGCGCGTCGGCCTGGCTGCGGGCCGTGGCGCCGATATCGCCGTCCTCGTCTGGCTCGCCGACCTCGTCGATGATCACAGGGATTGTCCGTCCGACCTTTGCAGCCAGCTTGGCGGCGCTGATCGCCTCGGTCTTCTCCATGATCCGGGCGTAGCGTTCTTCCTTCACCTCTTCCGGTACCTGCCCGGGCAGAGCGTTCGCCGCAGCGCCGTCGACCGGCTCGAAGCGGAAGGCACCGACCCGGTCGAGCTGGGCCTCGTCCAGCCAGTCGAGCAGGTACTGGAAATCGGCCTCTGTCTCGCCCGGGAAGCCGACCACGAAGCTGGAGCGCACCGCGATGTCCGGGCAGATTGAGCGCCAGGCCTTCAGGCGTTCGAGCACCTTGGCCTCGTTCGCCGGGCGCTTCATTGCCTTCAGCACTGATGGCGCGGCGTGCTGGAAGGGGATGTCGAGATAGGGGGTGAGCAGCCCTTCGGCCATCAGCGGGATGACCTGGTCGACGTGAGGGTAGGGGTAGACGTAGTGCAGCCGCACCCACGGCGTCTCGCCCTGCGGGGTGCGTAGTGCGCCCAGCTCGCGGGCGAGGTCGGTCATGTGGGTGCGGACGGGATGGCCCTTCCACATCCGTTCCTCGTGCCGCACATCAACGCCATAGGCCGAGGTGTCCTGGCTGATTACCAGCAGTTCCTTCGTCCCCGCTGCGACCAGCTTTTCTGCCTCGCGCAGCACCGCGTCGATCCGGCGGCTGGCCAGCTTGCCGCGCAGCTGCGGGATGATGCAGAAGGCGCAGGCGTGATTGCAGCCCTCGGAAATCTTGAGATAGCTGTAGTGGCGCGGGGTCAGCTTGACGTCCATCTGCGGGACGAGGTCAATGTACGGCCCTTGGCTGGGGGGCGCTGCTTCGTGCACTGCCTCGACCACCGCCTCGTACTGGTGGGCGCCGGTGACGGCCAGCACCTCGGGGAACTTCGCGCGGATCACTTCCGCTTCATTGCCCATGCAGCCGGTAACGATCACCCGGCCATTCTCGGCAATCGCCTCGCCGATCGCGGCGAGGCTTTCTTCCTTGGCGGAATCGAGGAAGCCGCAGGTGTTGACCAGCACCACGTCGGCCCCGGCATAGTCGCCGCTCATCGCATAGCCGTCGGCGCGCAGCTTCGTCAGGATGCGTTCGCTGTCGACCAACGCCTTGGGGCAGCCGAGGCTGACCATCCCGACCTTCTTCTGGTCGGCGAGGGCGATCGGGGGATTCGTGGTGGGTGTCAGGGATGCCATGGGGACCGCCCCCTACACCTATGCAGCCATTTTCGCTACTGCCGCGAAATGGAGATCACGATCACCAAGCGTCGCAGCGATGACTTGATCGCGATTCGGCGCCGCGACGGCTCGG
>JAYRMP010000015.1:0-43291 GCA_041912655.1 Novosphingobium sp. | reverse complement strand
CGCCCTGATTGCCCATCTGGGTCTAGTTCGACAAGATCACGTCGTCGACGGTGCAGGAGTCGAGGGTGTTGCGATCCTTCAGCGCCTTGAGCACGGTGGCGGCGAGGTGCTGCGGGTGCAGGTGCGAAAGCGCGCCCTTGCCGGGCTTGCCGATGCCGCGCGGGGTGCGCACGGCGTCGATGATATAGGCGTCAGCCATGACAGTTCTCCTTCGGGCCGCCACGCGCCAGTCGCGCGGCTGCGTCCCTCGCGACTCCGTTTAACCGCCCGGTTAAGAATCGCAAGGGGAACAGGGGAGAACAGATTGTGGGGACGAGGCGCGGCCAAGCCGATCTCGTCGTCCCGGGCTTGACCCGGGACCGCTGGCAGTCATGCGCCAACGTCGCGCCCAGCGGCCACCGGTCCCGGGTCAAGCCCGGGACGACGGTGGTGGGGCTGGGTCAATAACTCCGCGGCAGGCCCAGCACGTGTTCAGCAAGGTAGCTGAGGATCAGGTTGGTGCTGATCGGCGCCACGGTATAGAGCCGCGCCTCGCGGAACTTGCGCTCCACGTCGTATTCCTCGGCGAAACCGAACCCGCCGTGGGTCTGCACGCACATGTCGGCGGCGGCCCAGCTGGCTTCGCTGGCGAGCAGCTTGGCCATGTTGGCCTCCTCGCCCGGGTTGCCACCCTGATCATAGACCTGCGCGGCGTGGTGAACCATCAGTTCAGCTGCGCGCATCTGGGCATAGCAGCGCGCGATCGGGAATTGGACGCCCTGGTTCTGGCCGATCGGACGGGCAAAGACGCTGCGGTCCTTGGCATAGTCGCTGGCCTTGTTGATGAACCACTTGGCATCGCCGACGCATTCCGCCGCGATCAGGATGCGTTCCGCGTTCATGCCCGAAAGGATGTAGCGGAAGCCCTTCCCTTCCTCGCCGATCAGGGCGGAGGCGGGAATGCGCATGTCGTCGAAGAACACCTCGGTGGTCGAGTGGTTCATCATCGTGCGGATCGGCTTGATCGTCATGCCCTTGCCGACAACCTCGCGCATGTCGACGAGGAAGATCGAGAGCCCTTCCGTCTTGCTCTTGACCTGGTCGCGCGGGGTGGTGCGGGCGAGCAGCAGCATGAGGTCGGAATATTCGGCGCGGCTGGTCCAGATCTTCTGGCCGTTGACCACGTATTCGTCGCCATCGCGCACCGCGACGGTGCGCAGCGAAAGGGTATCGGTCCCGCTGGTCGGCTCCGACACGCCGAAGGCCTGGAGCCGCAGCGAGCCATTGGCGATGCCTGGCAGGTACTTCGCCTTCTGCTCGGCGTTGCCGTACCGCAGCAGGGTGTTCATGATGTACATCTGCGCGTGGGCCGAGGCGCCGTTGCATCCCGCGGCCTGGATTTCCTCCATGATCACCGCCGCCGCATCGAGGCTGAGGCCCGATCCGCCGAATTCCTCGGGGATCAGCGCGGCGAGGAAGCCCGAAGTGGTCAGCGCGTCGACGAATTCGCCCGGATAGGCCCGTTCGCGGTCCTTTTCCCGCCAGTATTCGCCGGGAAATTCGGCACAGAGCGCCTGCACGGCGCGGCGGATTTCGGTGATCTCTTCGCTCTCGGTCATGCGGGCGCCTTAACCGATCGGTTAAGGAGCGCAAGCACCGATTTCGCAAGAGTTCTGACGCTACGGCATCAGCCGATGTTGCAGCATTCCAGCACGGCCCGGTCGATCTCGCCCAGCGCCACGGTGCGCGCCGCGCCGCCGGCGGCGATTGCGGCAGCGGGCGCCTCGCCCACGGTGGCGCTGGCCGGGTCCTGCGCCAGGGTATCGCAGCCCGCATCGCGCAGCAGCTTCAGCCCCCGCGCGCCATCCTCGCCCATGCCGGTCAGCACTGCGGCCACGGCGGGCAGGCCGGCGCGGGCCATGGCGGCGAACAGCAGGGTGGCCGAGGGCCGCGCCCCGTCCACCGGCTCGCGCTCGACCAGCCGCAGCCGCGCCGGGCTGCCGGCCTCGAACACCACGTGGCGATCGGGATCGGCGGCGATATAGACATGGCCCGGCGTCATCGCCGCGCCGTCGCTCGCCTCGCGCACCGCGCATTTGAGCTGGCCGTCGAGCCGGGCGATGAAGGTGCGGGCCAGTTCCGGTTCGGTCTGCAGCACGATCACCGTCGGCGGACACTGCGCCGGCCAGTGTGCCAGCACTTCGCCCAGCGCGTCGATCCCGCCCATCGAGGCGCTGAACGCGGCATAGTGTCCATTCCAGGTGAACTGGGCCTGCGCCGCGCGCGGCTCGCGGTGGTGGGCGCGCCGCTCGCGCACGTTGCTGTTGGCGGCGGCGAGGACGATCTTGCCGAGCTTGCCGACCGTCTTGGCGAACTGTTCGGGGGTGGCCTTTAGCGGCTTGGGAAAGCATTCGACCGCGCCCAGTTCATAGGCCTTCAAAGAAGTCTCGGTGCCGCTCTGGGTCAGGCTGGAGAGCATCACCACCGGCATCGGCGCCTCTTCCATCACTTCGGCCAGGAACTCGATCCCGCTCATCCCCGGCATCTCGACGTCGAGCGTGAGGACATTGGGACGCAGATCGGCAATCAGCTCGCGCGCCTCGGCGGCGCTGGCCGCGGTACCGACCACGCGGACATTGCGGGTCTGTTCGAGCAGGTCGGAAAACAGCGCGCGCATCGCAGCCGAATCGTCGACGACCAGGACTCTGGCTTCATGCATCGCTTGGTTAACCCCCTGTAGATTTCCCTACCTGTTAGCGCGCGCAGGCAAATGCATCGTCGCCAGGCGATGCGTAGAAATCCTGAGGTCGGCCACAGCGCTGTCTTCGCGATTGCTGGTTAATGCGGCCCAATGACAGCGCCGCGGGGCGCGCAGTACAGGCCTAAGGAAAATCGATGAGTATCAAGCGCAAGAGCCGGATTGGCGGGATCGTCATCGTCGCCACCATCGCGGCGACCATGGTGCTGGCCACCATTGGCGTGAACCAGATCCGCTTCGGCGGGCCGATCGACCGCGAGGATATCCTGCTGGCCGATCTCAGTGCCGATGTGATGCCGCCGCCGCTGTTCGCGGTCGAGGCCTTTGCCGAAACCAGCCAGATGCTGCGCGATCCGGTTGATATCGACAATCACCGCTCGCGTCTCAAGAAGATGGAGCAGTCCTATCGCGATCGCGTCGCCTATTGGCAGGCCAGCGATCTGGACCCCGCGATCAAGGATGCCTTGCGGACCAAGGCCCAGGCGGGTGCTGACGCGCTGTGGGAGGAAATCAACACCGACGCTATCCCGGCTGCCCAGCGCCGCGACGAAGCGGCAATGCTGGCCGCCGCGACCCGCATGGAAACGATGTTCAACGCCCACCAGGCCGAAGTCGGCCGGCTGGTTACCCAGATCAACGAGCACCGCAAGACCGTGGCGGAGGAAAGCGCCAATGCCCTGGCGCTAACTTCAGTCCTTCTGCTGGGCTTTGCCGTGGCGATCATAGCGATGGTGATGGGCGCGCTGCGGTTTGCGACCCGCCGGGCACTCGACCCGCTGGCCGAGACCGCCGAAACGATGAGCCGGATGGCCGCCGGCGACCTCGAGGTCGGCCGCACCACCCAGCACCGCGACGACGAGATCGGCGAGATGACCCGCGCGATCGAGGTGTTCCGCGAAGCCTCCAAAGCCCGGATCGCCGCGCAGGAAAAGCAGCGCATGGTGGTCGAAGCGCTCGGCCGCGGTCTGCAGGAGCTTGGCAACGGCAATCTGGGCTACCGGATCGATCAGCCGCTGGCCGCCGAATACGAAGCCCTGCGCTCCAGCTTCAACGCCACCCTCGACCAGCTGGGCGAAGTGATGCAATCGGTCACCGCCTCGGCCCGCAGCGTCAGCACCGGCGCCTCGGAAATCCGCGCCGCCTCGGACGACCTCGCGCTGCGCAACGAACAGCAGGCGGCGAGCCTTGAGGAAACCGCCGCGGCGATGAACCAGGTCACCGGGATCGTCAAGGAAAGCGCCGGCAGCGCCGCCGAGGTTCGCCGCTCGATCGGCGAAGCCCACCACGAAGCGACCGAGGGCGGCGCCGTGGTCCAGCGCGCGATCACCGCGATGGGCGCGATCGAACGCTCCTCGCAGGAGATCAACCAGATCATCAACGTGATCGACGGGATCGCCTTCCAGACCAACCTCCTCGCGCTCAACGCCGGGGTCGAGGCGGCGCGCGCCGGCGATGCCGGCAAGGGTTTTGCCGTGGTCGCCAACGAGGTTCGCGCGCTGGCCCAGCGCTCTGCCGATGCGGCCAAGGACATCAAGCAGCTGATCACCACCAGCTCCGACCAGGTTGGCGAAGGGGTTACGCTGGTAGGCGAAACCGGCGCGCTGCTGGAGCGGATCGTGACCCGCGTCGGCGAGGTCAGCGGCCTGATGCAGGAGATTGCCCATTCGGCGGAAAGCCAGGCGAGCAACCTCCAGCAGGTCAACACAGCTGTCGGCGAGATGGACCGGATGACCCAGCAGAACGCCGCAATGGTCGAACAGTCGACCGCCGCCGCGCGCAGTCTGGCCGACGAAGCTGCCGAACTGACCCGGTTGGTCGCGCACTTCCGCATTGGGACCGAAGCCCACGGCCAGCCCGCCGCGATCCGCCTGCCCGCGTTCCGCAAGGCCGCCGCGCCGCCGCCCGTCACCCAGGGCAACCTCGCGCTGAAGAGCACGGGGTCCGACGAGGACTGGACCGAGTTCTGAACGTGGCGACGATCCAGCTTCCACCGCGCTGCGACCGCGCCGCCGTGGCTGCGCTGCTGCCCGAATTCCGCGCTGCACAGGGCGACGAGCCGCTGACCGTCGACGCCCGGGCTTGCCAGCAGGCCGGTCAGGCCGCGCTCCAGCTGCTCCTGAGCGCGCGCCGCACCGGCGCGGGCGCAGTGATCCAGCCATCGCCCGCCCTGCGCGAGGCGGCGCAGCTGGCGGGGCTGGAAGCCGCGCTGCTGGGAGAGGACGGGGCATGACCAGCGACGAGATCCAGGCGATCTTCTTCGCCGAATGCGAGGAATCGCTCGCCGCCGCCGAAGCGGGCCTCGCCGCCTGCCGCGCCGGGACCGAGGACGCTGATACTGTCAACGCGATCTTCCGCGCAGTCCACTCGATCAAGGGCGGCGCGGGCGCCTTCGGCCATGTCGCGCTCCAGGCCTTTACGCACACCTATGAAACGCTGCTGTCCGACGTGCGCGACGGCACGGTGGCGATCACCCCGCCGCTGACCGAGCTGATGCTGCGCGCGCTCGACACGCTGAGCGACCACGTCACCGCTGCGCGCGAAGGCTCTGCCCCGCCCGCAGATGCGTCGCTGCTGGCCGAGCTCACCGCCGCCCAGGTGGCGAACGCTGCTGGCGAAAACGCAACGCCGCTCGATGCGTCCTTCGCTGTCGATCTCGACGCGATGCTCGACGATCTGGCCGGCCCCGCGCCCGCACCTGCATCTGGCGAATGGCCGATGCACCTGCGCCCCCATGCCGGGGCGATGGTCAACGGCGGCGAGCCGCTGTTGATGCTGCGCGAACTGGTCCAGGCCGGGGCGCGGGTCACCGCCTGCGACTGGTCGCTGGTGCCCGATCTCGACACGCTCGACCCGTTCCAGGGCTATCTCGGCTGGAGCCTCAGCCTGCCCGCCAGCCTGGGCGAGGCGGCGGTCTGCGAAATCTTCGAATTTGCCGGGGACGACTGCACGCTGGCCTTCGGGCCGGATGCGGTCATGCCGCCCGCGCGGATCGCACCGTCCGCGCCGCTCTCCCAGCCCGCGCCAGCGGTTTCGTCCGGCAGCGAAGCGGTCGCCGCGCCTGTCGCCGCACCCGCCGCCGTGCCGCCCGCCGGGCAATCTATCCGCATCGACCTCGGCAAGCTCGACCGGCTGATCGACGCGGTCGGCGAGCTGGTGATCGCCCAGGCCATGCTCGCCCAGCGGCTCGGCAGCGAAGGCATGGGCGCGGCGGAAGAGCTGACGCTGATCGAGACCCTCACCCGCGACATCCAGGAAAGCGCGATGGCGATCCGCGCCCAGCCGATCGGATCGGTGTTCAGCCGGGTCCCACGCATCCTGCGCGAACTGACCCAGTCGACCGGCAAGCACGTCCGGCTGGAAGTGGCCGGCGAAGGCACCGAACTCGACAAGACGGTGATCGAGCGGCTGGGCGAGCCGCTGACCCACCTGATCCGCAATGCGGTCGACCACGGAATCGAGCCCGCCGACCGCCGCCTCGCCGCGGGCAAGCCCGCCGAGGGCACGCTGCGCCTGTCCGCCGAGCAACGCTCTGGCCGGATCCTGATCCGCGTCGCGGATGACGGTGCCGGGATCGACCGCGCGCGGGTCTTCGCCAAGGCGGTCGAAAAAGGACTGGTCGCCGCCGATGCCCAGCTTTCGGGCGAGGAGATCGACCAGCTGATCTTCGCCCCCGGCTTCTCGACCGCGCAGCAGGTGTCCAACATTTCGGGCCGGGGCGTAGGGATGGACGTGGTCCGCCAGAACGTGAAGGACCTGGGCGGGCGGATCACGATCGAATCCGAAGCCGGCAAGGGCACCGCCTTTGTCCTTACCCTGCCGCTGACCCTGGCCATTTCCGACGGAATGATCGTGACGGTCGGCGACCAGACCATGGTCGTGCCGCTGGCCCACGTGATCGAAAGCCTGCGCCCCGCCCCCGGCGAGGTTCAGGGCCTTGGCGCGCGGCGGCAGATGCTCAACGTGCGCGGGCGGTTCATCCCGGTGGTCCCGCTGTGCGCCGCGCTGGGAGCGCAGGGCGGCTGCTCGGCGCCCGAACAGGGCGTGCTGATCGTGGTCGATACCGAAGCCCACGGCCAGGCCGCGCTGCTGGTCGACGACATCTGCGACCAGCGCCAGTTCGTGATCAAGAGCCTCGACACCCATTACCGCCAGGTCGAAGGCGTGGCCGGCGCGACGATCCTGGGCGATGGCCGGGTCGCGCTGATCCTTGATGTCGACGGGCTGGTGGCGCGCTCGGTGGCCTCCGGCCTGCTGCGGGAAGCGGCATGAACCAGGCCGCCCAGCTTGCCCCGTCGGGCCTCCCCGGGATCAGCCCGGACGTCTACGGCGCCGCCGATTTCGAGGCGGTGGCCGGGATCGTCCACGCCGATGCCGGGATCGTCCTGCCACCCGGCAAGGCGATGCTGGTCTATTCGCGGCTGGCTCCGCTGGTCCGCACCACCGGCAGCATGACCTTTGCCGCCTATATCGAGCGCATCCGCCGCGACGCCGGGGAACGCCGCCGCGCGGTCAGCGCACTGACCACCAACCACACCTATTTCTACCGCGAGGCGCACCATTTCCTGCATTTTGCCGAGCAGGTCCGACCGGCTCTGCTGGCCCGGCTGAATGCGGGTCAGCCGGTGCGGCTGTGGTCGGCGGGCTGTTCCAGCGGCGAGGAGACCTGGTCGCTGGTCCTGACCCTGCTGGGCGAGGACCGCGCCGAGGGCAGGCGGATCGCGGGCCGCAACCTGCGCGTGCTGGCCAGCGACATCGCCGCACACGCGCTGAACCGGGCCAGCGCCGCGACCTATCCGGCGGGCGAGCTCAAGGACGTGCCCGCCGTGCTGCGCGATCACTGGACCCGCACCGACGGCGACACCGCGACCATCGGGGACGAGGCCCGCGCGCTGGTCCGCTTCCGCACGCTCAACCTCCAGGGCGAATGGCCGATGCAGCGCCGGTTCGATGCGATCTTCTGCCGCAACGTGATGATCTATTTTGACCAGCCGACCAAGGAGCGGCTGGTGGCGCGCTTTGCCGAGGCGCTGGTGCCCGGCGGGCATCTCTACATCGGCCACAGCGAGCGCGTGACCGGCCCTGCCGCCGCGCAGCTCGCGGCCGTAGGCCCCACCATCTACCGCAGGAGAGCCGCATGACCATCCGCGTCCTGATCGTCGACGATTCGCCCACCATGCGCGCGATCCTGATGTCGCGCCTGTCGGCAGAGCCCGACATCTCGGTAATCGGCACCGCCGGCAACGCTGCCGAGGCGCGCGAGCTGATCAAGCTGTTCAACCCCGATGTAGTCACGCTGGATATCGAGATGCCCGGGATGAACGGGCTCGATTTCCTTGAAAAGATCATGCAGCTGCGCCCGACGCCGGTGATCGTCGTGTCCGGTTCCACCCAGGAAGGCAACTCGGTCACCGCCCGCGCGCTCGCGCTGGGGGCGGTCGATTGCTACGCCAAGGCAGACCGCAACGGCGGGCTCGAGCTTGACGACAACGGCAAGCTGGCGAGCCTGATCCGCCAGGCCAGCAAGGTGCGCTACAACAACCGCTGGCCGGTGGCGCGGCGGTTGTCGCAGCAGACGCAGGCCTCGCTGGGCGGGGACGCGCGGGTGATCGCCATCGGCGCCTCGACCGGCGGGGTGGAAGCGCTGCAGGTGCTGCTACGCGATTTCCCCGCCGATTGCCCGCCGGTGATGATCGTCCAGCACGTCAACGCCCGTTTCGCCCCCGCCATCGCCGCGACGCTGGACCAGGTCTGCCCGGCCAAGGTCGTGCTGGCCCAGTCGGACATGCCGGTACGCCCGGGGCAGGTCTACCTTGCCCCTGGCGGGGATCGTCACATGACCATCGGCGGCAGCGGCGGCTTCTACATCAAGCTGCGCCAGGGCGAACCGGTATCCGGTCATGTCCCCAGCATCGACGTAATGTTCGAATCGGTCGCGGCGATGTGCGGCGCGCGCTCGGTCGGCGTGCTGCTGACCGGCATGGGCTGCGACGGCGCGCGCGGCCTGCTCGCCATGGCCAATGCCGGCGCCCGTACCATCGCCCAGGACGAGGCGACCTCCACCGTCTTCGGCATGCCGCGCGCGGCGATTTCGCTGGGCGCGGCAGGCGTCGTCGCCCCGATCGGGCGGATCGCCCGCCACACCTTCAACAAGGCAGCCTGATCCCGTGCTCCACGATCCCACCCTTGCCCCGCCCAAGCTGGAGCGGATTACCGTCCTCCAGGGCCAGGCGCTGGTCAGCGCCAGCCCGCACGAGGAATTTACCACCGTGCTGGGCAGCTGCGTCGCCACCTGCCTGTTCGATCCCGAGGCGAGGGTCGGCGGGATGAACCACTTCCTGCTTGCCGAGCCGCCGGCCAGCAGCAGCGGGTTCGGGGTGGACGAACATTACGGCGTGTTCCTGATGGAACTGCTGATCAACCAGATGCTGGCCCAGGGCGCGGTCAAGGCGCGGCTGCGCGCGCACCTTTACGGCGGCGCCAACATGCGCGCCGGGATGGCCCCGATCGGCAGCCGCAATGCCGAATTCGCCCGCCGCTTCCTGGCGAGCGAAGGGATCGTGCTGATCCGCGAGGATTTGTTCGGCAGCAGTGCCCGCCGCGTCGATTTCCGCCCTGCCGAAGGCCGGGTGCGCTGCCGCAGCGTGGCGCCCACGATGGCCCCGGCGATCCGCCCCGCCCGCCCGCCGCTGACCGGCGGCGAGGTCGAACTGTTCTGAACCCAACGAAGAGCGAGCCAAGCCCATGTCCAACCCTGCAAGCCAGCCGACCCGCGTCCTGACGGTCGATGACAGCGCCTCGATGCGCGCCCTGCTCAACCATGCCCTCGCCAGCAGCGGCTTCGAGGTCCACCAGGCCGACGATGGCCAGGCGGCGCTGGAATGGCTGGTGGTCAACGATGTCGACGTGGTCATCACCGACATCAACATGCCCCGGCTCGACGGCTTCGGCCTGATCGAGCGGCTGCGCGCCGGCAGCCGCCACGCCGACCGCCCGATCCTGGTGCTGACCACCGAAAGCGCGCCCGAAAAGAAGCAGCGCGCGCGCGAGGCCGGGGCCACCGGCTGGATCGTCAAGCCGTTCGATCCCGACAAGCTGGTCGCCGCCGTGCGCCGCGTCGCGCATTGACCCCAGCCACGGAGAGCCCCCGCGCCATGCACCGCGAACTCATCACTTTCGAAGTCCAGGGCCAGGTCTTCGCGATCGACATCATGGCGATCCGCGAGATCCGCGCCTGGACCCCGGTCACCCGCCTGCCGCAGGTGCCTGCCCACGTCGCCGGCGTGGTCAACCTGCGCGGCACCGTGCTGCCGGTGATCGACCTCGCCGCGCGGCTGGGCTGGGCCCCGACCGAGGCCAGCCCGCGCCACGCGATCATCGTCACCCAGCTGGCCGGCAAGGCCTGCGGGCTGATCGTCGAATCGGTCAGCGACATCGTCACCATCGGCGCCGACGCGCTTCAGCCGCCGCCAGCCGGGGCTGGCGATGCGGTGGTGCGCTATCTGGAAGGCCTTGCGGCGCGGGGCGACGCGATGGTCATGGTGCTCGATCGGTCCGCGCGGGGCGCGGCCGACGCGCTGGCCGAAGCGGCCTGACCGTGAAGCGGGCAGCGTCCCCGCTGCAGGCGATCGCGCAGGTGCTCGACCGGCTCGGCGCGGAAACCGATGCGCTGGGCGCCAGCCTCTGCGCCGATCCGGCAATTGCCGCGCAGCACATGCATGCGCTGCAGGCGGTAGACCGGATCGCACAGATGCAGCGCTCGCTCGCCGCGCTGCTGGTGGCCGATTGCCATGCCTGCGCCGTGGCGGCGCTGGGCATGGCGGACCTCCAGGCGCAGCTGCTCGCAATCCACGGCGAACTGGCCTGCGAGGCCTGCGCCCTATCCGCCTAAGTACAAACACCTAGGCATCGGCAAACCCTCCGCTGCCAGCTGCCGGCCTAGAAAAGTCTATCGATTCATAGGGAAATGGAAATGCTCAAGCGGATCAAGCTGTCGGACGTCGAACTGGGAATGTTCATCCACAAGCTTGAGGGTTCGTGGTTCAAGCATCCGTTCTGGAAGTCACGCTTCCTGCTCGACGATCCGGTGATGCTGGCCGATCTGCAGGCCAGCGAGATCGACGGCGTGGTGATCGACATTGCCAAGGGCCATGACGTGCGCCCGCTGCCGATCCGCACCACCGCGCCCGCCGCACCCTCCCCTGCGCCCGCGCGCGGCGTGGTCCGCTCAATGCCCCGCCGCGCCGCGCCCGATCCCCAGGCCGATCTGCGCTCCACCGCGCCTGCCACCATGGCGCGCGAGTTCGGCCGCGCCGGGCAGGTTGCGGGCAAGGGTCGCCGGGTAGTCAGCCGCATCTTCCTCGAATCCCGCCTCGGCAAGGCGATCCGCACCGATCAGGTCGAGCCGGTGATCGAGGACATCTTCTCCTCGATCCAGCGCAACCCGCATGCCTTCAACGGGCTGATGCGGTGCAAGCGCGACAACGAATATGTCTATCGCCACGCCCTGGCGGTCAGTGCGCTGATGATCTCGCTGGCCCGCCACATGAAGCTGCCGCCGCGCACGATCCGCGAGGCGGGGATGGCCGGGCTGCTGATGGACGTCGGGATCGGCCATCTGCCCGTCGACCTGACCGCCTATGGCGGCGACTTTCGCAATCTCCCGCACGAGATCCTGAAGCGCCACGTCGAACTGGGCCACGCCTTCCTCCAGGCGGGCGGCGACATGCCCGAAAGCGTGCTGGCGGTCTGCCTGCAGCACCACGAAACGATGGACGGCACCGGCTATCCGCTGGGGCTGCAGGGTGACGCGATCCACCTGCTCAGCCGCATGGCCGCGATCTGCGACACTTACGATTCGATGGTCAGCGACACCGCCGAAGGCTGCGGCGTGAACCCCGCCACCGCGATCGGCCAGATGAACTTCATGAAGGGCTGGTTCGATCCGGAGATCATGCAGCAGTTCATCGAAACGATGGGCGTCTATCCGATCGGATCGGTCGTGCGGCTGCGTTCCGGCCTGCTGGCGATGGTGATCGACCAGAACCCCTGCGACTACACTCGCCCCCGGGTGCGCGCATTCTATTCGATCCCGCAAGAACGGCTGGTTCCCGCGCGCGACATCGACCTCGCCGATTGCTGGGGCGAGGAAGAGATCGTCGGCGCGGAAGACCCGGCCAACTTCGGCGTGGGCGACTTTGCCCCGATGCGCGAAAAGCTGTTCGCGGGCGCGGCGAAGGCCAAGAAGCTGGCCGCCTGACCCCGCCTCAGCGCTGGCGCACGATGGCCAGCCGCCCGGACTGGAACGAGCCCAGCCACAGTTCCTGCCCGACCAGCGCGGCGGAGCTGTGGCCGTTGAACCCCGGCTGCGGCAGGCCATAGGCGAAGGTCGCAACGCGCCGCGCGGCAAGGTCGAGCTCCCCCACCACCCAGCCGCGATGGCACAGCATCGGGTCGGCCTTGCCGTCCACCACCTTGCGCAGGCCGCCGCAGGCTGGTTCGTCGAGCCGCATGCCGGTGAGGAGCAGCAGCCCGCCGGTCCAGTGGATGTTGTCGGGCATGAAATCGGGTGCGGCGATCCGCTCCGGCGGCGTGCCGGGGGCCATGCGATCAAAAACCAGCACGGCATGCCAGCCGAAGGTGACGACATAGAAATGGCGCTCGTCCGGATCGACCTCCAGCCCGTTGTTGCCGGGGGCCTGGGTTCCCGGCACCTCGCTGAAGGCGCTGTCGCCGGGCCGCCATTGCCACACCGCGCCGGTGCTGCGCCCCAGCATGAAGTCGCCGATAGTCGTGCCGGGGCGGGTCAGCACCGTGGTCAGCACGGTCCCGTCGGCGAAGCTCGCCACGCTGTTCGCGACCTGCCCATCGGGCATCGGCAGGCAGCCACGCCAGGTGAGCGAGGGTTCCCCCTGACCAGCAACCACGTCGAACACCTCGATCGATTCGCGCCCGCCGTGGTTGACCGCCAGCAGCCGCCAGCGCCCCTCCCCCGCCGCGCGCAGCGCCAGGCCCCGCGCGTTGAACAGCGCCGGATCGAGCGGGCCGGGACAGTGCGGAAACGCCCTGCGATCCCACCGCACCTGCACCCCGCCCGCATACCAATTGCGCCACGCGCGGCTGCGGGTGTCGACCAGCTTGAGCCCCGCGCCGGGCGCGAAGCCGCTCGCCACCAGCCACGGCGTGCCGGGCAGGACGAGCAGGTCCTCGGGCTTTTCCGGCCCGCAGACATAGTCCAGCTGGCTGTCGGGCGCGCAGTCTGCCGGAGCCGCCGCAGCCAGCGCGAGGGCAGCGAGCAGGCTCAATCGCGCGGCCTTGCCCCGGCGGGCCGCTCCGCCGCGCCCTGCCCCATGAACAGCGCCATGTCGGCGAAGTGCGGCCAGTCGGTCAGCGTGCTGACCTCGCCCAGCAGGGCGAGGCGCGGATTGGCCGGAGAGAACGCAGGCCATGCGCCCAGCTTCGGGCTGACCGGCACCCCGCCCTTCGCGAACGAGAGCAGCGCGGCAGACATTTCCGCTTCCAAAGCGGCGTCGGACGGCTCCCACACGCGGGTCACGCGGAACAGGTTGAGCGCATCACGGGTGCGCAGCCAGTACGGCACGTCGCCGGTGTGATAGGCGCCGACCGTCGCCGGATCGTGATCGTTGAAGGTCACGCCGGGCGCATAGGGCTGGCGGCGAGTGAACTGGTAGGCATAGGCCGGGGCCTTGCCATGCGCCTGCTGGTTCGCCGCCCAGCTCGCCATTTGCAGGCCCACCGTGCTGTCACGTGCGATGTCCGCCGCCGCGCGCGCGGGGTCGCTGCCAACATAGGCCGCCAGCACCGCATCGCCGTTTGCCGGGAAGCGCGTCTTCACCGCCGCCGCCAGCGCCGCCGCATCCGCCACGGGACCGAGCGGGCGGAAGCTTTCGTCGCGGGTATAGCCGATCAGCACCGGCACGTCGTTCTGCTCGCCGCGCGCGAAGACCTGCTCCGCGCTGCCGGTGACGTAACGCCCGTCGATCACGATCGGATCGCGCGGGCTGGTCGCCGCCGCGACCTTGTCCCCGGGCACAGCGCGCAGGTCAGCCAATGAGCCTGCGCCCAGTTCCTTCTGCAGCGCCAGGCCCTGCGCCTCGGCCTTGGCAAGGCTGACCGGGCCGAGCATCCCGCCGAACGGGCTGCCGCTCATCCCCACCACGCGGTGGAACAGGCCCTTGGCCTTCGGGCTCATCTGGAGCAGCGCGACCGACATCGAGCCCGCCGACTGGCCGGCGATGGTGACGTTATCGGGATCGCCGCCGAACTTCGCGATGTTGCGCCTGACCCATTCCAGCGCGGCGATCTGGTCCATCAACCCGTAATTGCCCGAGGTACCATAGCCGCTTTCCCGTGACAGGTCCGGGTGGGCCATGAAGCCCAGCGCGCCGACGCGGTAGGCGATGTTGACCCGCACCACGCCAGCCTTGGCCAGAGGCGCGCCCGAATAGTTCGCCATGCTGGCCGAACCGATGTTGAAGCCGCCGCCATAGACCCAGACCACTACCGGCAGCTTCTTCGCCGCCCTGGGCGCCCAGACGTTGAGGTAGAGGCAGTCCTCGCTGGTCGCCTCATTGCCGAAGTAATGGTTCTGGCGCGGGCTGCGCAGCGGCTGAAGGCACTGCGGCGCGAAGCGGTCGGCGTGGTACACCCCCGCCCACGGCTTCACTGGCTGCGGCGGCTGCCAGCGCAGGTCGCGCAATGGCGGCGCGGCAAAGGGCACGCCCAGCCAGGCATTGACGCCCGACGGCAGCGTCACCCCTTCCACCTTGCCGCCATCGACCGCGATGGGCTTGGCCAGCGCAGGCACGGCCAGCGCCAGCGCCACAGTTGCAAGCAGCGCGCGGATCACTTGCGGGGCACTCCCAGCTTCTCATGGAAGAAGTCATAGGTGGCGTTCATCGCCCGTAGCGTGGCCTCGCGGGTTTCAGCCGGGGTCTTGCCGATGAAGCTGTGGTCGACGCCCTCGATGTAGATCGACTGGACCGGGACGCCCGCCGCCTTGAGTGCGGCTTCGCCCAGGTGCGACTGCTCGACCGGGACGACCTTGTCCTCGGTGCCGTGGATCAGCAGGAACGGCGGATCCTTTGCGTCGATATAGGCGACCGGGCTGACCTTGCGGTTGGCCTCGGCGCTGCACGACCCGGTGCAGCCGAGCAGCTTGGCTCCGGCCGAATTGCCGTCGGGCGTCGCGTTCATGCCGGCGAAGTCATAGACGCCGTACCAGGTGACCGCAGCCTGCACGCACTGGTCATTGGCGGCCGCCGGATCGAGCGCGGTGTCGCGGCAGGTCAGCGCGGTCAGCGCGGTGAGGTGGCCGCCAGCCGAACCGCCCCACACGCCCGCGCGCGCCGGGTCGATCTTGTAGGCTTTCGCATTGGCGCGCAGGAAGCGCAGCGCGGCATTGGCGTCCTGGAGCTGCGCGGGGAACTGCGCCTCGCTCGACAGGCGGTATTCGAGGCTGGCGACCGTGAAGCCCTCCGCCGCGAGCGCCGCCAGCGCCTTTGGAAAATCGGCCAGCGCGCCCGAATGGCGGGTGTGGCCACCGCGCCAGCCGCCGCCGTGGATATAGAGCACCAGCGGGTGCGGCCCCTTGGTGGCCGGCACGTAGACATCGACGATCTGCGGGCGGTAGCCGTCGACCGTCTGGTAGACGACGTCGCGGTAGGCCTTGACCCCGCCGGGCATCGCAATCGGCGGATTGGGCAGGTTGTCGCCCAGCACCGGCTTGTCGGCGACCGGGAACACGCGCGGCTTGGCGGCTTGGCTGGAGGCGGCAAGGCCCAGCGCGGCGGTGGCGAGGATCAGGCGCGGCAGAAATGTGCGGGTCATGGGGCTCTCTCTCCCTTGGGGGTTCAGTCGATCGGTTCGGGTTTGTGGCGAGCCTGCGCGGCGAGGCGGATCGGAGCGTTGACCGCGCCATATCCGGCGTAGCCGCGCCGCTCGACCAGTTCGAAGAACACCCGCCGGGCGAAGGCGCGGGTGTAGAACTGGAAATACTCGGTATCGCCGTCGCGGTCGTAGAGGATGTCGCGCGCGGCCATTGCCTCGATCAGCTCGGGCTCCAGCCCCCAGCGTGCTTCGAGGTCGTCATAGTAATTGCGCGGGATTTCCAGCCGTTCGATGCCCGCAGCGATGGCGGCGTCCGCGGCGGCGAAGATGTCCGGGCAGGCAAAGGCAATGTGCTGCACCCCGGCCCCGAAATAGTTCTGGATGAAGCGCGAGGACAGCGACTGGCTGGCGAGCGAGCCGTTGAGCGTGAAGCGCACCGCGCCGCCCGGGGCCTCGACCGCCTGGCTCTGCACCAGCCCCATCGGGTCGGCGATTTCCAGCTGCGGGGTCTTCTTCACATCGAGCAGCGCGACATAGAACAACAGCCAGCTGAGGAACTCCTCAAACTGCATGGTCTGGGCGACATGATCGATGCCGGACAGGTGAGCGGGCGGCGACGCCTCCAGCACATGCGGAAACTCATGCGCCCACATCGCATCGCGGCTGGCCGCCTCGACGAAATAGAGCAGGCTGCCCCCCACCCCGCGCACGCTGGGGATCGGCCATTCATCGGGTGCAATCGCCTGTTCGAAGCGGGGAATGCGCAGGGCATCGGCGCGGGCGAGCGCGCCCGGTACATCATCCACCGCGAGGCCGATGGCGCAGACCGAGGCGCCGTGGACCACGTCGAAGCTGTGGGCCAGCCCCTCCGGTTCGCAGTTGATGACAAGGTTGACCGCACCCTGCTGCCAGCGGGTCACGTCCTTGCTGCGGTGGCGCGCGGTGGGGACGAAACCGAGCGGGCGCAGCATCGCACCGAGCGCCCCGGCCTCTTCATGACTGGCGGCAAATTCGATGAATTCCACCCCGCCCGTCGTCACGCGGGGCGGCAGCGCGGCGGCGGGTACGGCGGGCCGCTCGATCCCGCCTTCGAGCAGACGCAGCGAGCGATAGCCATCGAGCGCGACGCTGGTGGCGGAACCGGCACGGAAGCGGTCGTTGAAGATTTCGAGGCTCCAGTAGCCCTGATACCCAATCCGGCGGATCGCCTCGGCCCAGTCGTCGAGCGGAAATTCGCCCTGCCCCGGCATGCAGCGGAAATGGCGGCTCCAGCCCAGGTGATCCATCTGCAGGATCGGCGCGTCGGCAACCTGGACGATAAACAGCTTGTCGGCGCGGATGTCGCCGATCGAGCTGGAGGGAATGCGCCTCGCGAGCGAGTGGAAGCTGTCGAGCACCAGCCCCAGCGCGGGATGATCGACATCGCGCACCAGCGACCAAGCCTCGCGGTGATCGTTGACGTGCCGACCCCAGGCCAGCGCCTCGTAACCGATGCGCAGGCCCCGGCGCGCCGCGCGTTCGCCCGCTTCGGCAAGGTCCGCCAGCATTCGGCCCCGGTCTGCTTCGGCCAGCGGCGAGCAGCTGGAGCAGACCAGCAGCAGGTCGGCGCCAAGCTCCTGCATGGTGTCGAACTTGCGCTCCAGCCGGTCGAAGGCGCGCACTCGCTGGGCGTCCGGCAGCCCTTCAAGGTCGCGGAATGGCTGGAACATCGTGCAGGCCAGGCCGAGATCGGCCATCAGCGCACCCACCTCGCGCGCGGAGAGGTGGGTGGAGAGCAGGTCGTTCTCGAAAATCTCCGCCCCGTCATAGCCCGCCGCGGCAATCGCGCGCAGCTTCGCGTCGAGCGCGCCGCTGATCGACACCGTGGCGATCGAGGTCTTCAAGGTCCGCCGCTCCCAATCCGCAAACGCGCCTGCTCCGGCGCCTGGACGAAGAGCTATCACGGCCCCGCGCTTGACAAAAGCAAAAATGACAGGAACTAGTTCGTAACATAAAAACCCAGCGGAAAAGAGGACCCTTCTGTGCAGACGGCAGCGGCAAAGCGCGGTAACGCACGGGGCAAGATGCGCCCCGCGCCGGCGCGCGCCGTGCAGCACGGAGATGCCAGTTTGCCTGATTCCGCCGTTACCGCTCCCGCAAAGCCGCCCCGCCGCAGCCACGCCCAGGCGCGCGAGGAGGCGATCAACCAGATCATCGACATCGCGACGCAGGAATTCGTCGAGAAGGGACTGGCCGGAGCGCGGATCGACGAGATCGCGGGGCGCGCCACCAAGCGCAAGATCTACTACTATTTCGAGGGCAAGGACGAGCTTTACCGCGCGGTGCTGGAACGCGCCTATCGCCGGGTCCGCGAAAGCGAGGACACGGTCGACATCGAAAGCGGCAGCGCCATCGACGCGCTGCGACGCCTGATCGAGCACGACGTGCGCTATCACTCGCAGCACCCCGAACTGGTGCGGCTGGTGATGAACGAGAACATCCACCGCGCCGAGCACCTCAAGCAGATCGAGGGCCTGCCGCAGGGCAACCGCAAGGTCATCGAACTGCTCGAAAAGCTGATCGCGCGCGGCGTGGCGGAAGGATCGATGCGCGCCGATATCGACCCGGTCGACCTCCACCTCAACATGACCGCGCTGAGTTTCTACAACGTCTCCAACCAGTTCACCTTCGCCCACAACTTCGGGGTCGACATGACCAGCGAGGACGCGGTCGAGCGGCGCGCGCGGCAGGTGGCGGACATCATAATCGCCTGGGTGACGCGCAGGGACTGAACTCCGCTCCGGGCCTCAGACGTCCGGCGGCCGATCCTTCGCGCATAGGCCCCGGCCAACACGGGAAGAAGGATCATGGCCGTTTCCACTCCAGCCGCCAAGGGGGCGGGCCCCGCCGCCTGGACCACCCGCGCCGTCGCCATCGTCGCGCTGTGCTTCGCGATCAACATGGCGGACGGGATCGACGTCACGATCCTTTCGTTCATCGCGCCGCGCGTCCAGTCCGACTGGGGGATCGACGCGGCGACGATGGGCACGCTGTTCAGCGCGGGCCTGCTCGGCATGGCGATCGGCGGCATGTTCATCGCCCCGCTGGCCGACCGCTTCGGACGCCGCCGGATCATCCTGACCGCGCTGGCGCTGATGTCCTGCGGCATGCTGGCGAGCGGCTTCGTCGAGACGGTCAGCCAGCTGTTCGCGCTGCGGGTGCTGGTAGGTGCAGGGATCGGCACGGTCCTCGCCGCGATGGCCGCACTCGCTTCCGAAAGCGCGCCGGACCGGCACCGCAACCTGGCGGTGGGCCTCGTCCAGGCGGGCTATCCGTTCGCCGCGGTGTTCACCGGGCTGATCGTCGCGCGGCTGCTGCCGGTCCACGGCTGGCACGCGCTGCTGGTCGGCGCAGGCGCGATCACGGTGGTGCTGTTTCCGCTCGCCTGGCTGCTGCTGAGCGATGCCGTGCCGCAGGCCGAGGGCGGCGAGGCGAAACAGGCCGGCGTCGGCGCGCTGTTCTCCCCCCTGCTGCGCGCGCGGACGATCGCGCTGTGGGGCGCGGTCTTCTTCGGGCTGATGGTGCTCTATTTCATCGTCAGCTGGATCACCAAGCTGGCCATCGAGGCGGGCCTTTCGGAAACCGACGGGATCTACGCGGGCGCGCTCTATAATCTGGGCGCCTTCACCGGCACCGTCACCATGAGCCTGCTGGCCGTGCGCGTGCCGCTGGGCAAGCTGGTGCCTGCCATGCTGTGCGGCGCTGCGGCGGCGATGATGTGGTTCGGCACTGTGCCGATGGGTGTCGCGGCGACGATGGCTTGCGCCTTCCTGATCGGGGTGCTGCTGCAGGGCGGCTACAACGGGGTCTGGCCGCTCGCGGCGGGCACCTACCCCTCGCAGGTCCGCGCCACGGGGATCGGCTGGGCCATCGGCATCGGTCGCAGCGGCGCGATTGTCGGGCCGTGGGCGGGCGGTCAGCTGATGGCCGCTCACGCCCCCCTGCCCCTGCTGTTCGCGGCCTATTGCGTGCCGCTGCTGGCCTGCGCCGCCTGCGCCTTTGCGGTCCACCGCCTGTCAGGCGGCGCGTCCGCCGCAGATGAATAAATTGACAGGAACTAGTTCGTAACATAAATGAGCCGCCGGAAGCCGCGCCCCCGGGGCCGGCAAGGGAGGATTGTTTCATGCGTCTAAATGGCTCGCGCCTTGCGTTTTCCGCCTCTGTCCTGTCCTGCGCGATCGCGCTGGCGACTCCGGCATTTGCCCAGGATCAGGCCGCCGAAGATGATTCGGCTGCGGCCGAGGACATCGTCGTCACCGGCTCGCTGATCCAGCGCCCCAACAACACCTCGGTCAGCCCGATCATCTCGGTCAGCGACGCGGCGATCAAGGAAGCCGGCACCGCCACCCTGCAGGACGCGCTCAACCAGGTCCCCAGCTTCACCGTCGGCGGCAACGCCGCGACCGGTGGCCAGGGCACCGGCGGGCGCGCCTCGATCAACCTTCACGGCCTTGGCACCAACCGCAACCTGGTGCTGCTCGATGGCCGCCGCCTGCCGGTTTCGGACATCGCGGGCAACGTCGACATCAACATCCTGCCCGATGCGATCGTCGGCGGCGTCGACGTGATCACCGGCGGCGCTTCGGCGATCTATGGTTCGGACGCGATGTCGGGCGTAGTCAACTTCAAGACCGTGCGCGATTTCCAGGGCGTCAAGATCGACCTGATGAACTCGATCAGCGAACGCGGTGACGGGTTCAAGTTCAACGGCTCGCTGGCCCTCGGCACCAAGTTCGCCGAAGGGCGCGGCAGCGTGGTCGCGGCCTTCAGCTATGCCAAGCAGGACGCGATCAACGGCGACGCGCGGAGCTTCTTCTTCGACAAGACGCCGTCCTCGTTCATCGGCACCGGCACCTTCGTGCCAAGCGCCACCAACGCGCCCAGCGCCGCGGTCGTCCAGGGCGTGTTCAACGCTTACGGCGTGACCACCCTGCCGAACAACTTCGCGCTGTCGAACATGGGCTTCAACAACGACGGCACCCTGTTCTTCCAGAACGGCGCGCAGAACTACAAGGGCCCGAACGGCACCGCGGGCTACATGGTGATCAACAACAACGTGCGCATGCCGGTGGGCCAGCAGATCCAGTTCATGAACGCGCTGGAACGCAAGACCGCCTTCGTGAAGGCCGACTATGAACTGACCCCGGCACTGACCGCCTATGGCCAGTTCATGTTCGTTGACCTGACCGTCAACACCGAAAGCGGCGGCAGCCTGACCCAGTTCCCGGCGCTGACCACCATTCCGGTGACCAATCCGTTCATCCCGGCTGACCTGCGCACGATCCTCGCCTCGCGCCCCAACCCGACCGCCGCGTTCAACTGGAACGCGCGCTATGTGGGCGTGCCCGACAAGAACTGGGACGAGAACTACCAGGTCCAGCAGTACCTCGCCGGCGTGAAGGGCGACATCACCGACGGCTGGAGCTTCGACCTGTTCGCGGCCTATGACCAGTCGGTTCACAACCAGACGATGAACAACGCCGTGCTGAAGAGCCAGGTCCAGCGCCTGCTCAATGCGGCGGACGGCGGCGCCTCGCTCTGCGCGGGCGGGTTCAACCCGTTCGGCGATGCCAACGCGCACAAGCTGACCCCGGCCTGCATCGCCTTCATCACCAAGTCGGCGATCAGCCGCGAACGCCTTGGCCAGACCCAGGTCCAGGCGCAGGTCAACGGCAAGCTGTTCGATCTGGGCGCGGGTCCGGTGCAGCTGGCGCTGCTGGCAGGCTACCGCAAGAACTCCTACGAGTTCACGCCTGACGCGGACTTCGTTTCGCCCAACGCCTTCAACCTCGTCGTCCCCAGCAACCCGGGCGGCAACATCGAAGGCGTGGTCAACACCCTGCCGGTGCCCAAGAAGTCGATCTCGGTGAAGGAATTCGCCGCGCAGATCGATATTCCGTTGCTGTCGGGCAAGCCCTTCGCCGAGGAATTCGGCGTCGGCGGCGCGATCCGTTATTCGGACTATTCGGTGACCGGTTCGGTGACCAGCTATGAGGCCGACGCGCGCTGGCGCCCGATCGATTCGCTGCTGATCCGCGGTTCCTACCAGAAGGCGGTGCGCGCCCCGAACATCGGCGAGCTGTTCAGCCCGCCGCAGGGCGCGCAGCTGGTGATCGGCACCCCGCCGGGATCGCTGGGCGATCCGTGCGACAGCCGCTCCACCGCCCGCACCGGGGCCAATGCCTCTCAGGTTTCGGCGCTGTGCGTCACCCAGGGCGTGCCCTCGGCGGCGATCGGTTCCTACCAGTTCCCGACCACGGCCACCGGCCAGCTGGTTTCGGGCAACACCGGCCTGACGCCTGAGCGCGCCACCACCTGGAACCTCGGCTTCGTGTTCAACGCACCGCAGTCGGACGGCATCCTCGGCGATTTCTCGTTCTCGGTCGATTACTACAACATCAAGATCAAGAGCGTGATCTCGACCGTTCCGGGCCTGACCGTGCTGACCAAGTGCTTCAACCTGGATGGGGCGAACCCGACCTATTCGAACAGCAACGATTACTGCGCCCTGATCAGCCGCGACACCACGACGGGCCAGATCCTCAACGTGCGCACCCCGTTCCTCAACCTCGGCCAGCTTGAGACCGACGGCTTCGAGGCGCAGGTCCACTGGGGCGTGCCGGCGCGCTTCCTCGGCGAAAGCGGCAAGCTCTATGTCGACTCGGCGATCGGCCTGCTCAACAACTACAAGGTGCAGCTGCTGCCCGGCGCGGCCTTTGCCGACTACACCGGCGTCAGCGTCGGCGGCACCGGCCCGGGTTCGGTCCCGCCGCGCGCGGCGCCGAAGTGGAAGGCGCTGACCACCTTCGGCTACAAGTCGGACACGATGGGCCTGGGCCTGCGCTGGCGCTACCAGAGCTCGCTGAAGGACGTCAGCTCGGTCCTGACCCCGAACAACGTTCAGGTCGGCGTGCCCGCCTATGCGTTGTGGGACCTGTTCGGATCGGTCAAGGTCGGCAAGCAGTTCGAACTGCGCGCGGGCGTGAACAACCTGTTCGACCGCGGCCTGCCCTTCGTCGCCAGCTCGCAGAACGGCACCGACACCGCGCTCTACGACGCGGTCGGGCGTTCGTTCTACGTCGGCGCGAAGATCGCGTTCTGAAACCCTTCACCCTGACTGCCGGGGCTGTCCACTCGACAGCCCCGGTCCTTTCCGCTTGAAGGCACCCATGCTGCGCACCGGGCTCATCGGCAGATCCATCCTGGCCTCGCGGTCCCCCTGGCTGCACGAGCAGGAGGCACGCGCGCAGGGGCTTGAGCTCATCTACACCCTGTTCGATTTCACCGCGCAGGACCGCCCCGACAGCGATCTGGGCGCCCTGTTGCATGAACTCGCGGCAGAGGGCTTCAGCGGGGTCAACATCACCTATCCGTTCAAGCAGGCGGTGATCCCGCTGCTGGACGAACTGGCCGAAAGCGCCGAACTGGTCGGCGCGGTCAACACGGTCGAGATGAAGGATGGCCGGCTGATCGGCCACAACACCGACATGACCGGTTTTCGCGATAGCCTGGCCGAGGGCCTGCCCGGCGCAGCGATGGACCGCGTGCTGCAACTGGGCGCGGGCGGCGCGGGTACGGCGGTCGGAACGGCCCTGCTCAGCCTTGGCACCGGGGTGCTTGAAATCACCGACATCGATCCGGCGCGCGCTGCCGAGCTCGCCCGGCGGCTCTGTTACCGCTTCGGAGCGGGCCGTGCCGTGGCGGTCGAAGCGACGGCGCTCGATACCGTGCGGATCGACGGGATCGTCAATTCAACCCCGATGGGCATGGCCGCCTATCCGGCCCCGGCGATTGACCCGGACCTGATCCTGCCCCGCCACTGGGTGGCCGACATCGTCTATTTTCCACTGGAAACCGCGCTGCTGCGGATTGCCCGCGAACGCGGTTGCCGGGTGCTGAATGGCAGCGGCATGGCGGTCGGGCAGGCGGCACTCGCCTTCACGATCTTCACTGGCCACCCGGCCGACAAGGCGCGGATGCAGGCGAGTTTCCTGGCTGCGGCGTGAGTCGGTAAAATCAGTCAAGTAAACTGACAACCTTAGTTTCGCGCCGCGCGGTGAAGCTGCCCCTTTGACGTACTGCTGAAGCGCCTCGGTGCCGTTGTGGCGGCGCTAGAGCACTTCGTGCACCACGTGCCGCACGCCGAAGTCGGTGCGCTCGCCAACCCCCACCGCCAGCACCCCGTTGAGCCAGGCGAGCGCCGGGTCGGCGGTCTCGAACACCGGGGCGATCCGCAGGTAATAGCGCGCCGGATCGACCGGCGGCGCAGCGGGGTCGGCAAACTCGGCGCGCACGTCGTCAGGCACGATGCTGCGCCCGCCGTAGGTGACGTAGATCAGCGATCCCGTGTCGGTTTGCCACACGGCGCGGGCGTCGAAAGTGCCCACCGCCGCGCCAGTCCCCAGCCGCCCGCTGCGCGACCAGTTACCCCCGCCGGGCAGCACCGTCCCGTTCAGCCGGTCCCCGAAAAAGCGTCCCCCGGTGACATAGCCCAGCCGCTGGTCGCCGAACGGCGAGGCGCCGATCGCGATCAGCCCTCCGGCCACTTCGAATTCGACAGTGCAGAGGATCCGGCTGCGCAGCGGCGGCAGGCTTGCGGGGACATCGGTAGACATTGGCATTTCTCCCTCGGTCAGTCTGGACAGCGACGAATACCTAGTCTACTAAGCATCAACGCGTTTGACGGTTTTGGCAACAAAGTTGCGGAATTGGTCGAATAGACAGAATACATGTTCAAGGGAGGGTGACGATGAAAACGTTCAATCACAATCTTCTATCAGGTGCAGCGGCGATCGCGATGCTCGCAATCGCTCAGCCGGCGCTGGCCCAGGCGGCTGGCGACACTGCCAGCAACACGGGCGACGATGCCGAAATCGTCGTGACCGCGCGCTTCAAGGAAGAAACCCTGCAGGACGTGCCGCAGGCGATTTCGGCCTTTGACGAACGCACCCTGATCAAGTCCGCCGCGCGCGACCTGACCGACCTTGCCCCGACCACCCCGAACATCTCGATCCAGCCGGTCGCGACCTTCTCCAACTCGGCGGCGATCTACATCCGCGGCCTGGGCGCGCAGGGCATCGAATCGACCGAGGAAAGCCCGGTCGGTGTCTCGATCGACGGCGTCTATGTGACCCGCCCGGTCGCCACCATGCTCGACACTTTCGATATGGAACGCATCGAAGTGCTGCGCGGCCCGCAGGGCACCTCGTTCGGCAAGAACTCGCTGGCCGGCGGTATCGCGACCTATTCCAAGAATCCCTCGGGCAATTTCGGCGTGGAAGCCCAGGCGACTGCCGGCAACTATGGCCGTCTCGATGCGCGTGTCGCAGTCGACGTGCCGCTGATCCAGGACCAGCTGGCGCTGCGCGTGGTCGCGGGCCAGGAATCGCTGGGCGGCTATTTCCGCAACCGCGTCAACGGCCAGCGCGTCGGCGGCCAGGACCGCTTCTCGGTCCGTGGCACCCTGCTGTTCACCCCGAGCGAGAACCTGTCGGTCAACATCAAGGGCTGGTGGCTGAACGACCGCTCCAGCGCGCCGGGCGGCGATGCCGCGCCGGACAAGACCAAGCTGCTCTACCTGGTGTTCGGGTTCGAGGAGCCGAATGACGGCGCCTTCACCATCGGCCGCGACTTCCCGGCCCATCACGACACCGACCAGTACGGCCTGATCGGCACGATCAACGCCAAGATGGGCGCGGTGAATCTCACCTCGATCACCGGCTACATCAAGACCGACGACTTCAACGACAGTGACTTCGACCAGTCGGAAAAGTTCTTCTTCCCGACCTTCCGCGTCCAGTCGCACCGCCAGTTCAGCCAGGAACTGCGCCTCGCGACCGACTTCTCGGAAATGGATGGCATGATGTCGCGGGTGAACCTGGTGTTCGGCGGCTACTACATGAAGCAGAGCTTCGAGATGAGCCAGGCCTTCCCGACGCTGCCGGTGCTGCTCGCCCCGACGCTGAAGTTCGGCAGCCAGGACTTCGTCACCCAGGACAACACCGCCAAGGCGCTGTTCGCGCAGGGCATCTTCGGCTTGACCGACAAGCTGAACATCACCCTGGGCGTGCGCCAGTCGTGGGAAGACAAGGACTACTTCCGCGATCCCACCGGCACGTTGCTGTCGCCCGCCTTCTTCAACACCCGCGACGTCGTGAAGTCGCTGGCCGACATGGAAGCGCTGGCCAACACCAACTTCGCCGCCGGCAAGGCGTTCAAGGACAGCTATTCGCGTAACCGCGCCACCTTCAAGGCGGGGATCGACTACAAGCTGAACGAAGACGTTATGTTCTACGCCGGGTGGAGCCAAGGCTACAAGGGCGGCGGCTATGGCGCGCGTTCGGCCAGCATGGTCACCGCCGGTCCGACCAAGGACAACACCTCGGAACTGTTCGAAGCCGGCATGAAGGGCGACTTCATGGACGGCGCGCTGCGCCTGAACCTCACGGGCTTCATCACCAAGTTCAAGGATCTTGAATTCGGTGTGTTCATCCCGAACCCGGCGGTCGCCTCGGGCCAGGAAACCGCCCAGCTCAACGTCGGCAAGGCAACTTCGCAGGGCATCGAGTTCGAAGCGTCGCTCAAGGCCACCAGCAACCTGCGGCTGAATGCCAACATCGGTTACCTCGACAGCAAGTACGACAGCTTCTGCACCGATCTCGACGGCCCCTCGGCCTCGGCTACGGTCCCGACCTCGTCGTGCGGCAAGGTGACCAAGCTGGTCAACGGCCAATACCTGGTCGATCAGGACTATACCTACCTCAAGCTTGTGCGCGCGCCGAAGTGGACCGTGCAGGTCGGCGGCGAATACACCGTGCCGCTGGGCGCGGCGGGCGATGTCACCGCGCGGCTGTCGATGAACTATCGCAGCGCGTGGTACTCGACCGTGCTCAACGACGCGGCGGGCAAGACCGGCGATTTCGCGCTGGTCGACGGCTCGCTCGGCTGGGAAAGCGCCGATGGTCGCTTCCGGGCGATGATCTGGGGCAAGAACCTGACCAACAAGACCTGGGTCTCGGCCCTTACGCCGACCGCCCAGTTCTTCATCCAGCGCTTCTACGGCGCACCCCGGACCTTCGGGATGACCGTCGGCGCCAAGTTCTGAGCCATGAGGGGCGCGGCGGGGAGCATCGGATAATGACCAGCTCCCCGCCGATGCCTGCAACCCCTGGCAGGAACTTCCTGACATGAATGACACCGCCGCCATGCCGCGCGGCGTGGACGGCCTGGCGCTGCAACGCGGCGTTGCGCTGGCCATGCTGTTCGTGGTCGGCACGATCAACTTCGTCGACCGCCAGCTGCTGTCGGTGCTGGTCGAACCGATCCGTGCCGAGCTGCACCTGACCGACACCCAGTTCGGCCTGCTGACGGGCCTCGCCTTCGCGCTGTTCTATGCGGGCATGGGCGTGCCGGTGGCGATCCTCGCCGATCGCTGGAGCCGGGTGAAACTGATCGCGCTGTCCTGCCTGGTGTGGAGCGCCTTCACCGCGCTGACCGGCAAGGTTTCGACCTTTACCCAGCTCGCTCTCGTCCGCTTCGGCGTGGGCGCGGGCGAAGCGGGCGGCACGGCCCCTTCCCTGTCGCTGGTCTCCGACCTGTTTCCACCGCACCGCCGCCCCTTTGCAGTGGCGATCTTCCAGCTCAACGGCCCGTTCGGCGTGTTCGTCGGCGCGGCCTTCGGCGCCTGGGCAGCGGCCAACATCGGCTGGCGCGGCGCGTTCCTCGTGATGGGGCTGGTCGGGGTGGTGATCGCCCCGCTGCTGGTCTGGGCCGTCAAAGAGCCCAAGCGCGGGCAGATGGACGCAGGCGGCGGCGGCGAACATCCCATCCCCCTGCGCGAGACTCTGGCACTGTTCGTGCGCAGCCCGTCGCTGCGGCTGGTGCTGCTGGGCAACGGCCTGTCAGCCTTCGTCAGTTATGGCATTCTCAACTGGGTTCCGGCCTTCCTGATGCGCACGCAGGGCATGTCATTGCCCGCGATGGGGCAATGGTTCGGCCCTGCCGCCGGGATCACCTTCGGCATCGGCATCATGGGCAGCGGCTGGCTGGTCAGCCGGATCGCCCGGACTGACAGGCGCGCCTATGGCTATGTCCCGGCCATCGCTTCGCTGGTGATCGCACCCGGTCTGGCTGCCGCACTGCTGATGCAGAGCTGGGAGGCTTCGCTGGCGGTCATGCTGCTGCCGCTGACCGCCTGCACCGTCTATATCGCGCCGGGGCTGGCGCTGGTCCAGAACCTCACCCCGCCCCGCGCCCGCGCCACGGCGGCTGCGATCCTGCTGCTGATGTACAACATCGTCGGGCTGGGTCTTGGCCCGCTGTTCGTCGGCATGCTCAGCGACATGCTGCGCCCAAATCTTGGCGACGACAGCCTGCGCTGGGCGCTGATGGGGATCATCCCCTTCGCGCTGGCCGCCGCGGCCAGCCAGTTCGCCATGACCCGCCACCTCAACCGGGAGCTTGCCGCATGACCAGCGAAGCCGATGCCATCCGCGCCCTTGCCACCCGCTTCTTCGATGCGATCGAGGCAGGCGACATTGCCACCATGCGCGACAGCTTCGCCCCCGATGCGGAGATCTGGCACAACACCGACGAACTGGTCGGCAACCGCGACCAGACCGCACAGGTGCTGACCGGAATGGTCGCACGCATTTCCGACCGCCAGTATGCCGACCGGCGGCTCAACGTCTTTCCCGGCGGCTTCGTCCAGCAGCACACCCTGACCGGCAGGCGCAAGCACGACGGCGAGGCGGTGCGCCTGCCCTGCGCAATCGTCTGCCGGGTCGAGAACGGCCTGATCACGCGGCTCGACGAGTATTTCGATTCCGCCCACGTTGCCACTTTCCGCAAGTTTGCGAACAGCTGAGGAGCCAAAACATGCCCGTCCTTCGCCAGGTCTCGAAAGCCGAAGCCACCGACGAAACCGTCCTCGCCTATTACAAGCGCCTGTTCGGCGACCGCGACCCCGTGGCCGAACCCGGCACCGCCACCGGCACCCCGGGCGACTGGTGGACCGTCTTCGCCCTCGCCCCCGATATCTTCAAGCACGCGGTCGATGGCTTCGCGGTCTATCGCCACCCGGCGCGCAAGATCGATCCGGTGCTGCGCGAACTGGGCCAGACCCGCGCGGGCTGGATCAAGGGCAGCCAGTTCGTCTTCTCGCAGCACTGCAAGTCGCTGCGCGGGCTGGGCGTCAGCGAGGAAAAGATCGCCTCGATTGCCTACTGGGCCGTGGCCGACTGCTACAACGAGCAGGAACGCGCCGTGCTCGCCTATACCGACTGCCTCAGCGCCCAGAACGGCCGGGTGCCGCTGCAGGTGTTCGACAAGCTCCGCACCTTCTGGAACGATGAGCAGATCTTCGAGTTCACCTACATCACCTGCCTCTACGACATGCACGCGGTGATCACCCGCGCGCTGCGCATGGAATACGACGCGCGCGAGGATCCGATCGTCGAGGTTGCCGCCCCCGAAGGCTTCAGCGCCGCCGACTTCCTCAGCGCGCCCCGGCCTGCAGGATCGTAACCGTCAATAGAATTGACAGTCGTGTTGGATTTTGCTAGTTCGAGAGTGAGAGGATTGCGATGAAGTTCTACACCAGCGTCGGCCCGAACCCGCGCGTCGTGAAGCTGTTCATGGCGGAAAAGGGCATCACCCTGCCGGAGGTCGAGGTTGACCTGCGCGGCGGGGAAAACCGCAGCGAACCCTATGCCAGCCAGGTCAACCCGGCGGGCCAGACCCCGGCGCTGGAACTGGACGACGGTTCGGTCCTGACTGAGATCACCGCGATCTGCGAATACCTCGACGAGCTTTACCCGGACCCGCCGCTGGTCGGCACCACCGCGGAAGAGCGCGCCAAGACCCGGATGTGGACCCGCCGGGTCGACCTCAAGATCTGCGAGCCCCTGACCAACGGCTTCCGCTGGGCCGAGGGCCTGCCCCTGTTCGAGCCGCGCATGCGTTGCCTGCCCGAAGCGGCGGCGGGCCTGAAGGCGGTGGCCCAGGACGGGCTCAAGTGGCTCGATCCGCTGCTGGAGGGCAAGGCCTTCATCGCCGGGGACCGGATCACGCTCGCCGATATCCTGCTTTATGCCTTCCTCGAATTCGGGGCCGCGGTCGGACAGCCGCTCGATCCCGCCAATGCCAATGTCCAGCGCTGGTTCGCCGCCATGCAGGCCCGCCCCAGCGTCACTTCCGCCTGATAGCAAACGTGCCTGCCCGAAGGAGAATGACCATGACTGCGACCGAGAAGGAGTTCGAAATCCAAGGCGTCCACCACCTGGCGCTCGTCTGCAAGGATATGGCAAAGACCGTCGAGTTCTACCGCGACGTGCTGGGCATGCCGCTGGTCAAGACGCTGGACCTGCCCGATGGCTCCAGCCAGCACTTCTTCTTCGACATGGGCGGCGGCAACAGCCTGGCGTTCTTCTGGTTCGCCAATGCGCCCGAGGCCGCACCGGGCGTCGCCGCACCCGCCACCCTGCCTTCGCGCGGCAGCTTCCTCTCGGCACACGGTTCGATGAACCACATCGCGTTCACCGTGCCCAACGACAAGTTCGAAGAGTATTTCGAGCGCCTGAAGGCCAAGGGCATCGAGGTGGTGGGCATTTCCAACCACGACAACTCGCCCACCCAGATCTCGCCGACCGTCACCGACGATGTCTACGTCCGCTCGATGTACTTCTTCGATCCGGACGGCATCTGCCTGGAATTCGCCTGCTGGACCCTGCCGCCCGAAGGCTTCAAGCCCAGCGACGTCGCCCACGAACCGCGCCGCGCCGACGGCACCAAGGCCGAGGGTATGCTGCTCGCGACCGCCTGACCTGAACCGGAGCGGCGGAGCCCACTCCTCCCTTTTCCCTCGCCGCTTCCCAGGATGGCCCGGACGCAAGACCGGGCCATTCGCTTGTCCGGGACACGGCAGTCCGTGCGGTCAGACTGATCGGCTGCGGCCTTCCCAATAGGGTGCGCGCAGTTCGCGCCGCAGCACCTTGCCCGACGGGTTGCGCGGCAGGACGGGGATGAAGTCCACGCTCTTCGGCGCCTTGAAGTGGGCGATCCGGTCGCGCGCCCAGGCGATGATCGCACCGGGATCGGGCTGCTCGCCCGGCGCCGGCACGACCAGTGCCTTGACCGCCTCACCCCACTTTTCGTCGGGAACGCCGATCACCGCAACGTCGGCCACCCCCGGGCAACCCATGATCGCGCTTTCGACCTCGGCGGGATAGACGTTCTCCCCGCCGGTCACGATCATGTCCTTGATCCGGTCGTGGACGAAGTAGAACCCGTCGGCATCGCGGTAACCGACGTCGCCTGTGTGAAGCCAGCCCCCGGCCAGCGTCTCCGCCGTCGCATCCGGACGGTTCCAGTATTCACGCATAACCGTGCCGCCACGGATCGCGATCTCGCCGATCTCGCCGTCGCCCAGTTCCCGCCCCTCGGCATCGAGGATCGCCAGCTGGGTCGCGGGCCAGGGTTCGCCGCAGGAAGTCAGCTTGCCCGGCAGGTCATGCGCCGTGGGCGAGAGATAGGTGCCGCCGCCAGTCGATTCGGTCATCCCGTAGAACTGCACGAAACCGCAGCCGAAGGTGGCGCGGGCGCGGCGCAGCACGTCTTCGGCAATCGGCGAGGCGCCATAGGCAATCGTGCTGAGGCTCGAAAAATCGGCGCTGGCCGAGGAAGGGGCCTGCAGCATCATCAGGATCATCGCGGGCGCGAGGAACGAGTGGGCAACCCGTTCCTCCTCGATCATGCGGATGGCGTCGGCCGGCACGAAGTCCTTGACCACAACCAGCCGCCCGCCCTGCGCGAGGCCCGAAAAGCTGACGTTGGTGCCCGCCACATGGAACAGCGGCATGACGATCATCACCGTCTCGCCCTCCTCATAGGCGAACCCGTCAACCGCCGAGGCCATTTCGAGGAAGCTGCGGTAATTGGTGTTGTCCAGCACCACCCCCTTGGGCCGCCCGGTGGTGCCGCTGGTGTAAAGCTGGAGCACATGGTCGCTGAGCTGCGGCGGATCGGCGGGCGGGCTCGACGGCGCATCGCCCAGCCAGCTATCCAGCGGCTCGAACGCGTCATGCGCGCCGCACAGGGCAACCAGGTGGGGCGGATTGGCAAGCCCCGCCACCGCGTCCTGCGCCAGCGGGAAGAAGTCGTCGCTGACGAACAGCACGCGGGGGCCGGCATCCTCAAGGATGAAGGCGATCTCGCCCGCCGCCAGCCGGCAGTTGATCGGCGCGAAGCAGGCGCGGGCGCGCGCCGTGCCGAAGAACAGCGGGAACCAGGCGTCGTGGTTCTTGGCCAGCACCGCCACCCGGTCCCCCGGCGCGATGCCGTGCGCGGCCAGGGCATTGGCCACCCGGTTGGTCTGCGCATCGAGCGCGGCAAAGGTCGTTTCGCGATCCCCGAACTTGATCGCCACGGCCTCACCCTGCCGCCGCGCCTGGGCGGCGGGAATGTCGGCCAGGGTACGGATGGCTTCCAGATCGATCATTGTGCTCTCCCCGCGATAGATTGTTCTTGAAATAGATAGGATACTAAGCAATCCCTTGGCCAGCCCATTCTACAGCCCAGTTCACAGGGGATTCCGCCTTGCTCCAACTGCCTCTATTGCCAACGACCATCGTCGGAAGCTACCCGCAACCTGACTGGCTGATCGATCGTGAGCGGCTGAAGGCCAGCCTGCCCCCCCGCGTCCGGGCAGAGACACTGTGGCGCATTCCTGCGCCCTGGCTGGCCGACGCGCAGGAAGCCGCTACCCTGATGGCGATCCGCGATCAGGAAGAGCTGGGCATCGACATCGTCGGCGACGGGGAAATGCGCCGCGAAAGCTATTCCAACCGGCTTGCCACCGCGCTGTCGGGGATCGATCCGGAGCGCCACGGTTCGGCGATGGACCGCACCGGCAATGCCAACCCGGTGCCGCTGGTTTCCGGCCCGATCCGCCGCCTTGGTCCGATCGAGGCGCAGGAAGCGGCCTTCCTGCGGCGCCACTCTACGCGCCCGGTCAAGCTGACCCTGCCCGGCCCCTTCACCATGACCCAGCAGGCCGAGAACGGTTACTACCCTGACGACCGCGCGCTGGCCATGGACTATGCCCTTGCGGTAAACGCCGAGATTCGCGACCTTTTCGCCGCCGGAGTGGACGTGGTCCAGCTCGACGAACCCTATCTCCAGGCCCGCGCCGACAAGGCGCAGGTCTACGCGCTGGAAGCGGTCGACCGCGCGCTGGACGGGGTGGAAGGATGCACCGCGCTGCACATCTGCTTCGGCTATGCCATGGTTCACCAAGGCGCGGGGAGCACCAAGCCCAAGGCTTACGATTTCCTCGCCGAACTCGATGCCTCGCGGATCGACGTGATCTCGATCGAGGCGGCGCAGCCGAGGCTGGACCCGTCGATCCTGGAGGAATTGCCCAGCAAGACCATCATGTACGGGGTGCTCGACCTGTCGACGCCAGAGGTTGAAACGCCGGAAGTCGTGGCCGCGCGGATCGAGCAGGCGCTGCGCCATGTCGATGCCAAGCGGCTGTGGATCGCGCCCGATTGCGGGATGAAGTACCACAGCCGCGAGCTGGCCCAGGCCAAGCTCAAGGCCATGGTCGACGGGACCGCACTGGCCCGGGCAAGGCTGCGCTAAGCCGCTAGAAAGCCAAGTTTCCGTTCGTGTCGAGCGCAGTCGAGACACGCTTGCGCTGGCGTGTCTCGACAAGCTCGACACGAACGGAGACGGGTGCAGTGGAAAAGGACCTAAAGGTACCTAGGCGTCCACAAAGGCACTCAGCAGCGGCACGACCACCTCGGGCGCCTCGATCGTGACGAGATGCCCCGCCCCCGGCACGACTTCCAGCCGCGAACCCGGAATCAGCGACAGCATTTCGTCCTGATGCGCCCGGCTGGTGATGCCGTCTTCCGCGCCCCAGACCAGCAAGGTCGGCACCGCGATTTCACCCAGGCGCGGGCGGCTGTCTTCACGCGCCATGATCGCACGCTGCTGAGCGAGGAAGGTTTCCGCGCCGGTCTCCGCCGCCATCTGGCGGGCGAGCCCGAGCAGGCGTTCGTCGCTGCGGCGGCTTTCGGGAAACAGGATCGGAATCCGCTCCTCCACCACATCGGCAAACCGGCCCGCTTCGACGAGATCGATATAGCCCTGCCGCCGCGCGGTCTGGGCGGGGCCATCGGCGGAGGCGAGCGTTGCGACCAGCACCAGCTTCGCCACCCGCTCCGGCGCGCGGCGCATGACCTCGAAGGCGACGAAGCCGCCCATCGCGTGGCCGATCAGGACAAAGCGCGGCGGAGCGTTGTCGAGCAGCCGCGTGGCGAAGCCGGCAATCGTATCGTCGCTGCGGTTGTCGGCGACGATCACCTCGCGATCCGTCCAGGCATCGAGCAGCGGCTGCCACACCGCCTCGGTGAGCAACTGGCCGGTGATCAGGACAATCGGCAAGCCCATCACACCACCTGATGCAGCAGCGGCTCGCCCGCGCTCAGGCGGCGGCAGTTTTCGTGCGCGACCTCCAGGCTGCGAACCAGCGTTTCCGGGGTCAGCCAGGCGATGTGCGGGGCCAGCACGACGCTGGGCAGGCCGAGCAGCGGATTGTCCGCCAGGACCGGCTCGGCCGCGAAAACGTCCAGCCCTGCGCCGCGCAGGTGGGCGGAAGCAAGCGCCTGTACCAGCCGCGCCTCGTCCACCAGCTCGCCGCGCGCGGTGTTGACCAGAATGGCGCCGGGCTTCATCGCCAGCGGATCGATGACCCCACGCGTTTCCTCGGTCAGCGGGATGTGGAGCGAGACGATGTCGCTTTGCGCCAGCAGCTCATCCAGCGGCAGGTACTCATAGGGCAGGTCGCGCGGCGAACGCGCGGTGTAGACCACCCGCGCGCCCAGCGCCGCCAGCACCGGGGCCAGCCGCTGCGCCGAATTGCCGATGCCCACAAGGCCGACGGTGCGCCCCGCCACTTCGCCCACGTTGTCGAGTTCGGACGGGTCCGCCGTCCACCCCTCGCCCGCGCGGGTGCGCGCATCGAAAAAGCAGGTGCGGCGCAGCACGGCCATCATCAGCGACAGCGCCATTTCGGCGACTGCCTGGCTGTTGGTGCCCGGCATGTTGCACACCGCCACGCCATGCTCGCGCGCAGCATCGAGCGCGATGGTGTTTACCCCCACCCCCAGCTTCTGGATCAGTTTGAGGTTCGGCGCGGAGGCGATGAATTCCGGCGTGACCGGCGTCAGCACGTGAAGCAGCGCGGTGATCTCCCCCGCCACGGAATCCAGCGGCGCGGCCTCGTCGACATGGACCACCACGTCCTTGCCGAAGATCGCATCGACGGCGGCGCGGAACCCCGGGCTGGGGCGGGCGTGGAGCACGATCATGCCAGCGCCTCCCGGATCGGCGCGGCAAAGGCGCTGGCTCCGGCGTAGACCGCATCTGCCCCCATCGCTTCCTCGATCCGCAGCACCTCGTTCCACTTGGCCATGCGTTCGGAGCGGGTGAAGCTGCCGACCTTCAGTTGTCCGGCGTCCCAGCCGGTCGAAAGATGCGCGATGGCGACGTCCTCGCTCTCGCCCGAGCGCGCCGAGACGATCGCGCCCCAGCCCTGCGCCACGGCGGCGTCGAGCGCGGCCTTGGCCTCGGTCACGGTCCCCACCTGGTTGACCTTGATCAGCGCCGCATTGACCACCTTGCCCGCCGCCGCGCGCTCCACCCGTGCGGCGTTGGTGACGAGCACGTCATCGCCGATGATCTGCACCCGGTTGCCCACGGCGGCGGTGACGCGCGCGACGCTGTCCCAGTCGTCCTGCCCCGCAGGGTCCTCGATGGAGAGGATCGGATAGCGGTTGCACCATTCGATGATCCGGTCCGCCATTTCCCCGCCCGACAGCCGCCGGTCATCGAGCGCCAGCGTGTAACCCGAAGCATCCCCCAGTTCGTTGGCGGCAATGTCGAGCGAGATCCACACGTCCTCGCCCGCGCGGTGGCCGCTCGCCTCGATCGCCATGGTCAGGACGTCAAGCGCATCCTCATTGGAGGTGAAGTCCGGCCACCAGCCGCCCTCGTCCGCCACGCCCGACAACGGCCCGCGCGCTTCCATCAGGCGGCCCGCCGCGCGGTAGACGTCGGCAGTGATTTCCAGCGCGCGGCGGAAGGTTCCGGCCCGGGGGCACATCACCATGAAGTCCTGCACGTCGGTGCGCCGCCCGGCATGGGCGCCGCCGCCGAAGATCTGGATTTCTGGCAGCGGCAGGCGCACCTTGCGTCCTCCCGCCAGCCAGCGCCACACCGGCTCGCGCGCGTGATCGGCAGCGGCGTGGAGCACGGCGAGCGAAACCGCGACCACCGCGTTCGCGCCCAGCCGCGCCTTGTTCGGCGTGCCGTCCAGCTCGCACAGGACGCGGTCGATGGCGGCCTGCTCGCGCGCGTCCATGCCGATCAGCGCAGGGGCGATTTCCCGTCCGATGCCGGATACGGCTCTGTTCACGCCGAACCCGCCGAAGGCTTCCCCGCCATCGCGCAGGTCGATCGCTTCGTGCGCCCCGCGCGAGGCGCCAGCCGGAGCGATGGCGCGGCCCAGCGCACCGCTTTCCAGCACGACCTCGGCCTCCACGGTGGGCCGCCCGCGCGAATCCCAGATCTGGCGACCGGTGACGGAGACGATACGGGCAGTCATCAAATGGTCCTTTGCCATTGCGCCACCAGCGCATCCAGCGGCTGCGGACGCAGCAGCAGGGCGCGCGCCTGATGGCGCACGGTGGTCTTGTGGGTCTGTTCGGTGAGATAGGGGGCGGGCGACTTGCCCTCGATCCGGGCAAGCAGCAGGCCCGCGCAGTAGGAACCGGCGCGGGCGAGGAAGTCCGCGCCCGGCTCCCAGTCGATTCCCGCCGCATAGGCAGCCACCATCGCGGCGGCGGAAGAACGCAGCGCCTCGCTGTCCAGCCAGACGGCCTTCAGCAGCAGGTGCGTGGTGCAGAACGCAAGGTCGAAGGCCGGGTCGCCCCAGGTCGCGCATTCGGCGTCGAGAAACACCGGCCCCTCTGCCGCGACGAGGATGTTCTTGGGGCTGACGTCACCGTGCACCACCGCGATCTGGTGATCGTGGAACTGGCGCACCAGCGCCTGGAGCGCCGGAGCAAGTTCGGCATCCTGCCGCGCGACATGAAGGAAGAACGGATCGAGCCGCAGCGCGTGGAACATCGCCTCGTTCGGAAAGGCGGCACTATCACCCCGGTTGAACGCGGTCGCGGCGTGAACCTTCACGATCCCGCTGCCGACTGCCGCCGCGAAGGCCGGATCGACCCGGCCCGCGATCAGTTCGTCCTTCCACACCGGGCAACCCGGCAGGAAGCGCAGGACGAAGGCGTGCAGATCGGGGAAATCGGCCAGAACTTCCGGTGCCAGCGTGCGCTCCACACCGCGTGCGCGCCGCAACCAGCGCACTTCGCTGGTGCCGCGCTCGACCGGGGCTTCCCACAGCGCCGCGACGCGCAGCTGCGGCAACGGGCGCTTGACCACGACCGGGCCGGAAGGCGTTTCGACCTTCCACACGTCGCACGATACGCCGCCGGTCAGCGGCACCAGTTCGGGCGTTTGATCCCCCAGCAATCCGGCGCCGCGCAGGGCCTCGATAATCTGTGCGGCGCCTTCCGTCATTACAGCTTTTCCCGAATCCACGCAGTGACGAGGTCGGCGGCGTTCTGCCGCTCGGCAATCGAATCCTCGAAATAGTGCGCTCCGGTGATCAGTTCGAGCTTCTTGTCGCTGGTGCCGAGGAAATCGAAGATCTTGCGCGCATCGCTGGGGAACACGCCGGTATCGGCCGTGCCCTGCACCACCAGCGCCGGGGTATCGTGCTTGGCGAGGTGGGGCTTCCCCTGGCAGGGCGAGGTTTCGAGGCTCCACATGTTGAGCCAGGTCTTCAGCGTATTGGCCCGCCCGATGGAGGGGGTGCGGTTGGCGATGGCCGGATCGCCGCGATAGCACCAGTTGGGCTTGCGGTCCGACGGATCGATTGCGGGATCGACGCAGCGGATGTCGCCCCAGCAGCGGAACATCGGGAAGATCCGGTCGGGAACGCCCGCCGCGTTGAGCCGCTCAAGCTCGGCCTTCGCCCAGTCGGTGATCCGCTGGTTGCGGGCGCGCTGCGCGGCGCGGTAGCGGGTGATGAACTCTTCGGAATAGGGCGGGCCGTTATCCGGGTTGAACGGATCGAGCGAAGGGTCGGTCGCCACCGGATCGTTCTCGTCGATGACCGAGGCGTCCATCCAGTCGGTCAGCACTTCGGGGCGGCCCTGGTGCGCGTTGAACGAGATATAGAGATCGCCCTTGATGATCTGGGCGAGCGCGTCCTGCCCCACGGCAGGCAGGCGGTCGGTCAGCGTCGGCGCGATGGCCTCGGCCTGATAGGCGCCCATCAGCGAGCCGCCGCCCGAATTGCCGAGGATCACCACGGCCTCGACCCCGGCTTCTTCTTTCAGCCAGCGTACGCCGACGCCGATGTCGAGAATGGCGTGTTCGAGCATGAAGGTGTCCTCGAACCCCCGGTAGCGGGTGTTCCACCCCAGGAAGCCGAAGCCCGCGCGGGCAAAGTAGGGGGCGATGTAATGCTCGGAGAAGTCGACATTATAGTGCGTGGCGATGATCGCGACCTTGGGGCGCTTGCCGGCCTGGGTGTAATAGATCCCCTGGCACGGATGCCCGCCCGCCTGGATGCGCGGCGCGGTGGGCGATGTGCGCCCGATGAAGGTCGTGTCCAGTCCTTCGAGCCCGTTGGGGTCCATCATCGTCTCTCCTGTATCGTTGTTGCTTGTTGCAGCTTAGCGGCTGACCTCGAAAGGCAGCTTGTAACCGGTCAGTCCTGCGCGGATCGCTTTCTTGTCGATCTTGCCGGTGGGGCCGAGGGGAATCTCGTCGACGAAGAGCACGTCGTCGGGCATCCACCAGGTGGCGATCTTGCCGGTGAGGAACGCGCGCAGGTCGTCCGCGCTGGCGCTGGCGCCGCTCTTCAACTGGCAGATCAGGATCGGGCGCTCGTCCCACTTGGGGTGGGCGACGCCGACCACGGCGGCATTGGCGAGCGCGGGGTGGCCCATGGCGATGTTCTCGATCTCGATCGAACTGATCCATTCGCCGCCGGACTTGACCACGTCCTTGGCGCGGTCGGTGATCTGCATGTAGCCCTGCGCGTCGATGGTGGCGACGTCGCCGGTATCGAAGAAGCCCTCGCCGTCGAGCACGTCCCCGCCCTCGCCGCCGAAATAGCCTGAGGCAATCGTCGGACCCTTGATCATCAGGCGGCCGGGGGTCTTGCCATCGTTGGGCAGGCGGTTGCCCTCATCGTCGACCAGTTTCATGTCGAGCCCGAACAGCAGCCGGCCCTGCTTGAGCTTGTGGGCCATCTGCGCCGCGTCATCCATCGCCGCGACCGCCGCATTGGGGACCGAGACGGTGCCGAGCGGGGAGGTTTCGGTCATCCCCCAGCCCTGGATCACATCCACGCCGTAATCGTCGCGGAAGGTGCGGACGATCGATTCCGGGCAGGCCGAACCGCCGATGGTGACGCGTTGCAGCGTGGAGAAGCGTTTGCCGTTTTCCTGCACGTATTGCAGCAGCATCTGCCACACCGTCGGCACGGCGGCGGAATAGGTCACGCCTTCCTGCTCGATCAGGTTGTAGATCGATTCCCCGTCCATCCGCTGTCCCGGCAGGACCAGCTTGGCGCCGACGACGGGCGCGGAGAACACCACCCCCCAGGCATTGGCGTGGTACATCGGCACGACCAGCAGCACCGTATCGCGCGCCGACAGCGCCAGGGCATCGCGCTGCAGGGTCATCAGCGCGTGGATGTAGTTGGATCGGTGCGAATAGAGCACGCCCTTGGGATTGCCGGTGGTGCCGCTGGTATAGCACAGGCCGCAGGCGGCATTCTCGTCGAACTGGCCCCAAGCGTAGTCGGTGCCATGCGGCGCGATCCAGTCGTCGAAGGCCACGGCTGGATAGATGGTCTCGGGCATGGCGTCCGGTTCGCACAGGAAGATCACCTTCTCGATGCTCGGCACCTGCGGCAGCAGCTGCGCGATCAGGTCGGCGCAGGCCGGATCGGCCAGCAGCAGCCGGTCGCCGGCGTGATTGGCGATATAGACGATCTGTTCGAGGAACAGGCGCGGATTGAGAGTGTGCAGCACCGCCCCCATGCACGAGGCGCCGTACCACGCCGCGAGGTGGCGCGCGCCGTTCCAGGCCATGGTCGCCACCCGGTCGCCGGGCCTGATCCCCTCCGCCGCGAGTGCATTGGACACGCGCTTCGCATCGGCGTGAACCTGCGCATAGGTGGTCCGCGAAACGCGCCCTTCGGCATCGCGCGAGACGACCTCGCGCGCGCCGTGCCAGGCCGCCGCGTGATCGATCACGCGGTCGATCGTCAGCGGCACGTTCTGCATCAACCCGTCCATCGGCGCGCCTTTCGCTAAATAGATAGAAAGCTAAGTATCGTCAGGAAGCGCCCTGCGCAAGGGCTGCGGCAACGCGCACCAGGCTGGCGGCGGTCATGTCGACGATCCCCGCGACCATCGCATCCTTCAGCCCGCCCTGCTCGTCGAAGGCCATGTGCGCGGCGGGCAGCTGGACCTGCTCCGGGATCACCAGCATCTGCACGGTGGAAAGGATCTGGCGCAGGTGCGTGACCGCGCGCATGCCCCCGAACGGGCTGAGCGAAGCGGACATCACCGCCGCCGCCTTGCCGCGATAGGCGCTGAGCGCCAGCATGGCCTCGCCGTCGGTGGGGCGCGAGGCCCAGTCGATCGCGTTCTTGAGCAGCGGCGGGATCGAACCGTTGTATTCCGGCGTCACCACCAGCAAACCGTCCTGCGCCGCCAACAACTGCTTCAGCCGCCGCGCGTCCGGCGGAAAGGCGTTCGCCTCAAGCGCGGCGGAATAGAGCGGCAGGTCGTATTCAGCGAGGTCGACCGCGGTCACCTGCGCACCCTGCGCTTCCAGCGCCCGCGCCGCCGCGGCCCCCAGCGCCCGGTTGAACGATCCCTCGCGCGTGCTTCCCGCGATAATGGCGATTCTGGTCACACCTGGCCCCGATTCCCGTGAAATGATTAGAATGCTAACCGATCGCGCCGGGACGGGGCAAGCAGGAGGCGCGGCCGATCAGGCCTGCAGGTCGCTTTCCAGTTCCAGCTTGGCGTTTTCCTCGGCCAGGTTGGCGATCACGCGGCGCATCAGCACCTGCATCGTCTCCACCTCTTCCTCGGTCATCCCGCGCGTCGCGATCTCGTGGATCTCGGCGTTGAACGGGGCGAGCTGGAGTTCGAGGCTGCGGCCATAGGAGGTGAGGTGGATGAAGGTCTTGCGGCGATCGTCCGGCGTCTTGCTGCGAGTGATCAGCCCGGCTTTTTCGAGGCCCTTCACCGCCACCACCGTCGTCGGCTCGCGCATCCCCACCCGCTCGCTCAGCTCGCGCTGGGTGATCCCGTCCTCGCGCCACAGCTGGCGCAGGAAACGCCACTGCCCGGCGGAAACATTGTGCGTCAGCGTACCCCGTTCGAGCAGGCGCGAGAACGAGCGGAACACGATCCGCGCGAGATAGCCGATGCTGTTTTCCGGATCGGTGTAATATTCCGCCGGATGGCGCACGCCGGAGTGCTCTTGTGCCACTGCCATACCCTTTCGCAGCGCCTTCCAGCGCCCGCGCGGGGCATTAGGCGAACCCGCGCCGATGGCAATGGACAAGCGGCAAACCGCAATTTCTTAGCATACTAAGACTCCTGCCCGGGCGCCATGGCGATTTTTCACCAGTCGCGCACACGGGCCATGTTGCTTAGCAAGCTAAGCTATCTTAGTCTGCGCGTCCCTCAGGTCCGGCTGGCGCCACTCTCCCGGCCGGGCCACCCCCTCGCCGAGCGGAGTGCGTGCATGACCTGGAACATCGACCGTCGCGGAATGATCGGCGGAATGGGCGCGCTGGCCGCCGCAGGCCTCGGCGGCAATGCGCTCGCGGCGCGCAGCCGGCCGATGAACGTGCTGATGATCGTCACCGACCAGGAACAGGGCCTCGCCTCGTGGCCCGCGGGGCTGCTGGACAAGCTGCCCGGCCACCGCGAACTGCTGTCGCGCGGGATGCTGGTGAAGAACTACCACATCCACACCACCCCCTGCACGCCCTCGCGCTCGACCATCTTCCAGGGCCGCCACACCCAGCAGACCGGGCTGTTCCTCAACAGCGACAATGCCCCCCACCCGGTCGCGGCGGAAAACCTGCCGACGCTGGGCCACATGATGCAGGCGGCCGGATACTACACCAGCTACAAGGGCAAGTGGCACCTCAGCCGTATCAACTACGATCGCGGCTGGAACCGCGCACCGGGCGGGATCTATCCCAGCACCGAACGCTCGATGGAAAAGTACGGGTTCCACGACTACGGCTTCGACGGCGAGGAAGTCGGCCTGACCTGGGACGGCTACCGCAGCGACATGTACGTGGCCGCCGACGCGGCGCGCAACATCATCGACTATGGCAAGGGCATGAAGACCGGCGGCAAGCCGTGGTTCCAGGTGGTCGGGCTGGTCAACCCGCACGACATCATGTTCTATGACGCGACCGGCAAGCAGGCGGAAAGCCGCCCGCACCCCGACATCCTGGGGCCGCTGCGGCGCGAACCGGGCGACCCGCTTTACGAGGTCGACAACGGCTTCCCCCTGCCGCGCAGCTTCTACGAGGACGACCTCTCCACCAAGCCCGAGGCGCACCGCGCGATCGTAGCCCAGAACAACACCTTCTATGGCCGGATGGACCGAAGCGACGAAGCGTCGTGGAAGCGCTTCGCCAATTACTACTACAACTGCCTGCGCGACGTGGATCGGCGACTGGAACAGCTGCTGTGGTCGCTGAAGGCCAGCGGGCAGATCGACAACACGATCATCATCTACACCAGCGACCATGGCGAACGCGCCGGGGCCCACGGGATGCGGCAGAAGGGCGCGACGATCTACCGCGAGGAAACCCAGATCCCGATGATCATCGCCCACCCGGACTTCGCAGGCGGGCGCAGCACCGATGGCCTGATGGGTGCGATCGACATTGCCCCCACCCTGCTGTCGCTGGCCGGACAGTCAGACGACTGGATGGCCGAGAAATTCCCGAACCTGCCCGGCTACAACGTGGCCAGCCTGCTCAGCGACCCGGCCCTGCCGACGCCGCGCGACCGGGCCGGGCACCTGTTCAACTATGCCGTGGCGCATTACTGGGATACATCCCCGAACAAGGACGATGCGCGGGCCGCTCTGCCGTCCGGCGAGCCGGACTACAGCCGGCGCTTCGACCTGACCAAGCGCCGCCTGCATCGGGGGGTGCATGACGGGCGCTACAAGTTCGCCCGCTATTTCGCACCCGCCCAACATCATACGCCCAAGGACTGGAAGACGCTGGCGCGGCTCAACGACCTTGAACTGTACGACACCAGAGCGGACCCCGAGGAACTGGTCAACCTGGCCTACGATCCGAGGCACCGCCGGACCGTGCTGCGGCTGAACGCCATGGTCAACGCGCTGGTCGCGCGCGAGGTGGGCGTGGACGACGGCCGCGAATATCCGGGACCGACCGAGTTCTACAACCGGGCGGCATAGCCCTCCGCACGCTCCGCAGCCCCCTCCGTTCGTGTCGAGCTTGTC
>JAYRMP010000014.1:0-46884 GCA_041912655.1 Novosphingobium sp. | reverse complement strand
TCGAAACCAGGCTGTTCGCCAAACCAGACGCGGCAAAGCTGCTGCGCGCCGAACTGGCGAAGCCCTCCTATCGCCCCGCCCCCATCGCCATGGGCACCAACACCGATCCCTATCAGCCGATTGAGGAACACTACCGTATCACCCGCAGCGTTCTGGAAGTGTGCCTCGAAACCCGCCACCCGGTGACGATCACCACCAAGAGCGCCCGGGTGCTGCGCGACCTCGACCTGCTGGAACAATTGGCGACGCTGAACCTGACGGCGGTATCGCTGTCGGTCACCAGTCTGGACCCGGTGCTGTCCGGCAAGCTCGAACCCCGCGCCAGCGCGCCCGCCAAGCGGCTAGATGCGCTGGAGAAGCTGGCGGCGGCAGGCGTTCCGGCGCACGTTTCGGTTGCCCCGATCGTCCCGGCGATCACCGACGAGTTCATCGAGGAGATCCTCGAGGCCGCCGCCGCGCGCGGGGTGAAGTCCGCCAGCTGGATCATGCTGCGCCTGCCGCACGAGGTCGCGCCCCTGTTCCGCGAATGGCTAGAGGTCCACTACCCCGGCCGCGCGGGCAAGGTCATGGGCATCGTCCAGTCGGTGCGGGAGGGACGCGACAACGATCCCGGCTTCTTCACCCGGATGAAGCCGACGGGCGTCTGGGCCGACCTGTTCCGTACCCGCTTTCGCCTCGCCTGCCAGCGCCTCGGCCTCAACCGCGAGCATCCGGTGCTGGATTGCAACCAGTTCGTGCGGCCGGAACTGGGCGGGCAACTCAAGTTGCTGTAGTCTCCGTCGTCATTGCGAGGAGGCGAAGCCGACGCGGCAATCCAGAAGGCCCCGCTGCACCGCTCCTGGATTGCTTCGCTACGCTCGCAATGACGAACGGGAAGCCGCCATTACCCCGCGAACCGGATCAACCGGCTGTCGGCGACTGCCGCCGTGCGATGCGGCACGACGTCGCGCACGTAGTCCTCGTTCTTGACCATCGCCATGAAGGCGGCGCTGTTGGGGTAGCCCATGACGAAGGCCTCGTCCCATTCGCCCTCGGGCCCGGTGACGACGCATTCCAGCGGCGCTTCCCAGACCATCGCCGCACCGTCGTCCGCGACCAGCTTCTGGAAGCCGGCGCGGTAGATCTCATAGGCCTCGGCCCCGGTGAGGCCCTTGCCGTGGTTCGGGTGGCCTTCCGGGTACTCGGCCAGCTCGCGCAGCTTGATCAGGTTGAGCATGTGGATCGGCTTGTCGCGCGGCAGGTCCTTGAAGCGCTGCCAGTTGTCACGGCTGGGATCGACGTAGCCAGCCATCAGGCGTCTTCCAGCTTGTAGTCGCGGAACTGGTCGCGCAGGTCCTTCTTGCTGATCTTGCCGGTCGCGCCGTGGGGGATTTCGTCCACGAACTCGATCGCATCGGGCAGCCACCACTTGGCGACATGCTGGGCAAGATGATCGCGGATTTCCTGCGCGGTGACCTCCACTCCGGCCTTCTTCACGACGACAAGGATCGGGCGTTCGTCCCACCGGGGATGGTAGATGCCGATCGCGGCAGCCTCGGCCACACCGGGATGGCCAACGGCGGCGTTCTCCAGCTCGACCGAGCTGATCCATTCGCCGCCGGACTTGATCACGTCCTTGGTGCGGTCGGTCAGTTGCAGCGTCCCGTCGGGATGAAGAATGCCGACATCGCCGGTGTCGAACCACTGCCCGGCCAGGCCAGCGGCGTCGGCATCGGCCTTGAAGTAGCGCTTGATGATCCACGGTCCGCGCACCTGCAGCGCGCCCGCGGTCTTGCCATCGCGCGGCAGCTCGATCGAGGAATCGCCGAGGTCCACGGTGCGCAGTTCCACACCGAACGGGACCCGGCCCTGCATCTGCTTGATATCGACCTGCTGTTCGAAGCCCAGATCGTCCCAATCCCAGCTCTTCGCGCCAGTGGTGCCGATCGGGCTCGTTTCAGTCATGCCCCAGGCATGGGCGACATTGACCCCGGCCTTCATCAGCCGTTCAAGCATGAAGCGCGGCGCGGCCGAACCGCCGATGATCGCGTGGCGCAGCGTCGGCAGGGTCGCGCCGGTCGCGTCCATGTGCTGGAAGGTGGCGAGCCAGACGGTCGGCACACCGGCCGAGTGGGTCACCTTCTCGCGGTTCATGAGTTCGCACAGCACGGCGGCATCGTTGATCGCGGAGAACACGAACTTGATCCCCGCCGCCGCGCCCGACCACGGCAGCCCCCAGCTGGCGGCATGGAACATTGGCACAACGGGCAGCATCACGCTGCGCGCGTCGAAATCGAAGATCGACGGCTGGAGCCCGGTGATCGCGTGGAGCATGGTCGAGCGGTGCTCGTAGAGCACGCCCTTGGGATTGCCGGTGGTGCCGCTGGTGTAGCACAGCATGCACGGATCGCGCTCGTCGCCGGTCGCCCAGGTGGCGTTACCGTCCTCGGCGCCGATCCAGTCCTCGAACTGGCCGTCGTCGAAGCAGATGTAGTGCCGGATCGTGGTCCACTTGGGCTTCATCCGCTCGACCAGCGGCGCAAAGGCCTTGTCATAGAGCAGGACCTGATCCTCGGCGTGGTTTGCGATGTATTCCAGCTGATCGTCGAACAGGCGCGGGTTGATCGTGTGGAGCACGCCGCCCACGCCCACGGCGCCGTACCAGCTGACCAGATGGCGGCTGTGGTTCATCGCCAGGGTTGCGATCCGGTCGCCCTGCTGCACCCCTAGCTTGCGCAGTGCCTGGGTCATCTTCAGCGCATCGCGGCGCACCCCGGCCCAGGTGGTGCGGGTTTCGCTGCCGTCGGCCCAGCGGGTAACGATCTCGCGCCCGCCGTGTTCGCGCGCGGCGTGGTCGATCAGGTGGGTGACCCGAAGGTCGAAGTCCTGCATTGCGCCCAGCATTTCGGTTCTCTCTCCTGGAAGGATCTTGTTTTTATGCGCGTCAGGCGACGAGCCGCAGGTGTGCTGCCCCGCGCCGCGCGCTGAGCGATACATTGGCAAGTCCTTCCACGCTTGCCAAGCGTTCCGCAACCGCACCGTCCAGCTGGAAGTCCTTGCCCAGGCGGACCAATGGTTCGGTCCCCTGTCCGGTGCGCAGCCGCACCAGCACCTCGCCGCGCCCTTCCTCGCCGCGGGTCAGGGTCTGGACCAGTTCCTGGAGGCCATCGGCGTTCAGCACATCGAGCTTGAGCAGCATCGAACCCGCGCTCTTCACCTCGCTCAGCGGGCGGGCCGAACGCACGGTCACGCGCGGCGGCTCGTCGGGACTGGGCGCATCGAGTTCGACCGAAAGCAGCAGGCAGGTGCCGTCCTTCGCCCATTGCAGCATCGGTTCGACCAGCGTTTCCTCGAAGCACGAAGCGGAGAACTGGCCGGAATTGTCGGAAAACTCCGCCACCACGAAGTCGTTGCCGCGCTTGGTCTTGCGGCGCTGCACGCCTTCGACCATCGCCGCCATCACTGCCGGCATCCGCCCGCCGCCCGGCACCCCGGTATCCATCAGGCTGGCATAGGAGCGCGCCCCGTTGGCCGAGGCGACAGCGCGCCACTGTTCCACCGGGTGCGCGGCGAAGTAGAAGCCGAAATTCTCGCGCTCCTTGGCCATCTGCTCCGACTTGGGCCAGGGCGGCACATCCGCCAGGCGCAGCGCCGGAGCGGCGTGGTCATCCCCGCCGAACAGGCCGTGCTGTCCGCTGGAGCGGGTTCGCGCCGCCTCGTCCGCCACGGCCAGCAGCATGTCCGCGCTGGCCAGCACCTTAGCGCGGTTCGGCTCAAGGCTGTCGAAGGCACCGGACGCAGCAAGGCCTTCCAGCGCCCGGCGGTTGAGCGCGCCCGGTGGCACGCGGCGGAACAGGTCCTCCAGGCTGGCGAAGGGACCGCTGGCCTCGCGCTCGGCCACCAGCGCGTCCATCGCCTTTTCGCCGACGTTGCGGATGCCCGCTAGCGCATAGCGCACGGCATAGCCTTCGTCGGTCTGCTCGACCATGAATTCGGCTTCGCTGCGGTTCACGTCCGGACCGGCGCACTCGATCCCGTTGCGGCGCATGTCGTCGACGAAGACCGCCAGCTTTTCCGACTGGTGCATGTCGAAGCACATCGAGGCGGCGTAGAATTCGTGCGGGTAATGGGTCTTGAGCCAGGCCGTCTGGTAGGCGAGCAGCGCATAGGCCGCCGCGTGGGACTTGTTGAAGCCATAGCCCGCGAACTTGTCGATCAAGTCGAACAGCTCGTTGGCCTTGGCCTTGTCGATCCCGGACACTTCCTTGCAGCCATCGACGAAGCGCTGGCGCTGGGCGTCCATTTCCGCCTGGACCTTCTTGCCCATCGCGCGGCGCAGCAGGTCCGCGTCACCGAGCGAGTAGCCCGCGAGGATCTGCGCGGCCTGCATGACCTGTTCCTGGTAGACGAAGATCCCGTAGGTTTCGGACAGGATGCCCGCCAGCTTCTCGTGCGGATACTCGATCTTCTCCGCGCCGTTCTTGCGCCGCCCGAACAGCGGGATGTTGTCCATCGGACCCGGACGGTAGAGCGAGACGAGCGCGATGATGTCGCCGAAATTGGTCGGCTTCACCGCTGCCAGGGTGCGGCGCATGCCTTCGGATTCCAGCTGGAACACGCCCACCGTGTCGCCGGACTGGAGCAGTTCGTAGACCTCCGCATCGTCCCAGGGCAGCGCCTCCAGATCGATGGCGATGTTGCGCCGCGCCAGCAGGTCGAGCGCTTTCCTCAGCACCGACAGCGTCTTGAGGCCCAGGAAGTCGAACTTGATGAGGCCGGTGTCCTCGACATACTTCATGTCGAACTGGGTGACCGGCATGTCAGAGCGCGGATCGCGGTAGAGCGGCACCAGCTGCGCCAGCGGACGGTCGCCGATCACCACGCCCGCGGCGTGCGTGGAGCTGTTGCGCGGCAGGCCTTCGAGCTGCACCGCGAGGTCGATCAGGCGGTGGACCTCGTCGTCGTTGTCATACTCGCGCTTGAATTCGGACACGCCGTTCAGCGCGCGCGGCAGGGTCCAGGGGTCGGTCGGATGGTTGGGCACCATCTTGCACAGCCGGTCGACCTGGCCATAGCTCATCTGCAGGATGCGCCCCGTGTCGCGCAGCACCGCGCGGGCCTTGAGCTTGCCGAAAGTGATGATCTGCGCGACGTGATCGTGCCCGTACTTGCGCTGGACATAGCGGATCACTTCGCCGCGCCGGGTTTCGCAGAAGTCGATATCGAAGTCCGGCATCGAAACGCGTTCCGGGTTGAGGAAGCGTTCGAACAGCAGGCCCAGCTTCAGCGGATCGAGATCGGTAATGGTCAGCGCCCAGGCCACCAGGCTGCCCGCGCCCGAACCGCGCCCCGGCCCCACCGGGATGCCGTTGTCCTTGGCCCACTTGATGAAGTCGGCCACGATCAGGAAGTAACCGGCAAAGCCCATCTTGTTGATGATCCCGGTCTCGAAATCGAGCCGGTCGAAATAGGCCTGCCGCTCTGCCGCTTCCATCTCGCCATAGGGCGCGAGCCGCCGCTCCAGCCCGGCGCGGGCATCGTCGATCAGCATCTGCGCCTCGCCCGCCGCATCGCCGGCAAGGCTGGGCAGCAGCGGCTTGCGCTTGGGCGGGGAATAGGCGCAGCGCTGGGCGATGACGAGCGTGTTGGCGGTGGCTTCCGGCAGGTCGGCGAACAGTTCGGCCATCATCGGCGCCGATTTGACCCAGGCCTCGCCGCTGGAGCGCGGGCGGTCGGGCGCGTCGACGTGGGTCGAATTGGCGATGCACAGCATGGCATCGTGCGCGCCGTGGAAACCGGGTTCGGCGAAGCTGGCGGGATTGGTCGCGACCAGCGGCAGGCTGCGCGCATAGGCCAGCTCGATCAGCGCGTCCTCGGCGGCTTCCTCGTTCGCCTCGTTCCGGCGGGCGACCTCGATGTAGAGCCGACCGGGGAACAGCGCCTCCAGCTTTTCGCAGTAAGCCTCCGCCGCGTCCTGCCGCCCTTCGGCGAGCAGCCGCACCAGCGCGCCGTCGCCCGCGCCGGTGAGCGCGATCAGGCCGTCCGAGCGGCCCCGGATGTCGTCCAGCGTAACGTGGGGGTCCAGCTCCAGCGGCCGGTCGAGGTGAGCCTTGCTGACAAGGTGGCAAAGGTTGAGCCAGCCTGCCTCGTCCTGCACCAGCAGCACCAGCCAGTCGATCGGCCCGCCAGCCTCGCGCTGGACGGCCAGGGTCGTGCCGGTGATCGGCTGGACGCCGGCGTCCTTGCAGCCGCTGGCGAAGGACATCACGCCGTACAGGCCGTTGCGGTCAGTCACCGCAATCGCGGGAAAGCCGCGCTCCTTGGCCAGCTTGCCGAAGCCCTTGGGGTCGATTGCTCCTTCGAGCATCGAGTAGCTGGAAAGCACGCGCAGCGGGACGAAGGGTTCGTAGGCCATTGCCGCCAGATATCGCGCGCGCGCCCTCCGCGATCAAGCGCCAGCGGCCCTGCTCTGGGGAAAAGCGCGGCACGGCTGTTCAAGCGCGCCCAACTGTGGTCCTATCCGCCCAGTTTCACGAATAGGGGTACAGTCCATGGCGGAAATTCCAGGCGCTCCGGGCGGCGGCTCATCGCTGGTCGAGCGGATCAAGGCGCTGTTCATGAAACCGGTCGAAACCTGGCCGGTGATCGCGGCGGAGCGCGACACCCCGGGCGACCTGTTCGTGCGCCTCGCTGTCCCGCTCGCGGCCATCGGTCCGGTCGGCCAGTTCCTGCATGGCCAGCTGTTCGGCTATGGCGCGTTCGGGGTCAGCTATACGCCCTCGCTGGTCACTGCCATCGCGACACTGGTGATTTCCTACCTCCTCGCGCTCGCCTCGGTCGTGGTGCTGGGGCTGGTCGCGGACTGGCTGGCGCCCAAGTTCGATGGCGAGGCCAGCCGCTCGGGCGCGTTCAAGCTGGTGATCTGGTCCATGACAGCGGCCTGGCTGGCCGGGGTCTTCCAGCTTCTCCCGTGGGTCGGGTTCCTCGGGATCGTCGGGCTCTACAGCCTCTACCTGCTCTACACCGGGGTCACCCCGCTGATGAAGGTGCCCACGGCCAAGGCGGCAGGGTTCACCGCGGTCACCGTGCTGGCGGGATTCGTCTTCATGCTGGTGACCGCGCCGATCACCGCCGCGGTCACCGGGCTGTTCGGGCTCGCCGGTTCGACCATCGGATCAAACGATGAGGTGAAAATCAAACTCCCCGGCGGCGGGACGATCGATACCGGCAAGATCGAGGAGGCGAGCAAGCAGGCCGAGGCAATGGCCAATGGCGAGATCAAGGCCGCCAGCGCCGCCCAGCTGCAGGCACTGCTTCCCGCCTCGCTCGGCAGCTACCAGCGCTCGGCGGCGCAAAGCGCGGCGATGGGTGAGATGGGCAGCACGGCGGAGGGCACCTATACCTCTGGCGCCAAGACCATCACGCTCAAGATCGTCGACATGGCAGGCATCGGCGCTCTCGCCGGCCTGGGCGCTGCGCTGGGGGTCGAGGAAAACAAGGAAACCGCCGACGGCTATGAACGCACCGGCACGGTCGATGGGCAGATGCAGACCGAAAAGTGGAACCGCCGCGAAAGCCGCGGCAGCTTCGGCCGGGTCGTAGCCAACCGCTTCATGATCGAGGCCGAAGGCGAGGCAGGATCGATCGACGAGCTCAAGTCGGCGGTCGCCGCGGTCGACCAGTCGGCGCTGGCCGCGCTGGGCAAGTAGGAAAGGAGCGCGAAGGGGGCGCGACGGTGCCGCCCCCTTCGCCGCCATCACAGCAGCGCCTGGATGTCCTTTTCCAGCGCCTCGGGCTTGTCGGTCGGAGCATAGCGGCGCACCACCTTGCCATCGCGGCCGATCAGGAACTTGGTGAAGTTCCACTTGACCGACTTGGTGCCCATCACCCCCGGGGCTTCCTTCTTCATCCAGTCGTAAAGCGGCGAAGCGCCCGGGCCATTGACCTCGATCTTGCCCATCAGCGGGAACGACAGGCCGAAGTTGACCTTGCAGAACTCCTCGATCTGGTCGGCGCTGCCCGGTTCCTGCGATCCGAACTGGTTGCAGGGGAAGGCAATTACCTCGAAGCCCTGGTCCTTGTGCTTGCGCCACAGCGCTTCCAGCCCGTCGTACTGAGGCGTGAAACCGCACTTGCTGGCGGTGTTGACCACCAGCACCACCTTGCCCAGCTTGTCGGCCAGACTGATTTCCTCACCATTGGGTCGCTTCGCCGTGAAATCGGCAATCGTGCGCGGATCGTTCATTCTCTTCTCCCCGGAAAGTCCTCCCGCGCCGCCAGCTCCGCGATTTCCTTGTGCGTCAGCTGCCGCGCCCCCTCCTTGATCACGGCATAGCGGGATCGATCCGCCTCGGGCAAGGCCATAACCAGCCCCACCAGCTCGGCGACCGTTCCGTGGCGGATCGCCTTGAAATCGCCCAGTACCCCGCCGCCATCGTCCGCCCGGTGGAGCGAGGCGGCATGATCCCAGTCAGGACCGTCGGGTCCCGCCGGTTCGCCGCGAAAGGTGGTGGGTGAATTGGCCATGGGCTTGCTCCTTGCGCTGCCCCCGACCCCTAAACGCAGGAAGGCGCAAGCGGTGCCCGGCCCGCCGCGCTATTCGAGCTTGCCCTCGTGCAGCCGCAGCACCCGGTCCATGGCCAGCGCCAGCCGCTCGTTATGCGTGGCGACGATCGCCGCGCTGCCCGCGCCGCGCACCAGTTCGAGGAACTGGGCCAGCACCTTGTCGGCAGTGGCCTCGTCAAGATTGCCGGTCGGCTCGTCCGCCAGCACCAGCGCGGGCTTGTTGGCGAGCGCACGGGCCACGGCCACGCGCTGCTGCTCGCCGCCCGAAAGCTGGCTGGGACGGTGATCGGTGCGCGCGCCAAGCCCCAGCGCCTGAAGCAGAGCCAGCGCCCGCGCTTCGGCCTCGGCCTGGCCCTTGCCCGCCACCAGCTGTGGCAGGACGACGTTTTCCAGCGCGGAGAAATCCGGCAGCAGGTGGTGGAACTGGTAGACGAAACCGATCCGCTCACGCCTGAGCGCGGTGCGTTCGTCCGAGTTCAGCGCACTCGCCTCGGTCCCGCAGATCGCGATGCTGCCGCCAAAGCCGCCTTCCAGCAGCCCGACAGCCTGCAGCATGGTCGACTTGCCCGATCCCGACGGCCCCAGCAATGCGACGATCTCGCCCGGCTGGATCGCCAGGTCCACCCCGCGCAGCACGTCGATGCGCACCCCGCCCTGCTCGAAGCTGCGGGTCAGGCCGGAAAGCTGGACGACGGGACTATTCATAACGCAGCACCTGCACGGGATCGGTGCTCGCCGCCTTGAACGCCGGGTAAAGCGTGGCGAGGAAACTGAACACCAGCGCCATCACGCTGATCAGGGCAATTTCCACCGGATCGCTGCGCGCGGGCAGTTCGGTGAGGAAACGGATCGAGGGGTCCCAAAGGTTCTGGCCCGTCACCAGCTCGATCCCCCGCACGATCGACTGGCGGAAGAACAGGAAGACGAAGCCCAGCGCCAGCCCTGCAAGCGTGCCCAGCGCGCCGATCACGAAGCCGATGGTCACGAACACCTTTAGCAGCGACCGGCGGGTCGCCCCCATCGTCCGCAGGATGGCGATGTCGCGGGTCTTGGCGCGGACCAGCATGATCAGCGAGGAAAGGATGTTGAACACCGCGACAAGGACGATGATCGAGAGGACAACGAACATCGCCACCCGTTCCACCGCCAGCGCCTCGAACAGGCTGGCGTTGATCGTCTTCCAGTCGCTCACCACGGCGCGGCCCGCCAGTTTCTCGCCCAAGGGAGCGAGCGTTTCGGCAGCGACGTCCGGGTCCTCGACCTGCACTTCGATCATCCCCACGCTGTCGCCCAGCAGCAACAGCGTCTGCGCATCCTGCATCGGCATGACCACGAAGCGCTCGTCATAGTCATAGACCCCGATCTCGAAGATCGCGGCAACACGGTAGGCGATCTGGCGCGGTACCGTGCCGAACGGGGTTGAGCGGCCCTGCGGGTTGATGACGGTGATGGTGTCGCCCACCCGCGCGCCAAGATTGGCGGCGAGCTGCGATCCGATCGCCACATTGCCGGAATCGACCTTCAGGTCCTTCAGCGATCCATCGATCACCTTGGGGGTGATGCGGTTGATGTCTTCCTGGGTATTGCCGCGCACGAAGATCAGTTCGACCCGCCCGTTTACCGCGCCCATCAGCGGCTGTTCGATCAGCGGCGAGGCGCGGGTCACGCCCGGCACCTTGCGGGCCTGGTCCAGCACGTGCTGCCAGTTGTCGAGCCGCCCGCCATAGCCCTGGATGATCGCATGGCCGTTCAGCCCGACGATCTTGTCGAACAGTTCCGCGCGGAAGCCGTTCATCACGCTCATCACGATGACCAGCGCGGCCACGCCCAGCGTAACCGCGAACAGGCTGATGCCCGCGACCAGCGCGATGAACGCCTCGCCGCGCCCGGGCAGCATGTAGCGCTTGGCGATGGTCCATTCGAAAGGAGTGAGGAGCAAGCTGATGCCTTCTGCAGGGCGACGTTCGCGGGGAATGGGTCGGTTGGAGGGATTTAGGGGGATAGGCTGCCAAGGGCAATGCCCCTTCCCCTTGCTTTCGCAGGCGGCAAAGCCCAAATGCGCGGCATTGCATACAGCACCGGCCAGGGCGATTCCCAGATGAACTTCACGCACCCCTTCCTCGACCCGGATGGCGACAAACTCCGCGAGGAGTGCGGGATCTTCGGGGTGATCCGCACGAAGGATGCCGCGGCGATGACCGCGCTGGGTCTCCACGCGCTCCAGCACCGCGGCCAGGAAGCGGTCGGCATCGTCAGCCTCGATGGGCAGGACTTCTATTCGCACCGCGGCATCGGCCACGTCGCGCAGGTGTTTTCGGACAACCACATCTTTGATGGCCTGCCCGGCTCGGTCGCATCGGGCCATGTGCGCTATTCGACCACCGGCGGATCGGGGCTGCGCAACATCCAGCCGCTGTTCGCGGATCTCGCCGCCGGCGGTTTTTCCATTGCCCACAACGGCAATATTTCCAACGCCATGCACCTCAAGAAGGAGCTGGTGTCCAAGGGCTCGATCTTCCAGTCGACCTCCGATACGGAAGTGATCATTCACCTGATCGCCACCAGCCGCTTCCCCAAGCTGCTCGACCGCTTCGTCGATGCGCTGCGGATGGTCGAAGGCGCCTATTCGCTGATCTGCATGACCCCCAAGCGCATGGTCGCCTGCCGCGATCCGCTGGGCATCCGTCCGCTGGTGATGGGCCGGATCGGAGATGCGGTGGTCTTCGCCAGCGAGACCGTGGCGCTCGACGTGGTTGGCGCTGAATTCGTGCGCGAAGTGGAACCGGGCGAAATCGTCGAGGTCCGGACCGACGGGCGCATTTCCAGCCACCGCCCGTTCGGCAACCCGGCGCCGCGCCCATGCATCTTCGAACACGTCTATTTCAGCCGCCCGGATTCGCTAATGGGCGGACGCTCGGTCTACGACGTGCGCAAGCGGATCGGCGTCGAACTGGCCAAGGAAGCCCCGGCCGAGGCTGATCTGGTAATCCCGGTGCCGGACAGCGGCGTTCCCGCCGCGATCGGCTATGCCCAGCAGTCCGGCATTCCGTTCGAACTGGGGATCATCCGCTCGCACTATGTGGGGCGGACCTTCATCCAGCCGTCGGACGGCGCGCGCCACGCCGACGTCAAGCGCAAGCACAACGCCAACCGCGCGATCATCGAAGGCAAGCGGATCGTCCTGATCGACGATTCGATCGTGCGCGGCACCACCTCGATGAAGATCGTCCAGATGATGCGTGATGCCGGCGCTGCCGAAGTCCACATGCGCATCGCCAGTCCGCCGACCGGCCATTCCTGCTTCTACGGCGTCGACACGCCCGAACGCAGCAAGCTGCTAGCCGCGCAGATGGACGTCCCCAACATGGCGGAGTTCATCAAGGCGGACAGCCTGGCCTTCGTCTCGATCGATGGGCTTTACCGCGCGGTCGGCGAAAGCGGTCGCAACGCCGCCTGCCCGACGCACTGCGACGCCTGCTTCAGCGGCGAATACCCGACCAGCCTGACCGACCTGGCCGAGCGCGCAGGCGATGCCAGCCAGCTGTCACTCCCGGTCGGCAAGGTCGCATGAGCGCTCTTGCCGGACAGGTCGCCCTGGTTACCGGGGCGAGCGGGGGTATCGGCGGCGCGGTTGCCGAGGCACTGGCCGCAGCCGGCGCCCACGTGGTCATCACCGGGCGCGACACCCGCAGTCTCGAAGGGCTGGAAGAACGGATCTTCGCCGCGGGCGGCAGCGCCACCATCGCTCCGGTCGATCTTGCCGACGGCGATGGTATCGCCCGGCTGGCCGCAGCGGTCGCGGGACGCTGGAACGCGCTCGACGTGCTGGTCCATTCCGCGGCGGTGCTGCCCGACCTGATGGCGGTCAAGGATATCGAGCAGGCCGGTCTCAGCCGCGCGCTGACCGTAAACCTGCTCGCCACCCAGGCGCTGATCGCGCGCTTCGATGGCCTGCTGCGGGCAAGCAGCAACGGCAGGCTCGTTTACCTCACCACCAGTGTCGCGACCGAGCCCCGCGCGTTCTGGGGCAGCTATGCCGCGAGCAAGGCCGCTGCCGAGGTTCTGGTCGATTGCTATGCGCAGGAAGTGCGCAATATCAGCAATATCCGCGTCGCCATCGTCGATCCCGGCGCGACGCGCACGGCAATGCGCGCCAAGGCCTATCCCGGAGAAGACCCGGCCACTGTCAAGCTGCCGGACGTGGTTGCGACGCGCATCGTTGCCATGCTTGGTGAACAGTTTGCCAGCCCGCACCGCGAAAGAATTAACCACTCCCGATAATCCCCGCGCAACCAGAGCGCTCCATAATTTGCCAAGCAGGACTGGAAAGGTCCGGGCAAGCATGGAACACAGGTAGCACTGGGACGCGACGATGAGCGACTATCTGATCGGACAGAGGGATTCCTATTTCACCGCCGCGCAGGAGGACCGCTGCGCGCCGCGAACCCGCATCACGATTCCGGCGATGCTGCGCATGTCGGGCTCGCGTGCGGTGCAATCCGTGGTGCACGACCTGTCGGTCAGCGGGTTCTGCGCCGCCGCGGTCAACCGGGTCCATCCCGGCACCGTGTGCTGGCTGACCCTGCCGGGGCTGGAAGCGCTGCAGGCCGAAGTGATCTGGTGGGACAACAGCCTGGTCGGCTGCGCCTTCGACAACCTGCTCAGCCCGATCGTTCACGACAACATCCTGACCCGCTGGCGCGGCGATCACATCTATCGCACCGTCAGCTGAGGTCCCGTTCCCCCCGAGCCCCGGCCGGGCCTGCCAGCTCGTGTCCCTTACCCACCCCCCGGAGAGCGCCGCATGCGGCGCGGGCCGGGTCGGGGCTCAACCATGGGATCAGCGCCTGACCAGCGTCACCTGCGCAACATCGATCCCGCGCCCGCGAAACCCGCCTTCGCAGTACATCAGGTAGAACCGCCAGAGCCGGACGAAGCGTTCGTCGAAACTGGCCGGCAGGCGTCCATCGGCCACCGCGCGGTCGAATGCCTCGCGCCACAGCCGCAGCGTTTCCGCATAGTCGATCGCAAAGCCCTCGCGGTCTTCCCAGCTCAGCCCGCGCTCGGCGGCGAGGCGCTGGAATTCGGCCTCGCTCACCAGCATCCCACCCGGAAAGACGTGGGTCTGGATGAAATCGGCAGAGCTGGCATAGGCCGGGAACAGGTCCTCGCGGATCGAGATGAACTGGATGGCGGCACGCCCCCCGGGCTTCAGGCAGCGCGCGATGCAATCGAACCAGTCGGCCCAGTATTCGCGGCCCACCGCCTCGACCATCTCGACGCTGACCACGGCATCATACTGCCCGGTGACATCGCGGTAGTCCTGCTTGCGGAAATCGATTGCTCCCGACTGCCGCTCGCGCGCCCAGGCGAGCTGCTCATCCGACAGGCTGATCGCGGTTACGGACATACCGCGCTCGCTCAGGTGCTGCGCCAGCGCCCCCCAGCCGCAGCCGATCTCCAGCACCGACTGGGCACCCTCAATCCGCTCGGCGATGCTTTCCAGCTTGGCCAGCTGGGCAGAGGTCAAGTCCTGACCCTCCTCCACAAACCGCGCGCTCGAATAGACCATCGCCGGATCGAGCCACAGCGCGTAGAAATCGTTGCCCAGGTCATAGTGGGCGTGGATGTTGCGCCGCGCCCCGCTGCGGGTATTGCGGTGGAGGAAATGAAGCGCGCGGGCCATCAGCCGCCAGGGGCCATGCGCGCGGCCCGTATCGCCCAGCGTTGCCGCGTTGGCCATGAACAGCGCGAACAGCGGAACTGGATCGGGGCTGTCCCACTCCCCCGCTTCCCACGCCTGGTACCAGCCTGCCGAACCGCCGGTGGCCAGCCGCAGCAGCGCGCGCCAGCTGCGCAGTTCGACCTTGGCCACAAAGCCCGGAGCACGGCCGCCCAGCCGCCGCTGGGTGCCGTCGGGCAGGACCGCGTCGATCGCACCGCTGGCCAGCCCCGCATCGATCCGATCGAGCACCTTGCCGAGCGAACCGGTCCACGCGCGCGCGAACCATCCTGGGCGCGCCAGCATACGGCCGGCATCGACCAGTTCGGTTCCTCTCCGCATGGTTTCTGCTGTCATGGAGGGGATATGCGCCGAGGCGCCGGGAGGTTCAATCCGCTTGTCGCAGGAAGCGCCCGTCCGGACGCTCAGAGCGAGCGGGTGACCGCGTCAAGTACGACTTCGTTGAGCGGGCGGACGAATTCGCAGCCGAATTCGAACTCTTCGACCCAGGCAACCCGCGCCTCGATCGCTTCCAGACCGGGCAGCTTCACGAAGAAGCGGTCATCGATGTGAACCAGGAACACCCCGCCGATCCGCGCACCGAAGCGCGAGATATCGCGGATCTGGACGTTGGCACGGCGAGTACCGGCGCGGAACTGCACCGTGGCGGCAATACTCCTCCGGTCGGCGCGGCGGCCTCCCGTACTCCTGAATTGCGGTTCGCTTGCCATATTCGCACGTCGCAGGTGTGGATTTCAGGCAGCGAATCTCGCAGCAGCAGGTAAAATCAAAGTTAACGAGAGGTTTCCCATAATTTCATTCACTTACAAAAAAGGCGCCCCCGCGGGAGCGCCCTTCTTGCCTGAATCGCCGCAGCGGTGCGGGATCAGAACTTCACTTCGACCTGGACGGTGAACGAACGCCCACGCGGATCGGCCACGCGCGGTTCCCAGCTGGAACCGGCACCCGAGTTGCCGTCATAGCTGATCGCGAAGGGCGGATCGTTGTTGAACATGTTCCGCACGCCCAGCGTCAGCTTGTAATTCGGGGCAAGCCCCGTGTAGCTGAGCGAGAAGTTGTAGATCGTGTAGGCTTCGACCTGCGGGTTGAAGCCGGGGCGAACCACCGCGCCGGAAGCGATGCCAGGCAGCTTCTGGTTGGCATAGCCAGCGCGGTACATCTGGGTCAGCGTCGCCGAGAAGTCCTCGTTCGACAGGGTCAGCCAGGCGTTGTGCTTCCACCGCAGGCCGAGGTCCCCGGTGAAGGTGAACACGCCGATCTGGCTGGCGCTCCAGGCCGAGGTCTGGGTCAGTTTTTCCTTCTTCTCCAGCAGCAGGGTGCCGTCGAAGCCGAGCGACAGGGTGCGGCTGTCACGCAGGTCGACCGAACCGCGCAGGGCAAAGTCGATGCCCTGAGTCTTGCGCGCACCGGCGTTGATCCAGCGCTGGTCGAGCACCTGCACGGTGCCGGCCGCATCGCGGATGAAGCGTTCAGGGAACAGCGCGGCATTGTCGATCAGCTGGCGCAGCGACAGCAGCTGGATGGTGTTGTCGGCCTTGATGTCCCACCAGTCGGCGGTCAGGCTCCAGCGCGGCAGCGGACGCAGGACCACGCCCAGGCTCATCATCTTGGCGGTTTCGGGGCCAAGGTCGGCGGTGCCGCCATTCCAGATGTTCGGGCGGATCTGGGCGCAGGGCAGGCCGCTGCCGAAAGCGCTGGTCGGCACGCCGCCGGGGCACTTCACCGGATCAGCCAGATCGCTGCCCGAATAGGGGCTTTCGGTGATGCCGTTGAAGATCTGGTTGAAGCTCGGCACGCGGAAGCCGGTGCTGTAGGAACCCCGGAACATCAGCCAGTCGACCGGCTGGAACTTCGCCGAAACCTTGGGATTGGTGGTCGAACCGAAGCCCGAGTAATCATCGATGCGGATCGCGCCGGTCAGTTCCAGCATGTCGACGATCGGCAGGTTGATTTCGGCATAGGCTGCCTTGACCGTGCGGTTCTTCGGGGTCAGCGCGTTGACGTTGTCGAACGCGGCATTGAAGATCACCGGCGCGGTCGCCGCAGCAGCAGCCGACCCGTTGAACTCGTAAGTTTCGCGGCGATAATCGACCCCTGCGGCCACTTGCGCATCACCGCCGGGCAGCGCGAACAGCGGGCCCGAGATCGAGGCGTCGGCCTGGAAGGTCTTGTACTTGCCGCCATACAGCGTCGCCCCTTCGGCCGAAATGGCCTTGAGCCCCGCCAGCGCGGCAGCGCTCTGGGTCAGGCTGAAGGGGTTGAGGATGCCGCTGTTGATCAGGCCGACGATGCCGGGAACCGTCGCGCCGGGGGCGATCGGTGCGGTCGGATCGGAGGCGCCGTTCGCCAGGGTGCCGCGATAGAAGTAGCCGGTGCCAAGCTGCGAAGTCACCGAGCTGGTCGCATAGGACGCGCCCACGCGGTAATCCCAGCGGTCGAACGGCAGCGGACCTTCGATCCCGCCGGCGACGCGGAAGGTTTCGGATTCGGTGGTGTATTCGCGCACGTCGCAGGGAATGCAGCGATAGCGGAACGCGATCGGCAGGCCGTAGCGCGCATCGAGCGCAGCGACCTGCGAAGGATTGCCCGAGAAGGCCGAACGCAGCGAGTTGAAGATCGAATCGTAGGTCGTCTTGGTCAGGCTGTTGAGCGGATAGGCCAGCGGCAGGTTGGTGTTGTTGGCGCTCAACTGGTTGTGCGAAAAGCGCTTGGCCGAATCCGCCTTGGACCCGGTCACTTCGACATAGGCCTCGCTGCCGCCCAGCGCTGCGGTTCCGCGCGCGTAATAGGTCAGCGTTTCGATCGGCTGCTGCAGCACTGCCGCCCGACCCGTGTCCCAGGCGCAGGCGTAATAGTTGTTCGGCGACGTCCACAGCGCCCAGTCGTAGTCAAGGCCGCCATCCATGCTGGTGCAGCCCGCGCCGCCCGGCAGGTCGAGCGGGTTGATGCCGCCGGAAGCCGCATTACCGCCATTCGGCGCGGTCAGAGTCAGGCCGCCGGTCAGCGTCCCGTTCGGGGTCTGGAATGCGTTGGCGCCGATGTTGAAGATCGTCGCGATCGGAGTGCCACGCGTATCGACCGACAGGCCGTTGTTCGGCTGGTCGGTGTTCACGAAACTGCGCTGATCGCCGCGCAGGGCCTTGTTCCAGCGATAGGACACCGCGGCCATCACGTTGAAGCCGTTGGTGCCAAGATCGCCATAGCCGACGATGCCCGACAGGTTGTAGATTTCGCCGCCGCCCATTTCCGGAATGTCGACGAAGCCGGTCGCGCCGATGCCGGTGTAGTTCTTCTTGGTGATGTAGTTGATCACGCCGCCGATCGCGTCGGTGCCGTAGATCGCCGAGGCGCCGTCCTTCAGCACTTCGATCCGGTCGATCGCGGCAAACGGGATCTGGTTGACGTCGACCGCGCTGCCCGAAAGCCCGTGCGCGGCAACGCGGCGGCTGTTGAGCAGCACCAGCGTGGCGGCGCTGCCCTGCCCGCGCAGGTTGGCCGAGGACAGGCCGTTGGTGCCGCGCTGCGCGCCGGTCACCACGTCGGCATTGGCGGCCAGGTTGTCCGGGCCGGTGCCGTTCGAGGTGAGGAACATGGTCAGCTGTTCGGGGCTGGAGATGCCGTTCTGCTGGATGTCCGCGTTGGAAATGATCTGCAGCGGCAGCGCGCTCTTCGCCGGGTCCTGCTTGATGCGCGAACCGGTGACGATGATCGCTTCACCTCCATTGTCCGATGCGCTGTTCGCCGAGGTGATGTCCTGCGCCATGGCCGGCGCCGCGAAGGCGGCAAGCGAAACACCGCCGGCCAGCGCCAGACGGACAAGGTTACGTGAAGTCATGCTGTTTCAGCCCCTGTAGAACCGGCCCCCTGGCCGAACCGCGCCAGTTAACCGATTGAGACCAGTATTTTCCAGCGGTTGCGGCGCAAAATTGCGACGACAGCCTGCGATTTCCCGCCAAGCGAGCAAAAACTGTTGCCGCAGTGCAACAAAATTGCCTTGAAGAGGTGCTCAGTTCGCTCCGGCGACCAGCACCAATGCCGCGTCCATTGCCGCAAGCGCACTGGTTCCGTCGGGCACGTCATTGGCATAGATCGCGAAAGTCAGCTCCCGCCCGCTCGCCGTGCGCATCAGGCCGGCAAGCGCATTGGTAGCGTTGAGCGTCCCGGTCTTGGCGAAGATCTGCCCGGCGAGCGCCGTTCCCGCAAACCGTCGCTTCAGGGTGCCATCGACCCCGCCGACCGGCAGCGAGGCCCGCCAGTCCGCCGCCCACGGCTGCCTCATCCCCCAACGCAGCAGGGCCACCGTGGCGCGCGGCGAAACGCGGTTATAGGTCGACATGCCCGACCCGTCGGCAAAATCGAAACCAGAGCGCGGGATTCCTGCCGAGGTCAGCACCATCCGCAGCGCCGCCAGCCCCGCTTCCAGCGAACCCGCCTGTACCGGAGGCGCATCGAGCGGCAGGCGGCCCTGCGCCGCGATGCCGAGCCGGCGCAGCAGGGCTTCGGCGTGGAGGTTCTGGCTGGGCCGGTTGATCGCCGCCACTTCTTCGGCAAGCGGAGGAGCCTCCAGCACCATCAGCGCCGCGGGAGATGGCAGGCTGCGCAGCTCCGCCGCGAGCGGGTTCTGGACCCGCCGATGGACCAGCCGCGTCCTGCCGGTGATCTTCACCCCCCGCGCGGTCAATGCCTGCCTCAGCGACCAGGCCGCGAAATCCGCGCCATCGTCAATCCCCAGCCGGTCCGTCCACGCCGGTGCACCAACCGCAATCGTGCCGTAAAGGCGAAGGGTGCGGCTGTTGATCGCTCGGTCCACGCCGATCTGGGTCTTGCCGTTCGCTACCGTCACAACCTCGTTCACCAGCGTGAAATAGGGCGAGAGCGTGACCGTAGCCGGCTTTCCCGCAGCGCCGGGGGTGACCGTGACCGGCACCTCGTTGTTGTCGATGATCAGTGCCGATGTCGCCGTGCCGGAATCGGTGCCGATGTTGTTCCAGCTCATCCCGGGGCTCCAGCGCTGGTCGACGAAGTGGCTGTCGTCCGCCACCAGGTCGCGCAGCTTGCGGGTGCGGCCCGCGATCCAGTCGGCCAGACTGGCAAGACAGCGCTGGACGCAGTCCGGTGCGGTTGACAGGTTCACCCCTCCCCGCCCGGTCAGCACCACGTCGGGAGCGCCCTTGCCACCGGTCACCAGCGCCAGATCGGTCGCGCCGCCGAGGCGGAACGTGGCATCGTCGCCGCTCATTGCCGCCAAGGCGGCGGCGGTGGTGAACAGCTTGGTGTTGGAAGCAGGGATGAAGCGCTGGTCGGGCGCTATGGCAACGACCTCTCGCCCCTGCTCGTCGACCACCAGCAGACCAAAGCGCGTTCCGGCGGGCGCGCTGGCCAGCGCCGTTTCTACCCGCTGTTGCAGCGGTGCGGGGCTATCCGCCTGCGCGGGAACGGAAACCAGCAGGGCGGCGAGCGGCAGCAGGTGTTTCAGCATCGCGCCACCCTGCCGCGCCGTTCAGCGCAAGTCCACCACCTCTACAGGCGGCAGCGCCTGTGCCCCCGGCTGTTCCGCCCAGTGGCGGGTGTTGAGCACCCCGCCATCGGCTCGCAGCTGGTGGACAAGACCGGTATCGACCTCGCCGAACACCCATTGCTCGGCATTGAGCGAACCCATCGCGAGGACGCCGTCGCCGGGCATCGGCCCATCGGGCGGGCCATAGAGTGCGGCGGCACCGTGGTTCGTATCCACCGCCGGGGACCAGCGCGCCTCGCCGACGGTCGGGCTGTGGAGCGCATAGCACTGGTTCTCCAGCGCGCGGGCCTGCGCGCCGATACGGACCCGCCAGTAGCCGTGGGCCGCCTCTGTGCAGGAAGGAACCAGCAGCAGCTCCATTCCGGCCTCGGCCAAGGCGCGGGCCAGAAGCGGAAATTCGCTGTCATAGCATATGGTTACGCCGATCTTCCCAAGCGCGGTATCGAACAGGCGGAGCGGCGCGCCGCCACTCACGCCCCATTCCTCGCGCTCGAAGCGGGTCATGATCAGCTTGTCCTGCACCCCGACCCTGCCGTGCGGAGTGAACAGCCGGGCGCGGTTGACGTAGCGTCCGTCCTCCCGCCGATACGGGGCGCTGGCGGCAAGGATGTGCAGCCCGTGCCGCGCCGCCAGTTCGGCGTGAAGGGCATCTACCTGCGGCAGCAGGGCACTCACCGTATCCATCGAGGCGGCAAGATCGCTCATCGTCGGAGGATCGAGCGAGGCGAGTTCCATCGCGCCGTATTCCGGGAACACCGCCAGCGCCGCCCCGCCCTGCGCCGCCTGCTCGACCCAGCGGGTGAGCTTGGCTTCATAGGCCTGCCAGTCGGCCAGCTGGTCGATCGGATATTGCGCGGCGGCGGCGATGAAGCGGGTCACAGGTCGCGCATCCAGTATTGCATCGGCTTGGGGCTCTCTTCGGTCTCGCCGTGTTCCTGCCAGCTGAACTCCCCGGTCAGGCCGGGAACGGGAGCATAGCCGCGCCCCCGCCAGAAGGCATCGAGCGGCGTGTAGTCCGCTGGCCGCGCCGGGTGATCCTCGGGCCGCACGACCGCGCAGAACGAAGCCTTGCCCGCGCCCCAGCCCCGCGCCGCCGCCTCGCGGTGGTCGAAGAAGGCATGGCCCACGCCCTGCCCCCGGTATTCGGGCAGCAGCACGCTTTCCCCGAAGTAGAATACCCGGGCCGGATCGATCCCGGCGCGCTCGAACGGTTCGCGGATGTAGCTGTCCTGCGCGGCGAGCGGCGAGGCCGTGGCCGCGCCGACGATCCGCGCGCCGTCGAAGGCGGCAACCAGCACCGCGCCCCCGGCCTGGGTGAACTCGGCCAGATACTCGCGCTCGTAAGCCTCGCTGCCATCATAGAGGTAGGGAAAGGCGGAAAAGACCGCGATCCGCAGCCGCGCCAGATCGTTCAGCGCGGCGCTGAGGTCCTCGCCCGACAGGGTGCGGACCGACAGGCTCATCCGCCAACCTGCGCGGTCCAGTCGGCAAGGTTGTAGTAGACCGTCACCCGCACGATCCTGCCGTTCGCCATGCCGAAAAAGGCCCCTGCGGGCAGGACATAGGTCTGCCCCGCCGCCTCGGGCAGGCCCTCGTCGGTGGCGAGGTATTCGCCGTGGACGACGAACTCAGCCGCGCCGCGCAGGCCGTCCTCGCTGGCCATCAGGACGATCCCCTCGAGCCGCTCGCGATAGCAGCGCTCCATGTGGGCGAGGAAGGCGCGGAACGCCGCCTTGCCGTGCTGGCGCGCGCCCTGGTTGATGTCGTGGACCACGTCCTCGTCGAGGCAGTCGAGCATCCCTTCCCAGTCGCCGGCGTTGAAGGCGGCGTAATAGCGGGTCAGCAGGGCAAGGGCTGCGGTACGGTCCATGAGCTTTTCCATGGCCTGTCCCTAGCCCATCGCCCCCCTGCTGTCAGCGGTTCGTCGAATGGCCAGTTGCCCGCGCGCGCGAGGTCGGCCAGTCTGGCGAAATTGCGTCAATCAAACGGGGACTTCAGACATGCGCAGCCTGCTGCTCGCCTTTACCGCCCTTTCGCTCACCGCCGCGCCCGCGCTCGCAGAGGATACCGCGCCGACCGCGCCCAAGCCCGCCGCGCTGATCGCCGACGGGTTGCCGCCGGTGCCGCAGGCGCTGGTCGACAAGACCCGGCCCTACATGGAATTCCGCACCGCCAGCTTCCAGGACTGGGACCCGCAGACCCGGGCGATGCTGGTTGCCACCCGCTTCGGCAACGTCGCCCAGCTCCACTCGGTTGCGGGGCCGCTGATGGCGCGGCGCCAGATCAGCTTCGAGGCCGAGCCGGTGGGCGGAACCTTCATGCCGAACGATGGCACGCTGGTGGTATCCAAGGACAAGGGCGGCGACGAATTCTACCAGCTCTACACGCTGAAGGATGGCCGGCTGAGCCTGATCACCGATGGCAAGAGCCGCAATTCGCTGTCCGCCATCAGTGCCGATGGCAAGCTGATCGGCCTGTCCTCCACCCGCCGCAACGGCACCGATACCGACCTTTACGTGATGGACCCGCGCGATCCGGCGAGCGCGAAGATGGTGCTGCAGGTCAGTGGCGGCGGCTGGTCGCTGGTCGACTTCGCCCCCGGCAATGGAGCCGCGCTGGTGATGAACTACCAGTCGGTCGAAAAGACCAACCCGTTCTGGCTGGACCTGTCCACCGGCAAGCTGACGCCGATCGGCAACCACAAGAAGGCCATCGCCTATGGCGGCGGCAAGTTCGCCCCCGATGGCAGCCTGTGGGTGACCAGCGACGAGGGCAGCGATTTCCAGCGGCTCGGCACGCTCGATCCGAAGACGGGCAAGTTCACCCCGCGCAGCCCCGAGCCGAAGTGGGACGTCGAAGGCTTCGATATCGCCGCCGACGGCAGCTTCATTGCTTATGTCGTCAACGAAGCAGGCGTGTCGAAGCTGCGCCTGCTCGATCCGAAGAGCGGCGCGGTGCGCGAAGTCAGCGGCCTGCCCAGGGGCGTGATCGGCGGGGTCGAGATCGCCCCGTGGGGCCAGATCGGTCTCACCGTGTCCTCGGCGCGGGTGCCATCGGACGCCTATTCGGTCGATCCGGCGACGCTGGCGGTCACCCGCTGGACCGAAAGCGAGACCGGCGGGCTTGACCCCGCAAAGAACGCCGAGCCGGAATTCGTCGAGGTGAAGAGCTTCGATGGCGAAACCGTCTCGGGCTTTCTCTATCGCCCCGATCCGGCGAAGTTCCCGGGCAAGCGTCCGCTGATCGTCTCGATCCACGGCGGGCCGGAAAGCCAGTTCGTCCCCGGCTTCCGGGGCCGCGCGAACTACCTGATCAACGAGCTGGGCGTGGCGATGTTCCACCCCAACGTGCGCGGCTCCACCGGCTTCGGCAAGCGCTTCGTCGGCCTCGATAACGGGCCGTTCCTGCGCGAGAATTCGGTCAAGGACGTCGGTCCGTTCCTCGACCGGCTGGCGGCTGATCCTGCGATCGATGCCGCCCGCATGGCGGTGACCGGCGGCTCGTACGGTGGCTACATGTGCTATGCCAGCGCGATCCGCTATGGCGACCGCTTCAAGGCGGCGGACTGCATCGTCGCGATCAGCAACTTCGTGACCTTCCTGGAGAACACCCAGGGCTATCGCCGCGACCTGCGCCGCGTAGAATACGGCGACGAGCGCGATCCCAAGCAGCGGGCCAAGCTGACCGAGATCTCGCCGCTGACCAGCATCGACAAGTTGACCATTCCGCTGATGGTCGTCACCGGCGCCAACGATCCGCGCGTGCCGCAGAGCGAGGCGGACCAGATCGTCGCAGCTGTCCGCGCCAAGGGCCGCAGCGCCTGGCACCTCGTCGGGCAGAACGAAGGCCACGGCTTCGGCAAGAAGGAAAACCAGGACTACCAGTTCTGGAGCGAGCTTCTGTTCTGGCAGGCCAACCTGCTGGGCAAGTAAGATCAGGCCGGGCGGGCGGGGTCGTCAGGCTCCGCCCGCCAGCACCGGGCTGAGGTCCAGCTCCGCCACTGCCTCGCGGTCGATCCGGACCAGCCGGGGTCGCGAGCTAACCGACCATTGCCACTTGCCGAGCCGCAGGAAACTGCGGTGCGCCACCACCCGCGCGCCCATCCGCTTGTGCGCCAGCAGCGCGGGCAGGTTGTAATCGCTGATCCGGCTGAGCGACTGGGTAAGCCCCCGCGCGTCCATCCACTCCCCCGCCCCGGCCCACAGCGCGGCAAAGCTGCGGCCCATCCGGTACTGCGGCGCGATCCACAGGCCGGTGTCCCAGCAGCAGCCGCCGGGCAGCAGGAAACGCACCGCGACCTCGTCCTCGTCATGGCGGTGCTCGCGCAGCCATACGAGGCCCGTCAGGCGCTGTTTCGCATCGAACGAGCCAAGGCAGGTCAGCCCTTCGGAAAAGCGGCGGGCCTGGACCTGCGGGCCCACGTCGACCCGGTGCAGCGCAAGTTCCTCTGCCCCCAGCGCCCGCACGGTGAACCCGCGCGGCATCGGCGGCAAGGCATGGCGCGGCTGGGCGACGATGGCATAGCGGTGAAACGCCGCCCACCCCGACCCGCGCGCCACGCGGGCGGCGAGATACGAAGCTGCACCGATCAGGCCGAGCATCTGGATGGTGTGCGAAGCCGCCATGCAGCGGTCTTACAACGGTTTTCCTAAGGATCGGCTAAGTCCGGCTCCTCCCTCCGGAAAGGGAGGAGCCGTTATCCGGTTCAGGCGAACAGCTTGCTGGCGGTATCGGCAACGCGCTTGCCAAGGTAGCGCGCGCCCTCGAGCTCGGTTTCGCTCGGCTGGCGGCTGCCGTCGCCGCCGGCAACGGTCGTCGCACCATAGGGGGCGCCGCCGACGACCTCGTCGACCCGCATCTGGCCCTGGTGGCCATAGTCGAGCCCGACCACGGTCATCCCGAAGTGCAGCAGGTTGGTGATGATCGAGAACAGCGTGGTCTCCTGACCGCCGTGCTGGGTGCCGGTCGAGGTGAAGGCCGCGCCGACCTTGCCGTTCAGCGCGCCGCGCGCCCACAGGCCGCCGGCCTGATCGAGGAACGCCGCCATCTGGCCCGAGATCCGGCCAAAGCGGGTGCCGGTGCCGATCACGATCGCGTCATAGTTCTCAAGTTCGGCGACGGTAGCGACCGGGGCGGACTGGTCGAGCTTGAAATGCGCGGCACTAGCGATCTCTTCGGGGACGGTTTCGGGAACGCGCTTCACATCCGCTTCCGCACCGGCGGCGCGGGCACCTTCGGCGATGGCATGGGCCATGGTCTCGATGTGGCCATAGCTGGAATAGTAGAGGACAAGCACCTTGCTCATGGGAAACTCCTGTGGTGCGGCGCGGCGGCCGGCGGTTGATGGCCCCTGCTAACGTCGCTTCACTTTTCTGTTCAGTCTGATAATTTCGATCCATCTTTTCGGATTTGTAGAAATGCTTGGCTTCGGCACCCCTTCAATCGAACAGATTCGCACATTTCTGGCCGTGGTCGAGGAAGGCAGCTTCGCGGCGGCGGGCAGGCGGCTGCGGCGCGCGACTTCGGTCATCAGCTACGCCATCGCCAATCTCGAAACGCAGCTGGGCGTGGTGCTGTTCCAGCGCGAGGGCACCCGCAAGCCGCGCCTGACCGCAGAAGGACAGGCCGTGCTGGAGGAACTGCGCCAGGTGGAGCGCGGGCTGGCCGGGCTCGCCGCTCGGGTGAACGGGCTGAAGCAGGGGCTGGAGCCGCGCCTCGCAGTGGTGGTGGATGTGATGTACCCCTCGCCCGCGCTGGCCGCCGCGCTGCAGGATTTCGCCCAGCGCTTTCCCTCCGTCGCGCTGACCCTGCGGGTCGAGGCGCTGGGCGCGGTGGCCGATCTGGTGCTGCGCGGCGTCGCGGCGCTGGGCGTGGCGGGGCCGCTCGCCGCCGAACAACCGGGGTTGGATCGTGAATGGCTGGGCGGGGTCGAACTGATCCCGGTCGCATCCCCCGCGCACCGGCTGGTCCACGGCGGCGCGCTGGGCGAGGAAGTTCAGCTGGTCTTGACCGACCGTTCGTCCTTGTCCGAAGGGCGTGATTTCTCGGTGCTTTCGGCCCGCACCTGGCGGCTTGGCGACCTTGGCGCCAAGCACGAACTGCTGCGCGCTGGCCTTGGCTGGGGCAACATGCCGCGCTGGATGGTGGCGGACGATCTTTCCGCCGGTCGGCTGGTCGAACTGCACCGCCCCGAGCATCCGGGCGGTACCTATCCGCTGTTCGCCGTCCACCGCAGCGATGCCCCGCCCGGCCCGGCCGCCCGCTGGCTGGCGCAGCGGCTTGGTCGAATTGATGGCTCGATTGCGCCGCAGGCGGTTTTGGCGTAAGGGCGCGCTTGTCCGCCCCGGCCGCGTGAGTCCCCTCAAGGCTCGCCCATGCCGGGGCTTGCCATTTCGCATCCAAGGAAATGCCCATGTCCCGTCGCCGCCAGATCTACGAAGGCAAGGCCAAGATCCTCTACGAAGGTCCGGAACCGGGCACGATCATCCAGTATTTCAAGGATGACGCGACCGCCTTCAACGCCCAGAAGAAGGGCACGATCAACGGCAAGGGCGTGATCAACAACCGCATCAGCGAGTATGTGTTCACCCGCCTCAACCACATCGGCATCCCCACCCACTTCATCCGCCGCCTGAACATGCGCGAGCAGCTGGTGCGGCAGGTGGAAATCGTGCCGATCGAGGTGGTGGTGCGCAATGTGGCGGCGGGTTCGATCTCCAAGCGCCTCGGCATTCCCGAGGGTGAGCCGCTGCCGCACACCCTGCTGGAATACTACTACAAGGACGACGCGCTGGGCGATCCGCTGATCGCGGAAGAGCACATCGCCTGCTTCGGCTGGGCCAGCAACGAGGAGATGCAGGACATCTCCGCCATGGCGATCCGGGTGAACGACTTCCTCTGCGGGATGTTCGCAGCGATCAATATCCGCCTGGTCGATTTCAAGCTGGAATTCGGCCGCATCTGGGACGGCGATTACAGCCGCGTGATCCTGGCCGACGAGATCAGCCCCGACGGCTGCCGCCTGTGGGACATGACCACCGGCGAAAAGCTCGACAAGGACCGCTTCCGCCGCGACCTCGGCGGCGAGGAAGAAGCCTACAAGGAAGTCGCCCGCCGGCTTGGCCTGCTCGACAGCGACAACGGACCCAGTGAAGTGCTGGACCTCTCCGCCCACCGCAAGCTGCGCGGCAAGTAATCCCGAAGCGAGGCGTTGTCCCGGGCCTGGCCCGGGACCGCTGGCCTTTCGGGTAGTGCCCCTTGCCCGCACGCGCGCATTCGGCCACCAAGGCCCGATGCGTCACGCCAAGGTCTTCCTCACCCTCACCCTTTCCAGCCTCGCCCTCGCCGCCTGCGCCCCGCGCGCGGAGCAGGTGGCGAGCGCGCCCAGGCCGCGTCCGGTATGGGCCTTTACCCAAAGCGACGTTCCGCTCGATCCGGGCTATATCTTCGGCCAGCTGCCCAACGGCATGCGCTATGCGATCCGCGCCAATGCGACGCCCAGGGGGACCGCTCTGGTGCGGATGCAGATCGATGCCGGCGCGCTCGACGAGAGCGATGCCGAGCGCGGCTTTGCCCATTTCATCGAGCACATGGCGTTCAACGGCTCGACCAACGTGCCCGAGGGCGAGATGGTCAAGCTGCTCGAACGCCACGGCCTGGCCTTTGGTGCGGATACCAACGCCGCCACCGGATACGACACCACTACCTACCGGCTCGACCTGCCGAAAAGCGACGGTGAACTGCTCGACATCGCGCTGATGCTGATGCGCGAGACGGTGAGCGAACTGCGCTTCGATCCCGCCGCGGTCGAGCGCGAGCGCGGGGTAATCCTGTCCGAAAAACGCGACCGCGATGGGTTCCAGATCCGCAACTACCTCGATCAGGTCGAATTCCTCCACCCCGGCGCGCGCTATGTCTCGCGCCTGCCGATTGGCACCGACGAAACGCTGAAAGCTGCCAGTGCGGACGCCCTCAAGCGCTTCTGGCGCCGCGAATACGTGCCGCGCCACACCACCCTGATCGTGGTCGGCGATTTCGACGCGGCGAAGGTCGAGGCCGCCATCCGCGCCCGCTTCGGCGACTGGCGCCCAGCTCCTGCCGAGCCGCTGGCGAAGGCCGGCCCCTTCCCCGAGAAGGACTCACCCCGCACCGACATCTACATCGATCCGGCCCTGTCAGAGCACGTCAGCGCCACCCGCACCGGCGCCTGGCTCGACGAGCCTGACACGCTGGCTCAGCGGCGCGAGAACCTGCTGCGGCAGGTCGGCTACGGGATCGTCAACCGCCGCCTGCTCAGCCGCGCGCGCGAAGCCAACGCGCCGTTCCGCAATGCCTCGTTCGGCACCTCGGACCTGTTCCGCGAGGGCCGCCTGACCCGGCTGGGGGTCGATACGGTCGACGGCAAGTGGCGGCGCGGGCTGGTCGAGGCGGCGGAGGAATACCGCCGCGCGCTGACCTATGGCTTCACGCCCGCCGAGGTCGCCGAACAGGTCGCCAACATCCGCACCGCCAGCCGCAACGCCGCCGCCAGCGAGGCGACCCGCGACCACGCGACGCTGGTCGGCGCGGTGCTCGCCCTGATCAACGATGACCGCGTGCCAGACACCCCGCGCCGCTCGCTCGAGCGGCTCGAAGCCTTCATTCCGGAAATCACGCCCACCGCCGTGCTGGACGCGCTGAAGCGCGAGGCGCTGCCGCTGGACGAGCCGCTGCTGCGCTTCCAGGGCCGCATCGCGCCCGGCGGCGGCGAGGCGGGCCTGCGCGCGGCCTGGCGCGAGGCGATGACCAAGCAGCTCACGCGCAGCGAGAGCAAGGCCGCCAGTGCTTTCGCCTATACCGATTTCGGCGCACCGGGCCGGGTGGTGAGCGACACGATCGAACCGCAACTGGGCATCCGCACCCTGCGCTTCGCCAACAATGTCCGGCTGAACCTCAAGCGCACCGACCTGCAAAAGGACCGGGTACTGGTGCAGGTGTCGGTCGACGGCGGCAACATGCTGGCGACGAAGGACAATCCGCTCGCTACCCGCATGACCTCGGTCCTCGCTCTCGGCGGGCTCGGCAAGCACAGCAAGGACGAGCTCGACACCCTGCTGGCGGGGCGCACCGTTTCCAGCAACGTCAACGCCACCGACGAGACTTTTACCGCGCTCGCCGCGACCACGCCGCAGGACCTTGAGCTGCAATTGCAGCTGCTGACCGCCCAGTTCACCGATCCCGGCTACCGGCGTGAGGGGCAGGTGCTCTACCTCCAGACGATCAACAACATGTTCGCCTCGCTGCGCGCGACGCCGGGTTCGGCGCTGTCGGCCGATCTTGGCGCGATCCTGTCGGATGGCGACCCGCGCTTCAGCCTGGGCAAGGTCGAGGCGTTTCGCGCGCTGACCTTCGACAAGCTCAAGGCCGACATCTCCGAACGGTTGAAGAATGGCGCGATCGAGATCGGGCTGGTCGGCGATCTCGACGAGGACAAGGCGATTGCGCTGGTCGGTCGCACCTTCGGCGCGCTGCCCCCGCGTGAGGCGGAGTTCCGGAGCTGGGCCGACCGCCGGATGCGCCCCTTCACCGCCAGCACCGCGCCGCGCGTGCTGCGCCACACAGGCCTCAAGGACCAGGCACTGGTCACTGTCCACTGGAAGACCCGCGACGCCGCCGATCCGGCAGAGGCGGCGGGGCTCGAACTGCTGGAGCGGGTGGTGCGGCTGGAGCTGACCGAAGTGCTGCGCGAGAAGCTGGGCAAGGCCTATTCGCCGGGCGCCAACAGCGCGCTATCCTTCACCTGGAAGGACTACGGCACCTTTTCCGTATCGGTCTCGGTGGCGGTGAACGAGGTGCCTGCGGCCCGCGCTGCAGTGGCCGAGGTGATGGCGGGCCTCGCCGCGCGCCCGATCGATGCCGACCTGCTGCTGCGCGCCCGCGCACCGCTGCTGGAAGATTTCGACAATGGGCTGAAAACCAACGCCGGATGGCTGGCGCTGGTCGACCGTGCCCAGACCGAGCCGGACCGGATCGACCGCTTCGTGAAGGGCAAGGCGCAGGCGCTGGCGGTTACGCCGGCGCAGGTGCAGGCCCTCGCCGCGCGCTACCTCGCTGCACAGCGGGCGGTGGAGGTGACCGTCCTGCCCGAAGGCGTCGATCCCGCGGCTCAGCCCACCGTGTCGCGGTAACGCCGCACAGCGATCACCGTCAGCACCACCAGCATGCCCAGCAGCACACCGGTTTCCGGCAGGGCGAGCCGCAGGTCCCAGCCCTTCAGCATGATCCCGCGCACCAGCCGGATGTAATGGGTGGGAGGCAAGAGTTCGGCCAGCCACTGGATCGGCACGGGCATCCCGCGATAGGGGAAGGCAAAGCCGGACAGCAGGATCGAGGGCATCAGGTAGAACATGCTGGCCTGCATCGATTGCACCTGGCTGCTCACCAGCGTCGACATGGTGAAGCCCAGTGCCAGGCAGACCAGCGTGAACACCAGCGTCACCGCCAGCAGCAGGCTCATCGAACCGACGAAGGGCACCTCGAACAGCAGCGACGCCGCAGCCAGGATAACCACCACCTGGACCATGCCGATCAGGAAATAGGGCACGATCTTGCCCACCATCACCTCGATCGGGCGCAGCGGGGTGGCGAGCAGGTTCTCCATCGTCCCCTGCTCTTCCTCGCGGGTGACGGACATTGCGGTGAGCGCGACCATGGTCATCGACAGGATGATCGCCAGCAGCCCCGGCACGGTATTGTGGCTGGTGATTCCTTCCGGATTGTAGCTGCGGTGCAGGACCAGTTCGACCGGCGGGGGGGTCTGGGCGCGCGCCGCCAGAGGCCCGCGCAGTTCCCGCGCCAGCGCCAGTTGCACCGCCTCGTTGACGGCGGCGACCGCCGGGCCGGTGGAGGCGGGATCGGTGGCATCGGCGGTGAGCAGCAGCTGCGGTCTCTCGCCCCGCACCACCCGGCGCGAGAAGTCGGGCGGGATGGTCAGGACGAACTGCGCCGTGCCTTCCGCGATCAGCCTGTCGCCCTCGCCAGCCCGGCCCGACAGTTCCATCACGTCGAAATAGGAAGTCGTGCGCAGCCCGCTGACGATGGCGCGGGTGATCGCCGAATGGTCGTTCGCTTCCACGGCAAGCGGCAGGTGGCGCGGATCGTTGTTGATCGCAACGCCGAAGATCACCAGCTGGATGATCGGAAAGAAGAACATCATCGCGATGGTGCCGGGATCGCGGACCATCTGCCGCATCTCCTTGAACACCATGGCGCCGATCCGCTCCCACATGGCTCAACCCTCCACCACGGAATTGTCGGTGGCGCTGCGCATCAGGTGGATGAACACGTCCTCCAGGCTGGGTTCGCTCTCGGTAAAGCGGATGCGGTCTTCATAGGGCGCAATCGCGCGGCGCAGCGCCGCCAGGTCCGGCCCGCAGACGTGGAGCGAGGTGCCGAAGGGCGCGGCCATGTCCACGCCCTCGCGTCCCTCGATCTCGGCGGCGAGGCGGTCCGCGCCCGGCCCCTCGCCCTGCAAGGCCTTCAGGCCCGATGCCGCGATCACCTCGTCGGTCGTCCCGCGCGCCAGCATCACGCCATAGGCGATATAGGCGATCTCGTGGCAGCGCTCGGCCTCGTCCATGTAGTGGGTCGAGACGAGCACGGTCATGCCGCCCCTGGCGAGCGAATGGATCTGGTCCCAGAACTCCCGCCGCGCTTGTGGATCGACGCCCGCCGTAGGCTCGTCGAGCAGCAGGATCTTGGGTTCGTGCAGCACGGCGGCAGCCAGCGCGAGGCGCTGCTTCCACCCGCCCGAGAGCTTGCCCGCGAGCTGGCTGGAGCGGCTGGCGAGGCCGAGCCGTTCCAGCGCCTGCTCGACCCGCTGCGCCCGGTTGTCGAGCCGGTAGACGCGGGCGATGAATTCCAGGTTCTCGGCAATCGACAGGTCGGAAAACAGCCCGAACTTCTGCGTCATGTAGCCGATCTGGTGCTTGATCGCACGGCGCTTGGTCCGCAGGTCCAGCCCCAGCACCTCGCCCTCACCCTCGTCGGGGATCAGCAGCCCGCAGATCATCCGCAGCGTGGTGGTCTTGCCCGAACCGTTAGGGCCAAGAAACCCGCAGATCCGACCCGGCTGGACGGTCAGGTCGACATGGTCGACCACCGTGCGCCCGCCGAACCGCTTGGTCAGGCCGCGCACCGCGATGGCCGGCGCAGGGGCGGGAGCGTCGCTCACTCCGGCAGGACCGAAACCGGCAGGCCCGGCGGCAGCGGCTTGCCGTCCGCCTCCAGCCGCGCCTCGACCATGAACACCAGTTTCGAGCGAGCGCGCTGCGAATAGATCACCGGCGGAGTAAATTCGGCGCGCGGCGAGATGTAACTGACCACCGCTTCGCGCTTGCCATCGCCGCAGCCGTCGCAGGTGAAGGTCACGACCATGCGGGGGCGCAGCTTTGCGACTTCGCTCTCAGGCACATAGAAGCGCAGCTTGCGGCGCGCGTCCGGCAGGACCGAGACGACCGGGGAATTGGCCGGCACCCACTCGCCAGGGTTGTAAAAGGTCTGTTCCACCACCCCCCCTTCCGGCGCAACCGGGGCAATCTCGCGGCGGCGCTGCAGCTGCCCGCGCAGGCCCGCCTGGGCACCCGCAACCTGCGCGCGGGCCGCAGCAATCTGTTCGGATCGACCTGCGGAGAGCTCTCCCGAAGCGATCTGCGCGCGCGCCTGGGCCAGGCTGGCCGAAGCGCTGTCGCGCGCGGCACGGGCGGCGTCGAGCTGGGCCCGGCTGGCGAAACCGCGCGCGGCCAGCGCGGACATGCGGTCGAAATCGTGCTGCGCCTTGGTCAGCTGCGCCGCTGCGGCAGCGGAGGCGGCGCGGCTGACGTCGAGTTCGACCTGGCGCTGGCGGGCGGTGCCGAGGTCCGCTGCACCCGCCTCTGCCGCCGCGACTTCGGCAGCGGCCCGGGCGGTGTCGGCATCGGTGGTTTCGGGATCGAGCGCGAACAGCTGCGTCCCCGAAGCCACCGCCTCCCCCCGCTCCACCGGACGGTCCGCAAGCCGGCCGGAGACCGGAGCAGCAATGTAGAGCGTTTCCGCCTCGACATAACCCAGCCAGCCCGCGTCCGGATCCGGACGGGTGGCATACCAGCCGATGCCGCCGACAACGGCGAGCACGCCCACCGCGATGAGGGGCCTTGGTATGGTCATGCGGGTAGTTCCCCTCGTTTCAGCAATCCATCGAGCAAGGTGTCGGCGTGGACCCGGGCCATCGCCGCGATGTCCAGTGGCTCACCCCCGGCTGGTTCGAACACGATCTTCCACAGCGCGCCGAACACGATGCCCCCGGCGATCGAACGCCGGGCCAGCGCCGGGTCGGGGCAGGAAAACTCGCCCTGCTCCACCCCGTGGCGCAGGACCGCCTCGATCACGTTCAGGATACGGTTGACCACCTCGTCATGGTAGAACCGGGCAAGTTCAGGGAAGTTCATCCCCTCGCCAATGATCACGCGCGGCACGAAGGCCATCTCCTTGCTGGCCAGCCGTTCGAAAGCAAAGCCAATGAAGCGACGCAGCAGGGCAGAGGCGGATTGCCCGGTGAAATCGGCGGGAATCGCCTCCGGCAGCGTCTGTTCGATCAGTTCGCGGACCGAGGCTTCGAACAGCGCTTCCTTCGAGGCGAACTGGAGATAGAGGGCCGCTTTCGACACCCCCACCGCCCGCGCGATGTCGTCGAGCCGCGCTCCCGCGAACCCCCGCGCGTTGAAGGCATCGCGCGCCGCCGCAAGGATGTCCGCACGCCGGGTAGGAGAGGATGGCCGTGGCATGGCCTTGTTTATAACTGACTGGTCAGTCACAAACAAGGCCCTCGCGCAAAAGAACGGGCAGGCGGTCCGAAGACTGCCTGCCCGCAAGGGTGGAAGGAACTGGAGGAGCGGTGACGGCCAACAAGGAACCGCCCCCGCCCCTGAGGGAGCCTGATCAGAAGGCGATGGTCGCCTCGATCCCGAAAGTGCGCGGGGCGTTGAAGTTGGCGTAATCGCCCACCACCGTGCGGTAGTTGCCGTCGATCGGCACGCGGTTGGCGTTGGAGCGGCGATAGATGTGGCTTTCGTTGAACAGGTTGCGCGCCCAGGCGGCAACGGTCAGCTTTTGTCCGCCCTGCCCCATCGGGATGTCGGCGAGCGCAAGCCGCGCGTTGACGATGAAGCTCTTGTCGACCAGCACCGGTTCGTTGTCGAAGCTGTAGTGCGGATCGGAATAGTTCGCATCGATGTGCAGCTTCAGCGCCATGTCGTTCTCGCTGGACAGCGGCATGGTCCAGTCCACGTTGCCCGACAGCGCATGCGGCGGGGTGAAGACCAGGAACAAAGGCTGGAGCGGATTGCCGGCAACCAGCGGGTTCGGCGTGGCCGGCACCTTCCACCAGGTATAGGCATAGCTGACGCCCATGGTAAGGTTGTCAGTCGGCCGCACGGTCAGGTCGGCTTCAAGGCCGCGGATCTTGGTCACACCCGAAGCGTTCACGGTTTCCAGCGTGTGGCGGATCGTGCCGTTCGGCTGGACCAGGTAGAAGTCGAAGTCGAACTGGCTGTCGTTGCGGTCCATCATGTAGCCGACGAGGTTGAAGCGCACGCGGCGGTCGAAGAATTCGGTCTTGGCGCCGACTTCATAGGCCTTCACGCTTTCCGGCCCGAAGGTGGCGAAATTGATCGAGCGCGAACTGGCCCCGCCCGCGCGGTAGCCGGTCGAGTACTTGGCGTAGAGGTTCACGCCGTCCGCCGCGTCCCAGGCGACGATCGCCAGCGGATCGAAGCGGTTGTACTTGAACGCGAAGGGGAAGGCGCTGGCGGCGTTGTTGACCTTGTACAGGTCGCCGCTCTTCTCGTCGTGGGTGTAGCGCCCGCCCAGCGTCAGGTGCAGCGTGTCGAGCCCGCCCGGGGTCCAGGTCATCTGACCGAAGGCGGCATAGCTCTTCGAATTGGCATAGCTGGCGCGCGAGATGCTGATCGCGGAACGCTGCCAGGTCATCGCATCGCGGATGGTGTAGCCGGTGCCGGTCGAATTCCAGGTGTTGGTGTTGGGCGTACCGGCGATCTCTTCGGCGCGCTCGTTGAAGTAGTAGAGCCCGGCGACGTAATCGACATTGCCCAGGCTGCCCACCGCCTGCAGTTCCTGGCTGAACTGGCGGGCGTTGAGGAACGAGATCGAATACCGGCTGAACGCCTGCCCCGGCAGGAACGAGGGGCTGCGGTGCGCGCCGCCCGAATTGTCCCACTGTTCACTGTCCACGGTGCGCCACGCGGTGATCGAACGCAGCTCGAGCCCGTCGGCGACCTTCCAGCGCAGGTTGCTGGAAAAGCCCTTGGTCTTGCCCAGGCTGACCTGCTGCGGCACGCCGATATCGGCCACGTCCATGCGCTCTTCGCCGACCACGACCATGCCGGGCAGCGGCGCGATCTTGCCGGCGGGCAGCTGGCCGCCATTGGCCTGGATCTCGGCCAGGGTCGCCACCGGATAGCCGTTGGGGTTGAAGTTCAGCAGCTGGCTGTAGAACGGCGTGTTCTCGTCGCGGCTGATGTCAAAGGCAAAGTCGGCGGTGATGCTGTCGGTCGGCTTCCAGCGGGTCGCGATGCGGCCGCCATAGCGGTGGTACTGGTTCCACCCGGTCTGGCCCTCCAGCGGGTTCTTCACGGTGGGGTCCTGGTGGCTGATCACGCCGTCCACCTTGAACGAGAACCCGGCCACTTCGGGCAGGTTGACGTGCAGGCCGGCATTATAGCTGCCGAAATTGCCCAGCCCGGCGCTGACCTTGCCGCCGAATTCACCGGTCGGCGCCTTGGAGACGAGGTTGACCGCGCCGCCTTCGGTGTTGCGGCCGAACAGGGTGCCCTGCGGCCCCTTGAGCACTTCGATGCGTTCCACCTCGAACAGCCCGGCGTTGAGGCCATGCTGGCGGGCGAGATAGATGCCATCGAGGTAGACGCCCACGCCCGGCTCACGCGCGGGCTGGTTGGCATCGCCCGGAACGATGCCGCGAATGCCGACGGTCAGCGCGGTCTGGCGCGATTCATAGGTCGCGACGCGCAGCGAAGGAATCGAACCGTCGCCCAGGTCGAGCAGGCTCTGGACGTGGCGCTTCTTGATGTCCTCGTCGCCCATCACGGCGATGGCGATCGGGGTTTCCTGCAGGTTCGTCTCGCGCTTGGTGGCGGTGACGACGATATCGGTCAGCCCGGTCGTGTCGGTGCTGGCATCAGCGGCTTCGGCATCGGCCGCGGCGGCGGCATCAGCGGCCCAGGCGGGCGCGGCGAGCACGGCGGCAAGCGCGGCGAGCGAGATCGACAGGGCGGTAGCGGGGCGGTTCATCTTCAAGTCCCTCATAGACGTTCATGGGGGCCTGCGGTGGGACGGCCGATTCGCCGCCGCCTCCCTGGCCCGGCGCCGCTCTGGGACTGTCTGGTTGCACCGTGGCGACACTTTGCAGACACGCACGAGACGCTGCTGCGACAGCAATGTGACACGGCAAATTCTGCGGAAATCCGTCATAAATCCGTCACGTCGCGGTTGCATTGTCGTGCCCGGACCAAGCCCATGCCGCACGCCATGACCATCCTGCTAACTGCCCGTGACCCCGCCCTGTTCGGAGCGATCGAGGACCTGCATCCGGACCTTGCGGTGCGCCCGCTCCACGGTGAAATCCCCGACGACGGACTGACCAGCCCGCTGTGGTGCTTCGTCGACTGGCTGCTGCCGGACATCTCCGGTCTGGAAATGGTGCGCCGCCTGCGCGAGGCCCGCGCGACCCGCGCCGGCCACATAACGATGGTGCTGGAAGAAAGCGATGCCGACGCCGCACGGCGGGCACTGCGCGCCGGGGCGGACGATTATCTGGTCGGCCCGCTCGATCCTGCGCGCCTCGCCGGGCGGCTTCGCCTGGACCAGAGCGCCGCGCCGGTGCGCGGCGGGCGGCTGGAACAGGGCGGCCTAAGCATCGACCTGTCAGCGCATCAGGCCCGCTGGCAGGGCGCGCCGATTGCCCTCAGGCCCAACGAACTGCGCCTGCTGACCCATTTCATGGAGCACCCCGACCAGGTGTTCAGCCGCGCCGCGCTGATCGACCGGCTGGGCAAGGACCAGGCCGGGATCGACGAACGCACGGTCGACGTCTGGGTGGGCCGGCTGCGCCGCGCACTCGCCGCCCATGGCGCGCCTGATCCGCTGCGCACTGTCCGTTCGCTCGGCTATGTGCTGGATTCGGTGGACGGCTGAGCCGGCAGGACCAAGCCGCGCTTGCCCCCGCGCGCGACTGGCGGCATAGGCTGCGCCCGAGTCCCCCATCCGGTCCCAGCGAAAGGCCCCGCCCCCATGAAGGTCCGCGTCTACGTCAGCCTCAAGAACGGCGTGCTCGATCCGCAGGGCCGCGCCATCCACCACGCGATCGAGGGGCTGGGCATTCACGGCGTCAAGGACGTCCGCGCCGGCAAGATGCTGGAGCTGGAGGTTGACGAGAGCGTCACCGATGCCCAGCTGGAAGAGATGGCCAGCAAGCTGCTCGCCAACATGGTGATCGAGAATTACCGGATCGAAAGGATCCCCGCATGACCTTTCGCAGCGCCGTCATCACCTTCCCCGGATCGAACTGCGACCGGGACATGGCCGATGCGCTGGAAAAGGTTTCGGGCACTGCGCCGCTGCGCGTGTGGCACGGCGATGCCGACCTGCCTGACCGGCTGGATTTCATCGCCCTGCCCGGCGGCTTTTCCTATGGCGATTACCTGCGCTCCGGCGCAATGGCAGCGCGCAGCCCGGTGATGCGCTCGGTGATCGAGGCCGCCAATCGTGGTGTGCCGGTCCTTGGCGTGTGCAACGGCTTTCAGGTGCTGACCGAAAGCGGCCTGCTGCCCGGCGCGCTGATGCGCAATGCCGGGATCACCTTCGTCTGCCGCGATGTCGCGCTGACGGTGGAGAACAGCCAGAGCCTGTTCACCTCGGCCTATGCCCAGGGCCAGCAGATCACGATCCCGGTGGCGCACCATGACGGCAACTACTTCGCCGACGCTGACACCCTCAATCGGCTCGAGGGGGAAGGCCGCGTGGCCTTCCGCTATGCTGAAAAGGTCAACGGTTCCGCTCGCCAGATCGCGGGCGTACTGAATGCGGCCGGCAACGTGCTGGGCATGATGCCCCATCCCGAACGGATGATCGAGGCCGAACAGGGAGGCAGCGATGGCCGCGCCCTGTTCGAATCCGCTTTGAACGCACTCGCCTCGGCCTGAGGCCAGGCGACCGGCTTCAGCCGTTGACCGTGCGCAGATTGGAATGGGCGAACAGGCCGCGTGCCTCGGCGCTGCCCATCGGGCGCCCGAAGTAATAGCCCTGGATCTTGCGGCAGCCGAGCCCGCGGATGATATCCAGTTCGCGCTCGGTCTCCACGCCTTCGGCGGTGGTCGACATTTCCAGGCTTTCCGCCATCGCCACCACCGCACGGATGATCGCCAGGCTTTCCGGGCTACCCGCCGCCGCGCCCTGCACGAAGCTGCGGTCGATCTTGATCGTCGAGAAGCGCAGGTTGCGGATGTAGGCCAGCGAGGAATAGCCGGTGCCGAAATCGTCGAGCGCGATCCCGCAGCCCAGCGACATGATCTGTTCCAGCGCCGCGCGCGCGGTGTTGGAATCGCGCACGAAGATGCTCTCCGTGACTTCGATTTCCAGCCGCTGGGCGGGTAGCCCGCTGATCGACAGGGCGCTGACCACGCTGGCGATGAAGCCCGCGTCGAGCAGCTGTTCGCCCGAGACGTTAACCGCCACCTTGACGTTGCCGGGCCATTTCTTGGCCTCCTTGCACGCCTCGCGCAGCACCCATTCGCCGATCGGCACGATCAGGCGGGTGTCCTCGGCCAGCGGGATGAACTTCACCGGGCTGACCATGCCGTGCTCGGGGCTGTTCCAGCGCAGCAGCGCCTCGAAGCTGACGATGGTTTCATCGTTGGCATCGACCACCGGCTGGTAATTGAGCACGAATTCGTTGTTCTCCAGCGCGCGGCGCAGCGAGAATTCCAGCTTGCGGCGCTCTTCGGCGTGGGCATGGAGCGCGGGTTCATAGCCGAAGTGCAGCCCGCCGCCGTCTTCCTTGGACCGGTACAGCGCCAGGTCCGCGTTGCGCATCAGCGTTTCTACGGTGTTGCCATCGCGCGGACCGATCGCGGAACCGACGCTGGCACCGATGTAGAGCGTGTGGTGATCGACTTCGTAGGGCCGCGAAAGCACATCAATCACCGCCTCGGCGACGCGGGCCACGCGGGTGTGGTCGGAGGCATCGCGGATCACGATGGCGAATTCGTCACCGCCGAGGCGGCCCACCAGCTCGTTGTCGCTGATGATCGTCTTTAGCCGGTCAGAGACACGGGCGAGCAGCTGGTCACCCACCAGGTGGCCGAGCGTATCGTTGACCGCCTTGAACCGGTCGAGGTCGATCATCAGGAAGGCGCAGCGGGTGCGCCACTGCGCGGCATAGCGCATGGCTTCACCCAGGGCCTCGGTCACCATCATGCGGTTGGGTAGGCCGGTGAGCGTGTCATAGCGCGCCATGTGGGCGATCTTCTCGCTCGATTCGCGCTGCTCGGTCACGTCGGAGCCGACGCCGCGGAAGCCGTCGAAATTGCCATTCTCATCAAGCCGCGGAGTGCCCGAAAGCTCCCACCAGCGCTGCTGGCCGTTGATGGTGACGCGCACCAGCAGGTTGGAAAAGCTCTCGCGCCGCTTCAGCCGTTCGGCCAGGTCGTGGAGGCTGGAGGGGAACTGGCCGGTATCCCAGGCAGGCCCCGCGATCAGCTGGATGAACGGCTTGCCGTCGATTTCCTCGCTCGACAGGCCAAGCGCAAAGGCAAAGCGCGGACTGACCGAGCGAACCCGGCGCGAGGTGTCGATCTGCCACAGCCAGTCGGCCTCGCCCTCCTCGAACTCGCGCAGCAGCAGCGAGACGACCTCGTTCTTTTCCGCCATGGCGGATTCGGCGATCCGGGCCGTGAGGAACGAACGTGCGTTCTCGACCGATCCAAGCGCGACCACCCCGACGAAGAACAGCGCGAGCAGTGCCATTTCATAGCTGCCGGACCAGACAAACCCGGCAAAAGCCCCGCCGCCGACGATCCCGGCGAACAGCAGGTTGCCCAGCGGCACGGCCGGCAGCAGCACCGCCGAAGCGGTCATCAGCATCGCGGTGATCGCCCACAGTTCAAGCCGCGCACTCTCGCTGCCAAAGGGGGCGAAGGCCCCGAGCGGCACGACCCAGACGAGCGCGTTGGCGATCGAACCCCACGACTGGCGATTGACCTCGTCGCGCGACATGCGGCGACGGTCGGCATCGGCCAGCGCCTTGTCGCTCTTCGCCGTGTACCACAGGCTGCCGCAGAGCGCGGCGAACCAGACCGCCAGAAACGCGGGATGCAGCGCGCTGAAGTAGACCCAGACGACTGCCAGCGCGGCGATCAGGTTGGCGGCGATCCTGAGGCGCGACACGCGCGCAAGGCTCGAATACTGCAGGCCACGCAGGCGCGCCCAATCGCCATCGCCCGGATCAGCCAGTCCGAGCACGGCCATCGTCGGCAGCTCCCGCGGGAGCGCAGCTGTAGCAGGGTTGGTCCTAGTCACGCCCCGTGCATAGGCGCAGAATAGTTTCCGGCGCGTAAAGGCTAACCGGAAGGCAGACGTTTTCCCTGAAGCGCACGCTATTCCACCGTCACCGACTTGGCGAGGTTGCGGGGCTGGTCGACATCGGTGCCCTTCACGCAGGCGACGTGATAGGCCAGCAACTGGACCGGTACGGCATAGACCAGCGGCGCGATCAGCGGGTGGACCCTGGGCATCTCGATGGTAGCGAGGCAGCCTTCGCCCGCTTCGTCGAGCCCCTCGCGATCGGAGATCAGCACGATCTTTCCGCCCCGCGCGCGGACTTCCTGCATGTTGCTGACGGTCTTTTCGAACAGCGGCCCCGACGGCGCGAGGACGATCACCGGCACCGCCTCGTCGATCAGGGCAATAGGTCCGTGCTTCATCTCGCCCGAGGCATAGCCTTCGGCGTGGATGTAGCTGATCTCCTTCAGCTTCAGCGCGCCTTCCAGCGCCAGCGGATAATCCTGTCCGCGTCCGAGGTAGAGCACGTCGCGTGCCGGGGCGATGAGGTGCGCCATCGCCGCGATTTCGTCGTCATGGGCCAGTGCGGCGTTGAGACTGGCGGGGGTTTCGAGCAGATGCTTGACCACCTCCGTCTCCTCGGCCCGGTCAAGCCGTCCACGCTTCACCGCCATGTGCGCGGCCAGCGCGGCAAGCACAGCGAGCTGGCAAGTGAACGCCTTGGTGCTGGCGACGCCGATCTCAGGCCCGGCATGGGTCGGCAGCAGCAGGTCCGCCTCGCGCGCCATCGAACTGGTCGGCACGTTGACCACCACGGCGATGGTCTGCCCTTGTTCCTTGCAGTGGCGAAGCGCGGCGAGCGTGTCGGCGGTTTCCCCGCTCTGCGAGATGAACAGCGCGAGGCCGCCCGGCTCAAGCACTGGCTCGCGGTAGCGGAACTCGCTCGCGAAATCGATGTCGGCGGGCAGGCGCGCGAACTGCTCGAACCAGTACTTGGCGACCATGCCGGCGTAATAGCTGGTTCCGCAGGCAACGATGGTGACGCGGTTGATGCTCGAGAGGTCGAAATCGAACTGCGGCAGCGCAACCGACTGGTCGACCTGGCGGATGTAGCTGCGCAGGGTCTGGGCAACCACGGTCGGCTGCTCGAAGATCTCCTTCTGCATGAAGTGCCGGTAATTGCCCTTCTCGATCTCCGCCGCCGAAGCGCCCGAAGTGGTGATCTCGCGCGTCACGGGCGCGTTGTCCTTGTCATAGACCTGCGCGCCTTCGCGGGTGATCACCACCCAGTCGCCCTCGTCGAGATAGCTGATCTGCTGGGTCAGCGGGGCGAGCGCCAGCGCATCGGAGCCGAGGTAGGTCTCCCCCTCCCCGTAGCCCACCACCAGCGGCGAACCGAGCCGCGCGCCGATCAGCATGTCGGCATGATCCTTGAAGGCAATGGCGAGCGCAAAGGCCCCGCGCAGCTGCGGCAGCACCGCCTTGACCGCATCCTGCGGGGAAAGTCCGGCCTCGACCTGCTCGGACAGCAGGTGCGCGACCACTTCGGTATCGGTGTCGCTTTCAAAGCGGCGCCCCCGCGCGGTCAGCGCATCGCGCAGCTGGCGGAAGTTCTCGATGATCCCGTTGTGGACCAGCGCCAGCACCTCGGTCGCGTGCGGGTGGGCATTGGCGGCAGTCGGCGCACCGTGGGTCGCCCAACGGGTGTGGGCGATGCCGGTAGTTCCCGGCGCGGGATTGGCGGCAAGTTCGCGGACCAGCCCCGTCAGCTTGCCCGGCGCACGGCGGCGCACCAGCTGGCCTTCGCTCAGCGTGCAGACGCCCGCGCTGTCATAGCCGCGGTACTCCATCCGCCGCAGCCCATCGACGAGCCGGTCCGCTACCTGTTCCTTGCCGACGATGCCGATAATGCCGCACATGCGCTGTTGCTTTCGCTAGAGGGTATAGGGAACCCGGATGCCCGGCATCGCTGCCGGAAAATCCTTTGTATTTCGTGTAATGAGAATTCGCCCGGCTGTCTGCGCCGAAGCGAGGATCACGGCGTTCTCAAGGGACAGGCCGGGCCGCTGGCCGCGTAGCTGCGCCGCGCTGCGGGCGATCTCGTCGCTGACCTCGACCACGCTGAAATGCGCAAGGAACTGCTCGGCGCGCGCCGCATCGTCGGGCTGAGCGCGGCTCAGCACCTCGATCCAGCTCAGTCTGCTGATGAAGCGCTGGCGATAGCGTTGCAGCTCCGCCCCGGCGCGCGCATCGCCGCGCAGCGCGTCGATCAGGACCTGAGTGTCAAACGCCGCCGCGCTCATTGCGGATCAGCCTGGGGCCGATCGGCCCAGATGCCGAAGAACCGCTCGATCCCCTGCTGCTCTCCCGCGGCGCGATAGGCCTGCACCGCGTCCCGCAACACCGATGCCCGCGAACGCCCCTGCTCCGCCGCGCGGGCATCAAGCCACTTGATGTCTTCCTCAGGCAGGTCGGCGAGGATGCGGGTCATTGATATACCGATATCATATCATGATATCGTGTCAACTAAGCTCAGCCCTTCTTCTCCGCCGCCTTCTTCTTTTTCATCGCGTCATGGAAGCGATCGGCCCAACCGGGTTTGACCAGCTGTTCGGCGCGCACGATCCGCAGTTCGCCATCCGCCACATCGCGGCTGACCGCGCTGCCCGCGCCGACGATGGCATCGGCGCCGATCTTCACCGGGGCGATCAGCGAGGAATTGGAGCCGATGAAGGCCCCTTCCCCGATCACGGTCTTGTACTTGAAATAGCCGTCGTAATTGCAGGTGATGGTGCCCGCGCCGATGTTTGCGCCGGCGCCGACCTCGGCATCGCCGATGTAGGACAGGTGGTTGGCCTTGGCGCCCTTGCCCATGGTCGCCTTCTTCATTTCGACGAAGTTGCCGATCTTGGCCTTCTCCTCCAGCACCGCACCGGGGCGCAGCCGGGCGAAGGGGCCGACCTCGCAGTGGCTTGCGATGCGCGCGCCCTCGATGTGGCAATTGGCGCGGATCTTGACCTTGTCGGCGACTTCCACTCCGGGTCCGAAGAATACGTTGGGTTCGATCAGCACGTCGCGGCCAAGTTGCGTATCCCAGGCGAACCACACGGTTTCGGGCGCGATCAGCGTTGCGCCATCGTCCATCGCGGTACGGCGGCGGCGCTGCTGCCAGCGGCTTTCCGCCTCGGCCAGTTCGGCACGGCTGTTAATTCCTTCCACTTCATGGGCATCGGGCGTGACAACCACGGCGCAGAGCCGTCCATCGGCATTGGCGACGTTGACCACGTCGACCAGGTAGTATTCGCCCGCCGCGTTATCGTTGCCGACCCGCGCGAGCAGGCCGAACAATTCATCGGAGCGCGCGGCCATCAAGCCCGAATTGCACAGGCGGCAGGCGCGCTCGGCCTCGCTTGCGTCCTTGTGCTCGACCATCTTCACGATCTGGCCCTGCTCGGCGATGACGCGGCCATACTGCAATGTATCGGCCGGTTCGAAGCCGAGCACGACGACGGCGGGGTTGTCCGCCGCGTGGAGCCGCTCGATCATCGCCCGCATCGTCGCGGCGGAGACGAACGGCACATCGCCATAGAGGATCAGCACGTCGCCGGAAAAGCCCGCCAGCGCGCCTTCCGCCTGCTGCACCGCGTGGCCTGTGCCCAGCTGCGGCTCCTGCACCGCGATCGTCGCGCGCGCGCCCAGCTGCGCCTCCAGCTGCTCGCGCCCGTGCCCGGCAATCACCACCTGTCGCTGCGGAGCCAGTTCGGCGGCGCTGGCCAGCAGGTGTTCGAGCATCGGCCGCCCGGCGATGGGGTGCAGGACCTTGTGCAGGTCGCTCTTCATGCGGGTGCCCTTGCCTGCGGCGAGGACGACGATAGCGAGATCGGGGGAGGCAGTCATGAAGCGAGCCATGCCACCAAATTCTTGCCGTTTCCACTATGGGGATCGCGAGACCCCGGTTGGTGCCCAGCGAGGTCGGGACGCCGAGCGAAACGTGTCTCGACTTCGCTCGACACGAACGGCTAGGGGCGCGGAATGACTGGCATTCCCTTCTCCATCGTCGGTTTCGATCTCGACGGCACCCTGCTCGACACTTCGGGCGATCTTGGCGCGGCGGTGAATCACGCGCTGCACCTGATCGGCCGTCCTCCCGTGGCAGGAGAGGCCGTTTATGGTCTGATCGGCGGCGGATCGCGGCTGATGCTGCGCCGCGCGCTCGCGCTGACCGGCGGCGACGAGGGGATCGACAGCGACGGGCTCTATGCCGAACTGCTGGCCTATTACGAGGCCAACATCGCCATCCACACCTGCCATTACCCCGGCGGCGAGGCGATGCTCGATGCGCTGGACGCCGCGGGTGCGAAGATCGCGGTAGTGACCAACAAGCCCCAGCACCTTACCGACCGGCTGCTCGACGAGCTGGATCTGACGCGGCGCTTTGCCTGCGTGATCGGCGCGGGCACATGGCCGCTGAAGCCCGCGCCCGACGCTCTCCACGCAATGGTCGAGCGCCTTGGCGGGGGCCGCGCCGCCTTCGTCGGCGACACGACCTTCGATACCGGCGCGGCGCGCGCGGCGGGGCTACCCTCGGTCGCGGTCAGCTTCGGGTTCTGCGATTTGCCGCCTGCCGAACTGGGCGCGGACAGGGTCATCGATCATTACGATCAGCTGCTGCACGCGCTGGCGAGCCTCTAGAAGTCGATCTGCATCCGGGTCTGGAGCACGTTCACGCCATATCCGCGCTGGTTGACCGGCTCGGTCGAGGTGGGGAGCACCTGCGATGCCAGCGGCCCGCCCTGCACCTCGGCCCGGCCATAGTTGACCATGAAGCGCATGTAATCGCTGAGGTACCAGTTCAGCCCGACGAGATAGAGCGATTGCGTCCCGCCGCGTCCAAGGCGGGCGTCGAGCCCCGCCAGGCTGGTCGCCCCGGTGGTGAAGTTGTTGGTCAGGCCGCCGGTCAGCGCCGCGTCCGACAGGTCGAGATATTCATAGCGCAGCGCCAGCTGCAGTGCGCCCATCCCGCCCTTGCTGACAGGGTTCAGCACCTTGGTCCGCGCCCAGGTGCCTTCGCCGCGCTTGTAGCCGCGCGTCTCGCCGGTCAGGAAATAGCCGACTTCGCCGTATGCTCCGAAGAACGAGGGATCGGACAGCGGCACCACGGCGCTGTTGCCGCCGCTGAAGGCATCCGCGCCGGTGGCCAGATCGCCAGCGCGATAGGCGCGCGTCTTCACCCACTGCGCCTCGCCCGCCAGGTACAGGCCCTTGAAGATCGCCATGGCTTCCAGCCCCAGCACCGAATCGCCGTGGGCCGCGAAATTGCCGGTGTCGACAAAGCGCACGTCGGTCAGCTGGCTGCCGGGCCGCGCGCGGTAACGGGCCAGCTGGTTGACCGAGGGCATCGCCGTGCCGCTGGAGGTGCCGCCCGCGATGTTCGAGGCGAAGTCCCGGTACTGGTAATTGACGCCAAGATGCAGCTGCCCGCCCAGCGCCTTGGGCGCATAGACCAGCCGCGCGGCACCGATCCAGCCATCGTTGTCGAGGCTGCTGTCGATCGAATGGCCGGCAAACAGCCCCACTTCGGCGCGCAGATCGTCGTTCCTGCTCTTCCACGCCAGCGCCGCGCCCAGGCGGCGCGCGTTGGTGAAGGCGTCGTTGAAGGTCGAGCGCTCGATAAAGGAATTGTAGTTGGAGCTGGAGATCTGCTCCATCGAATTGAGCGTCTCGAAATTGCCGATCCGCAGGATCAGCGGCGCATTGGCCGGGCTGTAGGACAGCTGCACGTCACCGAACCCGACACTGCCGTTGGCCAGGTCCGCCTCAAGCTTGTAGCCGAGCCCACCCGGCACAGTGCCTTCGAAGCCCAGGCGCGCACGGCGGACCCGCATGCGCACATCGCCCAGGGTCGAGGAGGCCAGCGCGCCGGGGGCGGAAACACCACCCGCATCGAGATGCAGACGGCCGCGAGGCTTGAAGCTCCAGCCATCCTTGCGGGTGAACTCGGGCGCGCCCTTCCACGCAACCGCAACCGGCGGTTCAGCCGGTTTTGCGGGAGCGGTAGCGAGCTTCGCAGCCTCGGCCCGCGCGGCCTGCGCCTCGGCGATTGCGGCACCGGTGCGCGCTTCGGCGGCGTCGGCGCGGGCGCGTTCCTGCGCTACCTGTCCTTCCAGCGTGTCGACCCGGGCGTTCAGCCGGTCGAGCTGGGCCTGCATTGCTGCCAGCTGGTCAGCCACGCTGGCCTGGTTCGCGGCGGCCGCCTGGGCCGGGGACACCCAGCCCGTGGCAAGCGCCAGTGCAAGGGCGGAAGATTTGACAATGCGGCTCACAGGCTGGCCTTTCTGGGCATGAAACGAGCGGATATGACGATTCGCAGGCACTTCTAGGACGCTTGCGTGACAATTATTTGACATGCGTCACGGCGCTGCCGTTACGGCAAGGCGCACCGCAGCGGCAACAGTTGATAGACCTGCCACTT
>JAYRMP010000013.1:0-51086 GCA_041912655.1 Novosphingobium sp. | reverse complement strand
TGGCGATGAATGTGGTTTACGCCGCTGGAGCCTATCCGGCAGGAGCGCTGGCCGACCGGATCGGCACCTGGTGGCTGCTGCTGGCCGGGGTCGCCTGCCTGGTGGTGGCCGACCTGCTGCTCGCCTTCGCCGGCGGCCTTGTCCTGTGCTTTGCCGGGATTCTGCTGTGGGGTCTGCACATGGCGCTCACCCAGGGCCTGCTTGCGCAGCTGGTGGCGGAGCATTCGCGCGCCGACCTGCGCGGTTCGGCCTTTGGCCTGTTCAACCTGGCGACGGGGCTGACGCTGCTGGCCGCGAGCGTGCTGGCCGGGCTGCTGTGGGACCGGGGCGGGGCGGACCTGACCTTCCTGACTGGCGCAGGTTTTGCAGTGGCCGCCGCGCTGGCGATCGCTGCGCTGCCGCTGCTGCTCAGGTCGCGAGTTTGACGAAACTGTCGATCACCCTCTTCGGCCCCGCCGTCTCGAATTCGATCTCCAGCTTGTTGCCTTCCTGCGCGGTGACGGTGCCGTAGCCGAACTTTTCGTGGAACACCCGCGCCCCCAGCGTCATGTCGCTGCGCGGCTTGGCGGCGAAGCTGGCGGCAGAGCGCGTTGCCTCGGGCAGGCGGCGCGGGGTGGGGTCATAGCTCTGCGCGGCAGCGCGCTGCCAGCCGGGGCCGCGCGTCATCGTCCGCGCGGGCTGGGCATTGGCGACATGGGCGAAGGGATCGGACGCTTCCGACCACTGCGCCTTCCACAGCGAGGCCCCGCCCGACAGGGTCGTTTCCTGCTCGACATGAGCTTCGGGCAGTTCGGCGATGAAGCGGCTGGGGATCGAACTGGTCCACTGGCCATAGATCCGCCGGTTTGCCGCGTGAAGGATCGTGCAGCGCCGCCGCGCGCGGGTGATCGCGACGTAGGCGAGGCGGCGCTCCTCCTCCAGACTGCGCAAGCCGCCTTCGTCCATCGCCCGCTGGCTGGGGAACACGCCTTCTTCCCAGCCGGGCAGGAACACATGGTCGAATTCCAGCCCCTTGGCGGCGTGGATGGTCATGATGGTGATCTTCTCGGCCTGTTCGTTGGCCTCGTTGTCCATCACCAGGCTGACGTGTTCCAGGAAATCGCCAAGCGTTTCGTATTCCTCCATCGCCCGGGCGAGTTCGGCGAGGTTTTCGAGCCGTCCCGCGCTCTCCGCGCTTTTTTCCGCCTGAAGCGCGGCGGTGTAGCCGCTTTCCTCCAGCACGGTGCGGGCGAGTTCCGCCGGGGAGGCGGTCTTCGCGAGATCGCGCCAGCGCGCCACATCGCGCATCAGCGAGAGCAGGGTGTTGCGCGCCCGCGCGGGCAGTTCGTCGGTATCGACGATCTCCACCGCTGCCAGGCTCAGCGGCACGCCGCGCGCGCGGGCGTGGCGGTGGAGCTTTTCCAGCGTCTTGTCGCCAAGGCCGCGCTTGGGCGTGTTGTAGATCCGCTCGAACGCGAGGTCGTCGCTCGGCTGTGTCACCAGCCGCAGATAGGCCAGCGCATCGCGGATTTCGGCGCGCTCGTAGAACCGGAAGCCGCCGACGATCTTGTAGGGCAGGCCGATGGCGATGAAGCGGTCTTCCAGCTCGCGGGTCTGGAACTGGGCGCGCACGAGGATTGCGACGCGGGACAGCGGTGCGCCCTCGCGCTCCAGCCGTTCGGCCTCGTCGCCGATCCGGCGGGCTTCCTCGGGGCCGTCCCAGACGCCGATCACGCGGACCTTGTCGCCCCCGCTCGCCTCGGTCCACAGCGTCTTGCCGAGCCGTTCGGAATTGGCGTCGATCAGGCCTGAGGCGGCGGCGAGAATGTCGGGCGTGGAGCGATAATTCTGCTCCAGCCGGATCACCCTGGCGCCCGGAAAATCCTTTTCGAACCGCAGGATATTGGCCACTTCCGCGCCGCGCCAGGAATAGATCGACTGGTCGTCGTCGCCCACGACGCAGATGTTGTGGCGCGGCTGGGCGAGCAGACGCAGCCACAGGTACTGGACCTGGTTGGTGTCCTGGTATTCGTCCACCATCACGTATTTGAAGCGCTGCTGGTAGTGCTCCAGCACGTCGCGGTGCTTGCGCAGCACGTTGAGCATGTGGAGCAGCAGATCGCCGAAATCGCAGGCGTTGAGCGCCTTCAGCCGCTCCTGATAGAGCTGGTAGAACCGCTGGCCCTTGCCGTTGGCGTAGGCCTCGCTTTCCCCGGCGTCGAGATCGGCGGGGTTGAGGCCCCGGTTCTTCCAGCGGTCGATGCACTGGGCCAGTTGGCGGGCGGGCCAGCGCTTTTCGTCCAGCCCCTCGGCCACGATCAGCTGTTTCAGCACGCGCAGCTGATCGTCGGTGTCGATGATCGTGTAGTTCGATTGGAGGCCGGCCAGCTCCGCATGACGGCGCAGCATCTTGGCGGCGATGGCGTGGAACGTGCCGAGCCAGGGCATCCCTTCCACTGCCGGGCCGACCAGCTGGCCCACCCGCTCGCGCATTTCGCGCGCGGCCTTGTTGGTGAAGGTGACGCAGAGGATCTCGCTCGGCCAGGCAAGGCGGCTGCGGATGATATGGGCGAGCCGTGCGGTCAGCGCCGCGGTCTTGCCGGTGCCCGCCCCGGCCAGCATCAGCACCGGCCCCTCCGTGGTCAGCACGGCTTCGCGCTGCGGCGGGTTGAGACCGTCGATCAGCGGATCGGAGGGGGATTCGTTCTGCGGGGACACGCGCGAACAGCTAGGGAACATCGCCCCCCGGCGCAAGGGGGCAGGGGAACCTGCAGGGGGGCCGCGCGTTGATGCAGCGGGCAGGTTCGTATCGTGAAAGGAGTTTCCCGATGAACAAGCTGATCCTGATCGCCGGCGCCGCCGCGCTGGCCGCCACTCCCACCGTCGCCGTGCCGCACAGCCACATGGGCAAGCACGTGGCGCACAAGGCGAGCAAGGCCAAGTCCGCCAACGCCCGCACCGCCGCTGCGCGCGGCAAGGCCTATGCCTGGGGCATCGACCGGCAGGCGGGCGAGATCGTCGAACGCGATTCGCGCGGACGGCCGACCCGGGTGCGGGTGGACGGGCAGGTCTATGTGGTCTGCACGCCGGTCGTGACCGACGCCTGTATCAACCCCCGGCAGGCCGGGCTGAACTTTGGCAACTGGCCGCTCGACCATTGGCCCGGCCAGCCGGCGAGCGAGATGCGTCGGCCGTAGCGGCGGGGAGGCAGCACAAGTCCGCACTATCAACCCGTCATGCTGAACTTGCTTCAGCATCCATTCGGCCGCTTGCCCGGTGCTCCATCGACAGCAAAGAGCCTGCGACCAGATGGACCCTGAAACAAGTTCAGGGTGACGGTCGAGGGAGAAGCTGGCAGCACCACGCGGGGCATTGACGGCAGCGCGCGCGCACCGCATCGCTGCGCGCCATGACTTCGCCGTACCGCCAGCATTCGCGCATCCTCACCGCCTCGCTCACCGGGACGGCGGTGGAGTTCTACGATTTCTACGTCTTCGCGACGGCGACGGCGCTGGTGTTCGGGCAGTTGTTCTTCCCGCAAAGCTCGCCAGAGGCACAGGGGCTTCAGGCCTTCATGGTGTTCGGGATCGCTTTTCTGGCGCGGCCCGTCGGAGCGATTGCCTTCGGCCATTTCGGCGACCGGATCGGGCGCAAGGCGACGCTGGTCGCCTCGCTGCTGCTGATGGGCGGATCGACCCTGCTGATCGCCTTCCTGCCCAGCCATGCGCAGGCGGGGGTAATCGCACCATTGCTGCTGTGCGTACTGCGCTTCGGGCAGGGCTTCGGCCTTGGCGGGGAGTGGGGCGGGGCGGCCCTGCTGGCGGTTGAGAACGCGCCCAAAGGCTATGAATCCCGTTTCGGCTCTGCGCCGCAGCTCGGCGCGCCGGTTGGCTTCCTGGCCGCCAACGGGCTGTTCCTGTTGCTGGGCATGTGGCTGGGAGACGAAGATTTCCTCAGCTGGGGCTGGCGCGTGCCCTTCCTCGCCTCGGCGCTGCTGGTCGGCATCGGCCTGTGGGTGCGGCTCAACATCGGCGAGACGCCGGCCTTTCGCGCCGCGCTGGAAGCCGCACCGCCGCCCGCCGTGCCGCTGGCCAAGTTGCTGCGCGATCATTGGGGGGCGGTGCTGGCGGGCAGCGCGGGCGTGGTGGCCTGCTTTGCGCTGTTCTATCTTTCCACCGCCTTCGCGCTCGACATCGGCACCCGATCGCTCGGCTATGCGCGCGAGGAGTTCCTGGGGCTGCAACTGGGAGCCAACTGCTTCCTGGCGCTGGGGATCATGCTGGCGGCCTGGCTGTCCGACAAGTCGAGCGCCCGCGCGGTGCTACTGTGGGGAGCGGTCGCAACGGTCGCGGTCGGCATTGCCTTCGGCCCCGGCCTTGCGTCCGGTTCGGCGCTGCTGGTGTTCGTGACGCTGTCGGCGGCGCTGCTGACGATGGGCTTCGTCTATGGCCCGCTCGGCGGCTGGCTGCCGACGCTCTACCCGGTGCCGGTGCGCTACAGCGGGGTCTCGGTGGCGTTCAACGCGGGCGGCATCCTGGGCGGAGCGGTCACGCCGCTGGCCGCCAAGGCGCTGAGCAATGCGGGGATGGGCGGCTCAATCGGGCTGCTGCTCGCCGGTGCGGGCGCGCTCACCCTGCTGGGCGTCAGTCTGGCGCGCCCGGCATCCTGAACAGGGTCAGCCGTGCCTTGCCGACCTTGCGGTCGGCGACCGCTTCCAGTCCCTTTACTTCAGGTTCTTCACTGGCGGCGGTTTCCAGACTGATCCACGTCGCCGGTCCGATCCAACCGAGCCGCTGAAGCTTGTCGAGCGCCACGCCGCCCGCGCCCGAATTGTAGGGCGGATCGAGCAGCAGCAGGTCGAGCGGCTCCTTCGCCGGACCGAGCGAGAGCACCGAAGAGGCGCGGACGTCTGCCCGGGTTCCCGCCTCCAGTGCGGCGACATTGGCCTTCAACGCCTTCAGCGCCGCGGCGTCCTGCTCCACGAAAGTGCAGCGCGCCGCGCCGCGTGACAGCGCCTCGAGCCCCAGCGCGCCGGAACCGGCGAACAGGTCGGCCACGCTCAGCCCCTCGAAGCTGCCAAGGCGGCTGACCAGCATCGAGAACAGCGTCTCGCGGGTGCGGTCGGCGGTGGGGCGGGTGGTGTCACCCGCGGGCGCGGTCAGCTTTCGCCCGCGCCAGTCCCCGGCAATGATCCTCACCGGCGGCGGGCCTTCTGGACGCGCAGCCGCGCATGTTCGTGGGAGGCGCGCGGAGCTTCGTTCGTCACGTCGCCCTTCAGCGTCTTGCGAAAGCGTTCGACTTCAACGGGACGGATTTCCACCGCCTGACCGCGCGGCAGGTCGAGCAGTTCGAACGGGCCGTAGCTGGTGCGCAGCAGTCGGCTGACCTGGAGCCCCAGGTGTTCCAAAACGCGGCGCACTTCGCGGTTCTTGCCCTCGGTCAGGGTCAGCTCGATCCACTGGTTGCGCCCGGTGCGGCGCTCCATGTTGGCGATGATCGAGCCGTAATGCATGCCCTCGATGGTCACGCCCTCGCTGAGTTCCTCGAGCTGTTCCTGGCTGATGTCGCCAAAGGTGCGGGCGCGGTAGGTGCGCGGCACGCCGCTGGCGGGCAGTTCCATCGCCCGCTTGAGCCCGCCGTCGTTGGTCAGCAGCAGCAGTCCTTCGGTGTTGATGTCGAGCCGCCCGACCGGCATCAGCCGGGGGGTGCCCGGCGGCAGGGCATTGCGCAGCGCGGTGTAGATCGTCGGCCGGCCGGCCGGATCGCGTTCGGCAGTGAGCAGGCCCGAAGGCTTGTGGAAAGCGAACAACCGCGCGGCTTCCGGCGCCTTCACCGCCTTACCATCAACCGTCACGCCCTTGAGGCTGGTGAGCAGGGTGGCGGGAGTGGTGACGACCTCCTCTCCGATCTTCACGCGGCCTTCGGCGATCATCCGCTCGACCTCGCGGCGGCTGGCGATGCCGGCGCGGGCCAGCAGCTTGGCGATGCGGTCGCCGGTACGTTCGGGGGAAGGGGTGGTCATAGCCGCCCCTTAGCCCCAACTGCCGCGCCGTGAAAGGGGAGGGGGATTGCGTCGTCCCGGACTTGATCCGGGACCGGTGGCAAGTGCAAAGCCGCTAGCTGGCGTGATCCGGCCAGCGGTCCCGGGTCAAGCCCGGGACGACGCCTCCGCCAGCGCCATCTGCTCGGCGCAGATCTCGTGGAAGCGGCGGATGCCACCTTCGAGGGTGCCGAGCGTCAGCTGCTTGATTGCTCCGCTGGTGAGCCCCTGCTGTCCGAGCGCGGCGGCGCGGAAATCCTCGCCCGCGAAAACCCCGCCGTCGAGCAGGTCCCAGCTGCGCTGCCAGTGATCGCGCGCCTTGTCGCTGGCGGGAGGCTCGGGGATCAGCATGAAGTCCTCGACCAGGGTGCGGTCGTGCGCCTGCGGCCACAGCGTCATCAGGTTGACGTAGTCGGGGCTGACGACAACCACCGTCGCCGGGAACAGCTGGTAGGCGAAGGTTCCGACGCGGCGCAGCGCGGCCATGTCGGTAAAGTCCACCGCGTCCAGTTCCTCCGCCCGGCAGACCAGGCTGCGCTGGTGCGGGCCGATCTGGTCGCCGGAGGTCACCCCGTCGCGGAAGAAGCGCCCGATGGTCTGCGCATGCAGCCGGGCCACGTGGTAGCTTTCCAGGAAGGCGTCCATGATCAGCTTCCAGTTGCCCGCCACCTCGTGCGTCTGGCGGGCGAACAGGTGCTGTCCTGCCAGCGCGAAGGCATCGAAATCCGCGCCGAGTTCGCGCACCAGGCCGAAATCGGCCTCGGCGCCCGGGGCGAACCAGATCAGCCCGCCCGCCTCGCAGCTGGGCAGCTCGACCAGGTGGTGGTCCGCCTTGTCGAGGCCCGGGAAGGTCTCGGACCGGGGCAGGGCGAGCAGCCGTCCGTCGGTGGCAAAGCTCCAGGCGTGATAGGGGCAGATCAGGCGGCGCGCACACTGGACCTCGCCGCCCTCGACCAGCCGGGTGCCGCGATGGGTGCAGACGTTGAGGAAAACGTGCGCCACGCCTGCGCTGTCGCGGGTGATCAGCAACGGGCGGCCGCTGGCATCGTGGGGCACCGCCATGTCGGGCTGGGGAACCAGCGCCGATGGGCACAGCACTTGCGGCAGGCGGGCGAACAGCAGCGCCTTTTCCCGGTTCCAGTGCGCCTGATCGGTGTAGACCGAGGCGGGAACGCGGGCGATCCCGGCTCCGGTCCGGTTGCACCCGTCCGCGATCTGGCGCGCCAGGGCGAGCTGTCCCCGGGTGGGCGTCGTCGGCGCAAGTGTGGAAGTCGTCGCCATGGGGCTAGGCATACCGCAATTCCCCGCTAGGTTCGCGCCAATTCTTCGCTCGGGAGCGCGACATGCCGACAACTCTGGTGGTGATTCTGGTTGCGGTGGTCGTGATTGCGATCGCCGCGCGGCGAATTCCCGCGCTTCACCCCTATCTGGAGAAGGAATCGCTCGCTGCCTTCTTCCTGGGCGTCTCCTCCGGCTTTCCCTATGCAATGATCGGCGCGACGCTGACCACGCGGCTGGCGCAGGACGGGATCGACAAGAAGACCGTCACCGCCTTCACGCTCGCGTTCCTGGTCTACAACCTCAAGGTGTTCTGGGCGTGGATCGTCGATGGGGTGCGGCTGCCGGTGATCGGCAAACTGGGCCAGCGGGTGTCGTGGATGCTGGTGGCGGGCGTGCTGGTGATCGCCGCAGTGGTCAATCTCGCGCTGGTCGATCCTGCCGCCGACATCGCCGCAACCGCCACAGCGGCGATTCTGGTCGGCGTGGCCGGAGCGACCTTCGACATCGTGATCGATGCCTACCGCATCGAAACGCTCAAGCCCTATCAGCTCGGCGTCGGTTCGGGCATGTCGCAATACGGCTGGCGGATCGGCTCGGCCGGCGCGGGTGCGCTTGCGCTGCTGGTCGCGGCGCGTTCGGGGTGGGACAATGCCTACCTCGCCTGCGCGGCCTTTGCCGTGCCCGCGATGCTGACCGCCGTGCTGCTGGGCGAACCGGAACGCCACCGCGAACCGCTGGCGCGCAAGGGCCTGGCCGAGGTCTGGCAATCGATTTCCGGCCCCTTTGCCGAGTTCTTCCAGCGCAGCGGCGCGCTGCTCGTGCTGGCCTTCATCCTGGTCCACAAGATCGGCGACACCCTGGCCAATCTGACCTTTCGCCTGCTGTTCGACGACCTTGGCTTCAGCAACGACGAGATCGCGATCTACGACGTCGGCGTGGGCTTCTGGGCCTATCTCATCGGCATCTTCGTGGGCGGCGTGGCCTATGCCCGGATGGGCCTCAAGCGTTCGGTCCTGCTGGCGCTGGTGCTGATGTGCGTATCGAACTTCAGTTTCGCGGCGCTGGCGGCGGCGGGGCATTCCAACCTCGGCATGGCCGGGGCGATCGGGTTCGAGAATGCGGCGTCCGGCTTTGGCGGGGTCGTGGTGGTCGCCTATTTCTCGGCGCTGTGCGACCTGCGCTTCACGGCAGCCCAGTATGCGCTGATCTCCGCCGGGGCGAGCGTGGTGGGCCGGTTCGTCACCGGAACCACTGCCGGGGGGATCATCGAATCGATGGGCTACGTGAACTTCTACCTGCTCACCACCGCGCTGGCGGTGCCCGGCATCGTGCTGTTCTGGTGGATGAGCCGCAGCGGCCTGGTCGATGCGGCGATGGGTACGGCAGGCGGCGGCAAGGACGGCGATCCCGAAACCCCGCACTGATCAGTCCGGAAACTCCCGGTTGAGCCGCAGCACCTCGCCCGCAAGGTAGAGCGAGCCGCAGATCAGAACGTCGCCTTCATCGGGCAAGGCAGCGAGCGCGGCGGGAACGTCCGGGAAGGACTGGACCGGCAGGCTGGTGAACGGCGCGAAGTCCTCCGGGGCGTGGGCATCGTGGCCCGGAGCGGGAACCACCGACAGGCTGAGCAACTGCTCCGCGAGCGGCCTGACGATGGCCGATGGGTCTTTGTTTGCCAGCATCCCGGTGATCAGGTGAAAGCGCGAAGCTCCTGCGAAATAGCGAGCGATCGCCAGCCCGGCGTCGACATTGTGGCCACCATCGAGCCAGACCCGCCGTCCCGGCACCAGCGCGGTCAGCGGACCATCACCCAGCAATTGCAGCCGCGCGGGCCAGCGCGCCGCTCGGATGCCTTGCGCCATTGCCTCTGGCGAGACCGCGACCTGCGACTGGTGGCGCAGCATGGCGACGGCGAGCGCGGCGTTGTCGGCCTGGTGAATGCCGGCGAGGATGGGTAGGGGCAGAGTGAGTTCGCCCTGCCGGTCGCGATAGGCGATGCCCGCGTCCCCCACCTCGGCGAACCAGTCCAGCCCCCGGATCGCAGTGCGCGCGCCCACCTTCATGGCGTGCTCGATCACCGTGCGGGTGACTTGGGTGGGATAGCCTTGCGTTACCAACGGCACGCCGGGGCGGGCGATGCCGGCCTTCTCGAAGCCGATCCGGCACAGCGGCTGCTGCGGGACGCCTTCTTCGGGAGCGAGCAGGAACGCCTCATGATCGATGCCGAGCGAGGCGATCCCGCAGGCGGCCTGTCTGTCCAGCACGTTGGTCGCATCGAAGCGCCCGCCAAGCCCGACCTCGATCACGCAGACGTCCGCCGGGATGCGGTGGAAGGCGAGGAAGGTCGCCGCCGTCGTCACCTCGAAGAAGCTGGGGGCGAGGTCCGCGCCCGCATCCAGCACTTCCTCCAGAAGGTCGGCCAGCAGGTCGTCGGAGATCAGCTGCCCCGCCACCCGAATGCGCTCGTTGTAGCGTACGAGGTGCGGCTTGGTCGCGGCGTGGACGGTCAGCCCCTGCGCTTCCAGCATGGCGCGCAGGTAGGCGCAGGTGGAGCCCTTGCCGTTGGTCCCGGCGACGTGGAATACCGGGGGCAAAGCCTTTTGCGGATCGCCCAGCCGGGCGAGCAGCGCGTGAATCGTCTCCAGCCCGATCCGCCCCTGCGGCAGGCTGAGCGCCCCCAGCCGGTCCAGCTGCGCCTGGACGCGGGGGTTATCGGAAATGGCGAAGTCTTTCACTGGGAAGCCCCTCCCGCTTGCGGGAGGGGTTTGGGGAGGGCTTGTTAGAGGCCGCTCCGGAACATTCCCTCCCCCGGCCCCTCCCGCAGGCGGGAGGGGGGAAGACTGTCACCGGCTTGCGCCGGCATGGTTGTTATGCGGCCTTCGCCGCCGTCAGGTAATCCAGCACGGATGCCAGCCGCGCCTTCAGGTCGCGGCGGTGGACCACCATGTCGATCATGCCGTGTTCCAGCAGGTATTCGGCGCGCTGGAAGCCTTCGGGCAGCTTTTCGCGGATCGTGTCCTGGATCACGCGCTGGCCGGCAAAGCCGATCAGGCAGCCGGGCTCCGCGATCTGGACATCGCCCAGCATGGCGTAGCTGGCGGTGACGCCGCCGGTGGTGGGATCGGTCAGCACAACGATATAGGGCAGGTTCGCCTGAGCGAGGCGGCGCACCGCGACCGTGGTCTTGGGCATCTGCATCAGGCTGAGGATACCTTCCTGCATCCGCGCGCCGCCGGCGGCGGTGCAGATGACATAGGCGCACTTTTCCTTGAGCGCGCGGTCGGCTCCGGCCACGAAGGCTGCGCCCACCGCCATGCCCATCGACCCGCCCATAAAGGCGAAGTCCTGCACGCCCAGCACGCACTTGTGCCCGTCGATCGCGCCCAGCGCATTGGTCAGCGCATCAGGGTGCGGATTGGCGGCGCGGGCGGCCTTGAGCCGGTCCGGATACTTCTTTGAATCGCGGAACTTGAGCGGGTCTTCCTTGACCTTGGGCGCATCGAGCACCGTGAAACCCGGATCGAGCAGTTGCTCCAACCGCGCGTCGGCGCCGATCCGTCCGTGATGATCGCAGCGCGGGCAGACCGAGAGGTTTTCCTCGTACTCCTTGGTGAACAGCATTTCCTTGCACGAAGGGCAGCTGATCCACAGGTTGTCGGGAGTGTCCCGCTTCTGCGTGAAGGGAAGCGAATTGCGAACGCGGTTGAGCCAGCTCATGGGGACGTCCTAATCCAAAAAGATCGTCATTGCGAGCGAAGCGAAGCAATCCAGGGCGGTTTGCGCGGCCCTGGATTGCCGCGGGGCTGCGCCCCTCGCAATGACGAAGGTCTCTAAGCCCGTGCCGTGTGAACAGCCTCGGCCAGCGCGCGGGTCAGGTCGCGCACCGGGCCTGCGGCATCCTTGCCATGCTGCGCGACCAGATCGACCAGCGCCGAGCCGACGACGACGCCATCGGCCACCTTGGCGATCTCGGCTGCCTGGGCCGGGGTGCGCACGCCGAAGCCGACTGCCACCGGGATCGTCGCCTTGGCCTTGAGCCGGGCGACGGCCTCCTCGATGCTCGCCTGCGCGGCCTGCTGCATCCCGGTGATGCCTGCGACCGAGACGTAATAGAGGAACCCCGAGGACCCTTCGAGCACCGCAGGCAGCCGCGCCGTATCGGTGGTGGGGGTGGCGAGCCTGATCAGCGAAATCCCCGCCGCGCGCAGCGCCGGGCCAAGTTCCTGGTCTTCCTCGGGCGGGATATCGACGCAGATCACCCCGTCGACCCCGGCCTTCGCGCATTGCTGCGCGAACCATTCCGAGCCGCGAATCGTCATCGGATTGGCATAGCCCATCAGCACCAGCGGCACGTCCGGGTGCCGCGTGCGGAAATCGGCGGCAATGCGCAGCAGATCGGCGGTCTTGGTGCCCGCTTCCAGCGCGCGGATATTGGCGTTCTGGATCGCCGGACCATCGGCCATCGGATCGGTGAAGGGCATGCCCAGCTCGATCACGTCGGCGCCGCCCTCGACCAGCGCATCGAGGATCGCGGGCGTGGCATCCGGCGTCGGATCACCGCCGGTCACGAAGGTGACGAGCGCCGGACCTTTGGCGAAAGCGCGTTCGAACCGGCTCACAGCGACACCCCCAGGTGTTCGGCGACCGAGAAGATGTCCTTGTCGCCGCGTCCGCAGAGGTTGGCGAGGATGATGCTGTCCTTCGGCATGGTCGGCGCGACCTTCTTGACCGCGGCGATGGCGTGGCTGGGTTCCAGCGCGGGGATGATCCCTTCGGTGCGGCACAGCAACTGGAAGGCATCGAGCGCCTCTTCATCGGTGACGGAGGTGTAATCGACGCGGCCGATTTCCTTCAGCCAGGCGTGTTCCGGCCCGATGCCCGGATAATCGAGACCGGCGCTGATCGAATGACCTTCGATGATCTGACCGTCATCGTCCTGCAGCAGGTAGGTCTTGTTGCCGTGGAGGATGCCCGGACGCCCGCCCGCCAGCGATGCGGCGTGGTCCTTGTCGAGGCCATAGCCCGCCGCCTCGACGCCGAGCATCTTCACGCTGCTGTCATCGAGGAACGGGTGGAACAGGCCGATGGCATTGCTGCCCCCGCCAATTGCCGCGACCAGCAGGTCGGGCAGGCGGCCGGTGCGCGCCAGCATCTGTTCGCGCGCTTCGCGGCCGATCACGCTCTGGAAATCGCGGACCAGCTCCGGATAGGGGTGCGGACCCGCCGCGGTGCCGATGATGTAGAAGGTGTCGTGGACATTGGCGACCCAGTCGCGCAGCGCCTCGTTCATTGCGTCCTTCAGCGTCGCCGCGCCAGCCGTCACCGGGCGGACTTCCGCGCCGAGCAGCTTCATGCGGAACACGTTGGGGGCCTGGCGAGCGACGTCGGTCGCGCCCATGAACACGGTGCAGGGCAGGCCGAAGCGCGCGCAGACCGTGGCCGTGGCAACCCCGTGCTGGCCCGCGCCGGTTTCGGCGATGATCCGGGTCTTGCCCATGCGGATCGCCAGCAGGATCTGGCCGATGCAATTGTTGATCTTGTGCGCGCCCGTGTGGTTGAGCTCGTCGCGCTTGAACCAGACCTGCGCGCCGCCCAGTTCTTCCGTCAGGCGCGGGGCGAAGTAGAGCGGGCTGGGGCGGCCGACGTAATGTTCCAGCAGGTCGTCGAACTGCGCCTTGAACGCCGGATCTGCCTTCGCCGCAGTATATTCCCGCTCAAGATCCAAGATCAGCGGCATCAGCGTTTCGGCGACGTAGCGCCCGCCGAACTGGCCGAAATGCCCGCGCTCGTCGGGCTGGGTGCGATAGGAATTGGCCGTGGTCATGGCCGCCGCGATTGGCAGAGCAGGGCGGCGAAGTCCAGCATTTCAGCCCTGTTTTCGTGCGGGCCGGGCATTCCTCAAAGGGCAGGATATTGCTTCGAATACGAAACTATATGATGCAAATGTGCAACAGCATTTCTGTTTATGACAATTTCTGAACAGGCGGTTCATTGCCCCGCAAGCAAGCCTTCCCTACCTGCACCTCAGCCCATGACCTGGGCCTGAATGAAAATACCAATGGAATCCAAGGAGTTTCCCATGAAGAAGATCGTCCTCCCGCTCATCGCCTCGCTGGCGATCGCGACTCCCGCCCTTGCCAACGAAGCCCGCGTCGAAGTGCGCGGTGGCGCGCTCTGGTCGAACGGCACCACCGAGGACACCTGGGGCGCCGCCGCCGGTTATGACTTCGATCTGGGCAGCGCGGCCTTCGCCGGCGTCGAAGTGTCTGGCGACAAGATCGGCACCAGCGGCACCAAGGTTGCCTGGGGTCTCACCGGCCGCATCGGCGCCAAGATGAACCAGACCAAGCTGTACGGCAACGGCGGCTACACCACCGAACCGTGCGACCTGTGCGAAGGTTCGTGGCACGCTGGCGCTGGCGTCGAGCAGGGCATCGGCAACCGTTTCTACGTGAAGGGCGAATATCGCCACAACTTCGAACGCAACCTGCAGCCGGGTTCGGACGCGCTGGTCGCGGGCGTCGGCATCAAGTTCTGATCCTCGGTCCCAAGTCCACCGAGCGGAGGGCGGTCCGGCAACGGGCCGCCCTTTGCTGTTGGCGCAGGTTTATTGTCCCAGCGCTGCGGCGCAGAACGCCCTGATGCGGGCCGGGTCCTTCACCCCGCGCGCGCTTTCGACGCCAGAGGACACGTCGACGAAATCGGCCCCGGTGGTGGCGATGGCCTCTGCAACGTTGGCGGGATCGAGCCCCCCCGCCAGGATCCACGGCCGCGGATGCGCCGCGCCCGCCAGCAGGCTCCAGTCGATCCTCAGCCCCGTTCCGCCGGGCAGGGCACCCTTTTCCGGCGGCTTTGCATCATAGAGCACCCGGTCCGCAGCCCCGGCATAGGCCTTGGCCGCATCGAGATCGGCGCGGGTCCGCACTCCGATCGCCTTCCAGGTTTCGCGCTGCAGGGCGCTGCGCACGGCGGCGACGAAAGCAGGGGTTTCCGCGCCGTGGAGCTGGATCACGTCAAGGTCGAGCACCGCCTGCACGGCCTGCAGCGCGGCCAGGTCGGGATCGAGGAAAAGTCCGGCGACCCGCGCCCGGCCGCGCGCTGCGTGGGCGAGGGCAGCGGCCTGCTCTAGCCCGACGTGGCGCGGGCTCTCGCCCACGAACACCAGTCCGATATGGTCCGCACCGCCTGACAGCGCGGCATCGAGCGCCGCGCTGTCCTTGATACCGCAAATCTTGATCGAGGGCCTGCCCATGGCCCGCGCGCTTAGCGCGCGGCGCTTCAGGGCGCCAGTTCGAACTGGACGCTGACCGTGATGACCGATTCGACCTCACCGGCGGAGACCGGAGTCGGCGCGGCGGCATCGGCCATCGCGGCCTTGGCGTACATCACCGGCACCGGCGGGCTGTAACCGCCGCCTTCGCTGATCGAGAGGATCCGCACCACGCGCAGGCCCGAGGCCCTCGCATAGAGATCGGCCCTTGCGCGAACCGCCTTCATCGCGGCGAGCCGGGCCTCGTCCTGCGCGGCATCGGGATTGGCCATCTGGAAGCTCGGCCCGTTGACCTGGTTGGCTCCCGCCGCGACCAGCGCGTCGAACACCTTGCCGAAGCCCTTGAGGTCGCGCTGGCGAACGCTGACCATGTTGTTCGCCTGATAGCCGATGATCCGCGCTTCCTGCGTCACCTGCCCGTTGGGGCCGATCACCGGCTGGCCATAGATCGGGTTGAGGTTGATCGAGGAGGTCTGGATGTCCTTGTCGGCGATCCCGGCCTTCTTGAGCGCGGCGGCGACACGGTTCATGTCGGCGGAATTGGCGGTCATCGCCTCGGCGGCGGTCTTGCCCTGGCTGGTTACTCCGGCGCTGAACACGGCGAGATCGGGTACGCGGGTCGAGCGGCCCTCGGCACTCAGCACCAGAAGGGTGCTGCTGGGGGCGATCACCGGACCGGATTGGACATCGTGCGCCTGAGCGCCGGTCGCGGCCAGCGTGGAGAGGGCGAGAGCTGCGGGAAAGGCGAGAGACTTCATGGCTTTGCTCCTTTGTCCGGAAGCGTACCCGCTCGTCCCTTGCACCCCGCTGAATGGGGAGTGTGAGGCTAGAGCGTCGCCTCGATCGCCCGCGCGGCGGCGGCGGGGTCTTCGGCGCGGCTGATCGGGCGGCCGATCACGAGCACGCTGGCCCCGCCATCGCGCGCCTGGCGCGGAGTGACGGTGCGCTTCTGGTCGCCCAGCTTGCCATTGTCAGGGCGAAGCCCGGGGACGACGAAGAACCCGTCCTTCCACTGGCGGTGGACGGCGGCGACTTCCTGGCCCGAGCAGACGATCCCGTCGAGCCCGGCGGAATGGGCGAGGTCGGCAAGGCGCATCGCCTGATCGTGCGGGGTGCCGCCGACGCCGGTCGCGGCCAGATCGCCTTCGTCGAGGCTGGTCAGGACCGTCACGGCAACAACCTTGCAGTGTTCGCCCGCGGCGGCCTTGGCGTCTTCCATCATCGCGCGTCCGCCAGCGGCGTGGACGGTGACGATCGAGGGTTCGAGCACGTGGATCGCCTGCATCGCGCCCGCCACGGTGTTCGGGATGTCATGCAGCTTGAGATCGAGGAACAGCGGCAGGCCGATCTTCGCGATCTCGTGCACCCCGTGGTGGCCGTGGGCGCAGAAGAATTCGAGCCCTAGCTTGAGCCCCCCGACATGGTCCTTGACCTTGCGCGCGAGGGCTTCGGCCGCATCGAGGCGCGGCAGATCGAGGGCGAGATAGATCGGATTCGTGTTCATTGCGGCGGCGATTGCGTGTCCGGAGCCCGCGCGTCAAGCTGAGTCGTGGTCGCGATCGGCGGCGCGGCGCCCAGCGACGAGGAACGCAGGGTGTTTTCCAGCGACTGGATGCGCCGGCTGGTGCGCCAGCGCCCGGCCCGGTTGACCAGCCACATCGGCACGAACCCCAGCAGGAAGAACACCAGAGCGACGAATCCGACCGGCCATTCGAAGCGCAGGTAGGTACCATCCGACAGCGGCCAGAAATTGACCGGCACCGTCACCCAGTTGATCGCGATGAAGGCGACGAGGATGATCGTGAGGATCACCCAGGCAATCGTGCGGAGTGCTTGCATTGGCTTGGGCCCTCCCGTGGTTTCAGCACCTTGGACCGATGCTAGGCGCGAACGCGAAGCAAGGGAAGAGTGCGCGCACCGTGTCCGTCGTCCCGGACCTGATCCGGGACCGCTGGCCGGCGACGCTGACCTTGCGGCTTCGCAACTGCCACCGGTCCCGGGTCAGGCCCGGGACGACGCAGTCCTATTCCCCGAACACGCGGGCGAAGATCGTGTCGATCGCCTTGAAGTGATAGTCGAGGTTGAACTTTTCCTCGAGCTCGTGGGGCGACAGCGCGGCGGTTACTTCCGGGTCGGTCTTGAGCAGTTCGAGCAGGTTCAGCTGCCCGTCCGATTCCCACACCTTCATCGCGTTGCGCTGGACCAGGCGATAGGCGGTATCGCGCTCCAGGCCCGCCTGGGTCAGCGCCAGCAGAACCCGCTGCGAGTGGACAAGCCCGCCCATCTTGTCGAGGTTCTTCTGCATCCGCTCGGGATAGACGACCAGCTTGTCGACCACGCCGGTCAGCCGCGCGAGGGCGAAGTCGAGGGTGATCGTGGCGTCCGGGCCGATGAAGCGCTCGACCGATGAGTGCGAGATATCGCGCTCGTGCCACAGCGCGACGTTCTCCAGCGCCGGGGTCACGGCGGAGCGGACCATGCGGGCAAGGCCAGTGAGGTTCTCGGTCAGTACCGGGTTGCGCTTGTGCGGCATGGCCGACGATCCCTTCTGCCCGGGCGAGAAATATTCCTCGGCCTCGAGCACTTCGGTACGCTGCAGGTGGCGGATTTCCACCGCGAGCCGCTCGATCGAGCTGGCGATCACGCCCAGCGTTGCAAAGAACATCGCGTGGCGATCGCGCGGGATCACCTGGGTGGAAACCGGCTCGGGCGCCAGGCCCAGCTTGTCCGCGACATATTCCTCAACCGAGGGATCGATGTTGGCAAAGGTGCCGACCGCCCCCGAAATCGCGCAGGTTGCGACTTCGGCGCGCGCGGCGATCAGGCGAGTCTTGCAGCGCGAGAATTCGGCGTAGGCTTCGGCGAGCTTCTTGCCGAAAGTGGTCGGCTCGGCGTGGATGCCATGGCTGCGGCCGATGGTGGGGGTGTACTTGTGCTCCAGCGCGCGACGCTTGATCGCGGCGAGCAGGTCGTCGAGGTCGGCAAGCAGCAGGTCCGAGGCGCGGGCCAGCTGGACCGCCAGCGTGGTGTCGAGCACGTCGGAACTGGTCATGCCCTGGTGCATGAAGCGCGCTTCCGGGCCGACCTGCTGGGCCACCCAGTCAAGGAAGGCGATCACGTCATGCTTGGTAACCGCTTCGATCGCGTCGATCGCGGCGACGTCGATGGCGGGGTTCGTCGCCCACCAGTCCCACAGCGCCTTGGCGCCGCTCGGCGGGACGACGCCCAGTTCGCCCAGCTTCTCGGTCGCGTGGGCCTCGATCTCGAACCAGATGCGATAGCGCGCTTCGGGCTCCCAGATCGCGACCATGGCGGGGCGGGCGTAGCGGGGGACCATGTTCGACTCCTTTGCAGATGCCGCGTCCGCTAGGGGCAGGGGGCGGGGAAATCAACCCGGCGCGGTCAGCGGCTCCAGCCGAATTCGATCCGGGATTCGCCGCTGGGGCGGGCCAGCGAATCGAAACTGCGTTCGATGATCGTCCCGAGCCCGTCCGCGTCCACCGCGACTACGGTGGAGCAGCGCGTGCCATAGGTTTCGTTGCGCACGAAGACGGCGGCGTAGTGCGAATCCGGTTCCGCAGGATCGCGGGTGTCATCCGCGAGTTGCTCGAACAGCGCCTCCAGCGGCCCGGGCGCGCGCAACCAGCGGGCCAGCGCGGCTTCCACCGCCTGCTTCTTGAACCACGGTTCGTCGAGCGCACCGTTCGAGACGCTGTGCACGCCGGGGACCAGCGCGCGGCGCTCGAAGCTGGGGTAATTGGTGGTCAGGAACGCCTCGCTAGGCGAACATTCGAACAGGTTGAACGGGTTCATCGCAGTGGTGTCGCCCGCGTCCTCGCCCAGCAGCGAGGCGGTGACCAGTCCGCCGCGGCTCGCCATGCCGGGGCGCGGATAGCCGGGCACCCGGCGATTGGTGACCAGTGCGAAGCGATCCGCGGCCAGCCCGAGCCAGGTGCCTCCGGCCTGAAGATCGCGACCGGCCAGGATGCCATTGTCCCACCGCGCCAGACGGGCGGAGGCGCGCACCTGGAATTCGTCGCGGTTGGCGATGACCAGCAGCGGCCAGCGCGGATCGGCCTGCCAGGCGATGGCCGCGACGCACATCAGATCAGCCCCTGGGCCTTGAGGCTGACATGCCCGGTTCGCCCGATGATGACGTGATCGTGGACGATAATGCCCAGCAGCCGCCCGGCCTCGGCAATGCGGTTGGTGATGGCAATGTCGGCGCGGCTCGGCTCGGGGGAGCCCGACGGGTGGTTGTGGACCATGATCAGCGCGCTCGCCCCCAGATCGAGCGCCTTCCTCACCACCTCGCGCGGGTGGATCGCAGCCTCGTCGATCGAGCCGTCGCCGACCAGGTGATCGAGAATCAGCCGGTTGCGGATGTCGAGATAGAGCACCCGGACCCGTTCGTGGTTGAGATGCGCCATGTCGATGGTGAGGTATTCGATCAGCGCATCCCAGCTGCCCAGCACCGGCTGCTCCTGCAGGGCGGTCCGGGCGAGGCGGCGGGTGGCGAGCGCGACGATCTTCAAGGCGGCGGCGCTGGTCTCGCCCATGCCGGGATGCTGGGCCAGCGCGGCGGGATCGGCGTTGAGCACCCCCGCGAGATTGCCGAAGCGGGCCAGCAGCGACTTGGCCACCGGCTTCATGTCCTTGCGCGGCACGGCGGTCATCAGCAGGTATTCGATCACCTCGTGATCGGCCAGCGCCTCTGCCCCGCCACCCAGCAGGCGGGCGCGCAGGCGGGAGCGGTGGCCCGTCCCATCGTGCGGAGCCTTCACTTCGGGTGACTTCCCGTTGGACAGGGGCAGTTCATCCATTTGCCTCCATTGCCTTTCACGGCTCAAGGGCGCAAGTGTGGGACCAATGCTCGAAAGCGAAAGCGACGAACCCTCTCCGGGGCAGCAGGAACCCGAGGACGCGGAAAATTCGCCCCGGCGCCGCCGGCGCTGGCGCGCGGCTGCCGTGCTGGCCGGAATTTCGCTGATCGCGCTGGGCGCGCTGTGGACCCAGCGGTTGGAAATCGCCGACCGGATCGTGGCCGGACAGCTGCGCGGCTATGACTTGCCCGCGACCTACAAGATCGTATCCGCCGGACCGCGCCGGCAGGTCCTGACCAATATCGTGATCGGCGATCCGCGTCGCCCCGACATGACCATCGAGCGCGCCGAGGTGTTCATCGAGCCGACCTTCGGCCTGCCGACCGTGGGCAAGGTCCGGCTTATCCGCCCGCGGCTTTACGGTACTTACCGCGACGCCAAGGCCAGCTTCGGGGTGCTCGACAAGTTGCTGTTCGCCAAGAGCACCCGGCCACCGGGCCTGCCCGACCTCAACCTCGAACTGGTCGATGGCCGCGCGCGCTTCGACAGCGAATTCGGGGTGATCGGGATCAAGACAGAAGGACGCGGCAATCTCAAGGACGGGTTCGCCGGGCTGGTCGCGGCCGTTGCCCCCAGCCTGGCGGGCGGCGGCTGCAGCGGGCAGGGGCTTTCGCTGTTCGGCAAGGTCGATACGGCGGACGGGAAGGCGCACTTCGCCGGACCGCTGCGCAGCACCGCGCTGTCCTGCCCGCAGCGCGGGCTATCGCTGGCGAGGGCGGGCGCGCAGCTTGACCTGACGGCGGGCGAGCAGTTCGACAGTGTCTCGGGCAAGCTGGGCATCTCCAGCGGCGCGCTCGGCTGGCAGGGCGCGCGGGTGCAGGGCCTTGCGGGTGAGGGCGACTTCACCCTCGGCAAGGCCGGGCTGACCGCGCGCTACCGGATCGAGGGCAAGGGACTGGCGAGCGATTCGCTGGGTGCGGCGCGGCTCGCCGCCGAAGGGATGGTCCGCAGCCGCAGCGGCTTTGCCCGGCTGGACAGCGAAGGCACGCTGGAAGGCAGCGGGATCGTGCCGGGGAAGGGGATCGATTTGGCGCTGGCCGGGCTGGTCCGCTCGGGCGAGGGCACGCTGATCGCGCCGCTTGCCGCGCAGTTCCGCGCTGCGCTGGCCCGCGAAGCGCCGGGCAGCCGATTGGCGGCGAGCTATACCCTGCGCCAGGGCGGCGACCTCGCCACGCTGGTGATCCCGGGCGCGGTGCTGACCGGGCGCAGCGGGGCAGACATCCTCACCCTGACCCGGACCGAGGTGATGCTGGGCGGCAAGAGCGGCCCGCGCGTGGCGGGCAACATAGTGACCGGCGGCCCCGGCTTTCCCGCCATCGAGGGCCAGATCGTGCGGCAGGGCGCGGGCCGGGCGACGGCGCGGCTGCGCATGGCCGAATACCGCGCCGGCGATGCCCGGCTGGCGCTGCCCGAACTGGTGCTGGTCCAGGAAAGCGGCGGCGCGATCGGCTTTTCGGGCCGCGCGGAAATCAGCGGCGCACTGCCGGGTGGGCGAATCGATTCGCTGGTCGTGCCGATCGACGGCACCTGGTCGAACCGCGCGGGCCTTGCCGCGTGGCGGCGCTGCGTGCCGCTCCGGTTTGCCGGATTCCAGCTCGCCAGCCTCAGCCTTGACCGGCGCGAGCTGACGATCTGCCCCGGGCGTGAAGGTGCGATCCTGCGCAGCGATGCGCGCGGCCTGCGGGTGGCGGGCGGTACGGCGGGCTTTGCGCTGGCCGGGCGGCTCGCGGACAGTCCGATCCGGATCACCTCGGGTCCGGCGGGCTTTGCCTGGCCCGGCGCACTGGCGATGCGCAATGTCGGCGTCTCGCTCGGCGACATGGCCGCGCCGACCACGCTCCAGATCGCCGATCTCAAGGGGCGGCTGGGCGAGACGATGGGCGGGACCTTCTCCGGCACGGAGTTCCGCATTGCCGCCGTCCCGCTCGACGTGCTCGATGGGGCGGGGCAGTGGCGCTATGCGGGCAGCAAGCTCGACCTCTCGGGCGCGACGCTGCGGGTCGAGGATCGCCAGGTCGATGATCGCTTCCGCCCGCTGATCGCGCGCGATGCCACGTTGTCTTTCGTCAATAGCGACCTTACCGCGGACGCCCTGCTGCGCGAGCCGCAGAGCGACCGCCCGGTGGTAGAGGCGCGGATCGTCCACAACACCGCCACCGCTGCCGGCCGCGCCGACCTGACGGTGCCGGGGATCCTGTTCGACAGCAAGCTCCAGCCCGATACGCTCTCTGCCCTCGCGCTCGGCGTGATCGCCAACGCGCGGGGCACGCTGACCGGCACCGGCGAGATCGCCTGGAACGCCTCAGGAGTGACGAGCAACGGCCGTTTCAGCACCGACGGGCTCGATTTCGCTGCCGCCTTCGGCCCGGTCAAGGGCACCAGCGGGACGGTGGTGTTCACTGACCTGCTCGGCATGGTCACCGCGCCTGATCAGCGGCTGAAGATCGCCTCGATCAACCCCGGCATCGAGGTGACGAACGGCGAAGCCTCGTTCGCGCTGGAAGGCAATGGTGTGCTGGTGGTCAACGGCGCGAAGTGGCCGTTCGTCGATGGCACGCTCGAACTGCTGCCGACCCGCATGGTGTTCGGCGCGGCAGAGGTGCGGCGCTATACCCTGCGGCTACAGGGTGCGGACGCGGCCAAGTTCGTCCAGCAGCTCGAGCTCGGCAACCTCACCGCCAGCGGCGTGTTCGATGGCGACCTGCCGCTGGTGTTCGACGAGAACGGCGGGCGGATCGAGGGCGGCCTGCTCGCCTCGCGGCCGGGCGGGGGCAACCTCTCCTATGTCGGCGAACTGACCTACAAGGACCTCTCGCCGATGGGCAATTTCGCGTTCCAGACGCTGCGCTCGATCGATTACCGCAAGATGACCATCGGCATGGACGGCCCGCTGGAAGGCGAACTCGTCACCCGCGTACGGCTGAGCGGGGTTTCGCAGGGGGCGGGGGCCAAGCGCAACTTCATCACCCGCCGGCTCGCCGGGCTGCCGATCCAGTTCAACATCAACATCCGCGCGCCGTTCCAGAAGCTGATCGGCTCGTACAAGTCGATCTACGACCCCACCTTCATCCGCGATCCGCGCAGCCTGGGGCTGGTGGACCAGCAAGGCCGCGCGCTTCCCTCCGCTCCCCCCGCCACGGAGCCTGCGCCGCAAAAAACCGGCGATATTCAGCCTCCAGTCAGCAGGAATAGGCCATGAACAGCGATGAATTGACCAACCGCGCCCGGACTGCGACAACCCTGCCCATGCAGGTCAGGCAATCCGGGAAACGATGGTCGGCCTGGCGTCGGGTAACCGCGCTGGGGGTGTTGACGGGCAGCGCGGTGGCGCTTGGCGGGTGCATTTCGATCAATGCCCCGGACAAGCCGATCGTCATCGAGCTCAACATCAACATCAAGCAGGAGGTCGTCTATCGTCTCGCGGCAGATGCCGGGAACACGATCGAGGAAAACTCCGGCATCTTTTGAAGGATTTGATCATGTTGCTCCGTGAAGACCGCCTGAAGCACCGCCCGCTGGCCCTGGCCGCCGGGGCGCTGTCGCTGGCCCTGCTGTCGCTCTCGGCGCCGGCCTCGGCGCAGCAGCGCGATCCCGCCTATGCCGCCGCCCGCGCGAGCGGCGAGGTGGGCGAGAAGGCCGATGGCTATCTCGGCTTCCCGACCGCGCCGAGCGCTGCGGTCAAGCGCATGGCCGACGACATCAACATCAAGCGCAAGAACATCTACGCGGAAAAGGCCCAGGCCAACGCCGCCACGGTGGAGGAATACGCCTTCACCGCCGGCTGTCTGGCGATTGCGCGTACGGTTCCGGGTGAGAAGTACCAGGCGCCGGACGGTTCATGGCGCACCCGCACGGCCGAACCGCCGCTGCGCAGCAACCTGTGCCCCAAGACCAACTGACCTGCGCGGCCAAGCCGCTTGAAGGGCCTCCCCGCGCACCACGCCGGGGAGGCCTTTTTTCTGTCCCCCGGCAGTCCCTTTCCTATCGGTTGACTTAGGCGCGGGGCCTGCCTAAGGGGGCGGCGCCCTCGGCGGGCAACCGTTGCCCGTGCCGCGATCCGATTGAAGGAGGATGGCATGAGCGACGAGAAGCCAGCCCGAGACTCCCTTGGCGAGGACGCGCGAATCGACGCGCTCGAAGAGCGGCTGAAAGCCGCACGCGAGCGGGAAGAGGAACGCACTCGTCCGGCGGCAGGCGCAGAGGCCGATGCGAATTACCGCATGGGCAGCCGCGTCCTGGCAGAGCTGATCGGGGGGATCGGCGGCGGTGCGTTCATCGGCTGGGTCATTGACTGGGCCGCCGGAACCTCGCCCTGGGGTCTGTTGGTGGTGATGGCCCTCGGGATCATCGTCGCCTTCAGGAACATCATCCGGATTTCCACCCGGCGTCCCGATTGAACCCCATTTCCGGGGGCATGACGGGCGCTGGCGTGCACATTGACGCAAGCGAGGGCAGGACGCGTGGCAGCCGAACAGGCAAAAGTCGATCCGATGCACCAGTTCACGATCGAGCCGTTGTTCGGCACCGATCACTGGTCGATCGCAGGCTACAATATCGCCTTCACCAACTCCGCGCTGTGGATGGCGATCACCGTCATCGCGCTGCTGGTGTTCGTGGCGGGCGGCAACAAGCGTCAGCTGGTCCCTGGCCGCTGGCAGATGGCGGTCGAAAGCCTGACCGGCTTCATCGACAATCTCCTGGCCGCGAACGTCGGCCCGGCGGGCAAGAAGTATGTTCCCTACATCTTCTCGCTGTTCGCCTTCATCCTTTTCGCAAACCTGCTGGGTCTGGTGCCGCTGGCGCTGATCCCGGGTCTGCATCCCTTCACGCCCACCAGCCACTTCACGGCGACCGGCGTGCTGGCGATCATGTCGTTCTCGATCGTGCTGATCGTCGGCTTCTGGCGCCACGGGTTTCACTTCTTCTCGCTGTTCGTGCCGCACGGCACGCCGATCTGGCTGCTCTGGCTGATCCCGTTCATCGAGCTCATCTCGTTCCTCGTCCGCCCGTTCAGCCTCGCGCTGCGACTGTTCGTGGCAATGATGGCGGGTCACGTGCTGCTCGAAGTGCTGTCGAGCTTCGTGATCGACAGTTCGAACTCGGGCCTGCTGTGGGGCACCGTGGTCGGCATTCCCAGCTTCGTCCTGATGGTCGCGATCTCGGCGCTCGAGCTGCTGGTCGCTGGCATCCAGGCCTACGTCTTCGCGCTGTTGACTTCGCTGTATCTCAACGACGCCGAGAATCTTCACTAAGTTTGCCGTTCAACCAACCGAATTACTGAGAAAAGGAGTTGTCACATGGAACCTGCAAGCGCCAAGCTGATCGGTGCTGGTCTCGCTGCCATCGGCGCCGGCATGGCCGCCATCGGCGTGGGTAACGTCTTCGGTTCGTTCCTGGAAAGCGCGCTGCGCAACCCGGGTGCCGCCGACGGCCAGCAGGGCCGCCTGTTCATCGGCTTCGCCGCCGCCGAACTTCTGGGCCTGCTCTCGTTCGTCGTCGCGATGATCCTGATCTTCGTCGCCTGACGTAACCAGACCGACTGATTACCGGCTGGCCGGGCTCCCCATGCGGGGGAGTCCGCCGGCCGGACAAGACCGGACGCCCCGATGCCTCAAATTTCGCAGCTTGCCGCGACGTACTCCAGCCAGATCTTCTGGATGCTGCTCTTCTTCGGCTTCATTTTCTTCGTCATCGGCCGGGGCATGGTCCCCAAGGTCATGGCGACCGTGGAAGCCCGCGACAAGCAGATCGCCAGCGATCTCGCGGCTGCCGAGGCGGCTCGCGCCGCCGCCGACGCCGAGGAAGCCGCCTGGCGCACCCAGGCCAATGCCCAGCGGGCAGAGGCTCAGGCGCTGATCGCCAAGGCCAAGGCCGATGCGGCCAAGGCCAGCGAAGCCAGCCTGGCTGAAGCCAACGGCAAGATCGACGCCCGTCTGACCGAGGCCGAGGCCCGGATCGGGGATGCGCGCGCGCAGGCCCTGAAGGACATCGAAGCGCTTGCCGCCGAAGCGGCTGGCGACATCGTCTCGCGCCTTGCCGGCGTGACGGTCGACGCCAAGGCGGCTGCCGCCGCTGCCAAGGAGGCGCTCAATGCTTGATTTCCGTCTCCTCGCCGAGGCTGCCGCCGAACACGGTGCGGAAGCCGCCGGCCATGCCGAACCCGTCGCCTTCGGCTTTATCGGCCCGGGCATGTGGGTCGCGCTGTCGATGACCACGCTGATCCTGATCATGATCTGGAAGAAGGTTCCGGGTCTGGTCACTTCGGGCCTCGACGCCTCGATCGCCGAAATCCGCAAGCAGCTGGACGAGGCCAAGGCGCTGCGCGCCGAGGCCGAAGCGCTGCGCGGCGAATATGCCGCCAAGATCGCCAATGCCGAAAAGGACGCGGCCGAGATGCTCGACCACGCCCGGCACGAAGCCGACGCGATCATCGCCAAGGCTGCGGCTGACACCACCGCGCTGATTGCCCGCCGCGAAAAGATGGCGGAAGACAAGATCGCCGCCGCCGAACGCGGCGCGGTTGCCGAACTGCGCGCCAAGGCCGCCACTGCCGCCGCCACTGCGGCGCGCGGTCTGATCGCGGCCAACCACGACGCCAAGGCTGACAAGGCGCTGGTCGACGACGCTATTGCGGGGCTCTGAGCCTCCGCCACGAGCTGGAGAGGGGAAAGGGCGGCTTTCGGGCCGCCCTTTTTCGTTGGGTCAGGGCGTCATCCCTACGCGCGCCGACTTCGGGATGATGGATTCAACTCCCCGGTTCGAACACCAGCTTGCCGACAATCCCCCGCGCCGCCATCGCCTCGAACCCCTCGCGCCAGCGGCTGAGCGGCAGTAGGCGGTCGATGTGCGGGTTCAGCCGGCCATCGGCGGCCAGCGTCGCCACGGCCTCGCGGATGGCCCGCCCGCGTTCCGGAAAACGCCGGGCATATTCGCCCGCGCGCACGCCCACCACCGAGAAGCCCTTGATCAGCGGGATATTGGTGGAAATGTCGGCAATCCGCCCGCCGGCAAAGCCGATCACCAGCAGCTTGCCACCAAAGGCGACGCAGCGGGTGCTTTCGTCGAACACGTCGCCGCCGACCGGATCGTAGACCAGATCGCACAGCGCCCCGCCGGTGATCGCTGCGACCTGTTCACGGAACCGCCCTTCGGCCAGGATCACCGCATCGGCATCGCTGGCGGCCTTGAGGCGCTCGACTTTGGCGGGCGAGCCGCTGGTGGCGATCACATGCGCGCCGAGCCGCTTGGCCAGTTCCACCGCAGCCAGACCGACACCGCCGGTGGCACCGTGGATCAGGACCCATTGGCCTGCCTTGAGCCCGCCGATCTCTACGAGGCCGGTGTAGGCCGTGCCGTAGGCCGCGCCCAGCGCGGCCGCAGCGGGAAAACCGATGCCGTGGGGCATCCGGGTCACCGACCGCAGCGGCACGGCGGCGTATTCGGCAAAGGCGCCGGTCTTGTTGCCGCCATAGACCCGGTCGCCCACGGCCAGGTCGCTGCCGGGATCGGCCTCGACCACTTCACCGGCGAGTTCCATGCCCGCGATATAGGGCAGGTCCGGCTTGAACTGGTAACCGCCGGTGGTCATCAAGAGGTCCGGGAAATTGAGCGAGGCGGCGCGGACCCGCACCAGCACCTCGCCCGCAGCGCGGACGGGCATGGGCCGGTCGACCAGGGCGCAACCGGCGAACCCGGGGGCGAGCGAACTGACTTTGAGGGCCTGCATCGGGATCAGAAGCTGTCCTTGGCGGCGCGTAGCGCGGCGAAGGTCGCCACGGCGTCGCCAGGATGGCCCCAGCGCGCCTGGAGGGCGGCATCGTCGGCGCGCAGGAACGGATTGGCCTTGAGCTCGCGCGCGAGCGTGGTCGGCACGGTCGGCTTGTTTTCGGCCCGCAGCGCCGCGACCCGCTCGGCATAGGCGGCCAGTTCCGCATTTTCGGGATCGGCATGGACCGCAAAGCGGGCGTTGGAGGCGGTGTACTCGTGCGCGCAGTAGAGCAGGGTTTCCGCCGGCAGCGCCTTCAATCGCGCGAGGCTCGCCCAGAATTGGTCCGGCGTGCCTTCGAACATCCGCCCGCAGCCCAGCGCGAACAGCGAATCGCCGACGAAAGCCAGGCACGCCTCGGGCAGGTGATAGGCGATGTGGCCATTGGTATGGCCGCCCACATCGATGACCAGCGCATCGAAATCGCCCAGCTCGACGATCTCCCCCGGCTTGACGAAGCGGTCCACCGCTGCGGTCCGTTCGGCCTCGGCTGCGGAGGCGATCACCGTGCAGCCGGTCGCGGCCTTGATCGCGGCATTGCCGCCCGCGTGGTCCGGGTGCCAGTGGGTGTTCCAGATCTGGGTGATCTGCCAGCCCTTGTGCCCCGCCTCGCGCAGATAGGCCTCGGCATCCGGGGTGTCGATGCAGGCGGTCTCGCCGCTGACGGGATCGTGGAGCAGGTATCCGTAGTTGTCGGACAGGCACGGGAACTGGTGGACTTCAAGCATGTCGGCTCTCCTGATGTCACACTACCCCGATTGCCGAAAAGCAAAAGCCCGCCCGGAACGTTCCGGACGGGCTCTTGCTGTTTTTATCCGGTCCCGGGGCGAACCCGGGGCGGAAGCTGATGCTTACTTCTTGGCCTTGAGCGCGGCGCCCAGGATGTCGCCCAGCGAGGCGCCGGCATCCGACGAACCGTACTGTTCGACCGCTTCCTTCTCCTCGTGGAGCTGGCGGGCCTTGACCGAGAAGTTCGGCTTCTTCGAGCGGTCGAAGCCGATGACCATGGCGTCGAGCTTCTGGCCGACCTGGAAGCGGTCCGGACGCTGTTCGTCGCGGTCGCGGCCAAGGTCGCTGCGCTTGATGAAGCCGGTCGCGCCGTCTTCGCCGGCCTGGACTTCCAGACCGCCGTCGCGCACTTCGAGAACGGTCACGGTGACCACCTCGTTCTTGCGCAGGCCGCTGGCAGCGGCAGCAACGCCGGCCGCCGGAGCGCCCTTTTCAAGCTGCTTCATGCCCAAGCTGATGCGTTCCTTGTCGACATCGACGTCGAGCACGATCGCCGAGACCTGCTCGCCCTTGCGGTGCAGGGCCAGCGCGTCCTCGCCCGAGATGCCCCAGGCGATGTCCGACATGTGAACCATGCCGTCGACGTCGCCATCGAGGCCGATGAACAGGCCGAATTCGGTCGCGTTCTTGACTTCGCCTTCCACGGTCGAACCGACCGGGTGCTTCTCGGCGAAGGCTTCCCAGGGGTTCTGCTGGGCTTGCTTGAGGCCGAGGCTGATGCGGCGCTTGTCGCTGTCGACTTCCAGGACCAGCACGTCGACTTCCTGCGAGGTCGAGACGATCTTGCCGGGGTGGACGTTCTTCTTGGTCCAGGACATTTCCGAAACGTGGACCAGGCCTTCGATGCCCGGCTCCAGCTCCACGAAGGCGCCGTATTCGGTGATGTTGGTGACAGTGCCGCGCAGCTTGGCGCCGACCGGGTACTTGGCGGCGACGCCTTCCCACGGATCCGATTCCAGCTGCTTCATGCCCAGGCTGATGCGCTGGGTGTCCTGGTTGATGCGGATGATCTGGACCTTCACGGTGTCGCCAATGGCGATCACTTCGTTCGGGTGGTTGACGCGCTTGTAGCTCATGTCGGTGACATGGAGCAGGCCGTCGATGCCGCCGAGGTCAACGAACGCACCGTAATCGGTGATGTTCTTGACGACGCCGTCGATGATCTGGCCCTCGGCGAGGTTCTGGATCAGGCCCGAACGCTGTTCGGCGCGGGTTTCTTCCAGCACGGCGCGGCGCGAGACCACGATGTTGCCGCGGCGGCGGTCCATCTTCAGGATCTGGAACGGCTGCGGCACGTCCATCAGCGGCTGCACGTCGCGGACCGGACGGATGTCGACCTGCGAACCGGGCAGGAAGGCCACGGCGCCGTCGAGGTCGACGGTGAAGCCGCCCTTGACGCGGCCGAAGATCACGCCTTCGACGCGCTTGCCTTCGCCGAATTCGTTCTCGAGCTTGTCCCAGGCTGCTTCGCGGCGGGCGCGGTCGCGGCTGAGCATGGCTTCGCCGTCAGCGTTCTCGACGCGGTCGACATAGACTTCGACTTCGTCGCCGACCTTCAGGCCGTGGGGCTGGCCCGGCTGGGCAAATTCCTTGAGAGCAACGCGGCCTTCGCTTTTGAGGCCGACGTCGATCACCGCCTTGTCGCCTTCGATCGCGGTGATGGTGCCCTTGACGACGCGGCCTTCGAAACCGCCATCGGCAGCGCCGCCGAGCGATTCGTCAAGGAGAGCCGCGAACATGTCGCGGGTGGGGGTGGCAGAAGATGCCATGTGCCTAAGTTTCCTCGTTCATCGATGTTTCCGGCCAGGCGGTTTTTCCGCCGGTCTTTCTCCGCACCGGCACCATGCCGGAGACGGGCCAAAGGGCCGAACTGCCAGGGGAGCCGGATGCCGCCCATGGCGCCCGAACAGGGCAAACCCCGCACGGACCGGCGGCCCCTAGGCCAGATGCCCGAGGAAGGCAAGGAATTTCGCGGGTTTCACCGCTGCGGCGAGCCGGGCATCGGCCCGGCTGCGCCCGTCGTGCGGCGGGCCGTTCAGCGCTGCAGCATGTCCGGCTGGAGCAGGCGGTGCAGGTGAACGATCACGTACTTCATTTCGGCATCGTCGACCGTGCGCTGGGCATTGGCGCGCCAGGCTTCTTCTGCCGAAGCATAGTCCGGGAAGACCCCCACGAAATCGAGCTTTTCGAGGTCGACGAATTCGAGGGTCTGCGGGTCGCTGACGCGGCCGCCCATGACGAGGTGAAGTTTCTGGCTCATCTGCAATCCTGGGGAGGGAGTGGATGCCCGCCCTTTAGCGCCAGATGCATTTCACGCAAGTGGGGGAATTACCGCCTCAGCCGGGCAACCTTGGTGGCGAGTTCCACGATCGCGAGGCCCGCGTCACGCGCCTGCTCGCCCGCGGTTCCGGCCATGCGGCTGGCGCGGGCGCGGATCGGCGCGGTCTTTTCGTCGGCGTATTCCAGCCCCTCGCTCGCCGCTTCGCTGGCGGCATCGCGGGCCTGCTTGCTCAGCGCCAGGCCGAGTTCGCCGGCAACGGTGGCAAAGCCCAGCGCGCGGCGCCCGACCTTGCTGGTGAAGCTGCGCGGCAGCAGCGCACCGATCAGCAGGCCGGCGCCCGCCCCGGCGGCAATCGCCAGCCACGGATATTCCCCGGCAAGCGAGCGATAGCTTTCGGGCGGATAGGCATCGGGCAGCTGTGCGGGCGAGGCATGGCCATTGGCCCTTAGCTGCGAGGCGGAGCTGTCGATCTTGCCGCGGATAGCGTCGGAACGGGTCTTGGCATCGGTCATCGGAATATCTCCTGCGCCTTACGGCTGGTCCTCATCAACCCGGGCCTTCGCGCCAGGTTCCTCGCCCCCGAAATCATCCCCTGTGTCGTCCCCTGTGTCGTCATCATCGGAAAACCACGCCAGCACCGCATCGAGCAGCGGCCCACGGAACGCCCACAGCAGCAGCGCGCCCAGCGTGGCCGCAATCACGCCTTTGCTCTCGCGGGCGATCGCCGCCGCTTCGTCCAGCGCGGCGCGGGTTTCGTCGAGCGCCTTGTCGGCGATCCGCCCGCCCACGCTGCGTGCCTCCAGGTCGGCCCTGACCTGAGCCAGACGGCCATCGAACAGCGCGCGCGCCGCGATGCGGTTGGCGCGGTCGGTGGCGAGCTGGGTTTCAGCCTCGGTCATTCCGCTGCCTCCTTCGCCACCTTGGGCTCGGCGATCTGGGCCGAGGCGCGTTTCCAGCGCTGCGCGGCGCGCGATCCGGCGAAGGCTGCTATCAGCAGCAGCGCCAGCACCACGATCCCGGTCGCCGCCCAGTACCCGAGCAACTGGGCGATCCCCAGCAGCACACCCACCACCAGCGCCATCAGCGCGAAGAACACCAGCGCCAGCGCCAGTGCGCCCCAGGCGGCGACGCTTCGTGCGGCTTCTCCGGCCACGGCGGCGCGCGCTTTCTGATAGGCGAGCTCCGCCTCCAGCAGGGTGCGCCCGTCGGTAACAAGCTGCTTCGCGTCATCCACCAGAGAACGCTCGGCGGCGTCGCTGGCGGATTCCGCGATCAGGGGAGGGGCCTCTTGGTCCATCGACCGAACTCCGGCAGGCCGGATCAGTCGTTCGAACCGCCCTTGAGCAGCCGCGCGACAAGGAAGCCGGCTACCGCGGCAAGGCCGATGGCGACGCCCGGGCTCTTGCGCACGAATTCCTTCGCGTCCTCGCCGAGCTCGTTCAGGTCCTTGGCCTCGATCTTCGCGGCGGTTTCCTGCATCGAGCGGGCGGCGGTGCGGGCATAGTCGCCGTAGCGGGTGCCCAGCTTCTCGTCGATCGTCCCGGCGTTATCGGCCACGATCTTGCCAAGGCTGGACAGCGCATCGCTGGTCTTGGCCTTGCCCTCGTTGGCCAGTTCGCTGGCGCGGTCCCTGGCCTGCCCGGCGAGATCCTTGGCGTCGGCGGCCCAGTCACCGCTCTTGGCGGCGAGCTGTTCCTTGTAGGCGCCGGCCTTGGCCTGGGCCTCCTGGCTCAGCGCCTGGGCGCCAGCGCGGGCTTCCTCGATCGCCTTGGAGAACTTGGCCTTGGAAGTGCTGGCCGCGCCGTTCGTGGTCGCAGCGGTTTCGGCAGCCGGAGCGGCCTTGGCCTTCTTCGCAGTGGTCTTCGCGGTGGAGGGAGATTTCGATGCCATCGGAATTGACCTTTCTTTGCCCCGGGGGAAACGGGCTAAACCTATGTGGTAACGCCGTGTCCCGATACAAGTTCCGTATATGCTGCATTGCAACTTGCCTGTGAAGGCCCGGCTGCTAAGGAGCCCGCAACTGGCCCGCAGGAGATGAACCCGCCATGACCGCGATCATTGACATCCACGCCCGCGAAATTCTCGACAGCCGCGGCAATCCCACCGTCGAAGTCGACGTTCTGCTCGAAGACGGCAGCTTCGGCCGCGCCGCCGTGCCCTCGGGCGCCTCGACGGGCGCGCACGAGGCGGTCGAGCTGCGCGATGGCGACAAGGGCCGCTACCTCGGCAAGGGCGTGCTCGAGGCTGTGAAGGCCGTCAACGGCGAGATCAGCGACGCGCTGCTCGGCTTCGATGCCGAGGACCAGCGCGATATCGACCTCGCGATGATCGGCCTCGACGGGACCGAGAACAAGGGCCGGCTCGGCGCCAACGCGATCCTCGGCACCTCGCTGGCGGTGGCCAAGGCTGCGGCGAATGCGCGCGGCCTGCCGCTCTATGCCTATGTCGGCGGCGTTTCGGCCCATGTCCTGCCGGTGCCGATGATGAACATCATCAACGGCGGCGAGCATGCCGACAACCCGATCGACTTCCAGGAATTCATGATCATGCCGGTCGGCGCGCCGACCCTGGCCGAGGCAGTCCGTTGGGGCGCGGAAGTGTTCCACACCCTCAAGAAGGGCCTCCATGAAAAGGGCCTGGCGACTGCGGTGGGCGATGAGGGCGGCTTTGCCCCGAACCTTGCCAGCACCCGCGCCGCGCTCGACTTCGTCATGGCCTCGATCGAGAAGGCCGGGTTCAAGGCCGGGACCGACATCAAGCTGGCCCTGGACTGCGCCGCGACCGAGTTCTTCAAGGCCGGCAAGTACGAGATCAGCGGTGAAGGGCTCTCGCTCTCCCCGGTCGAAATGGCCGACTACCTCGCCGCGCTTTGCGCCGACTACCCGATCGTCTCTATCGAGGACGGGATGAGCGAGGATGACTTCGAGGGCTGGAAGGCGCTGACCGACAAGATCGGCGGCAAGGTCCAGCTGGTCGGCGACGACCTGTTCGTGACCAACCCCAAGCGCCTGACCATGGGCATCGGCAAGGGTCTCGCCAATTCGCTGCTGGTCAAGGTCAACCAGATCGGCTCGCTTACCGAGACTCTGGAAGCCGTCTCGATCGCCCAGCGCAATGGCTACACCGCCGTGATGTCGCACCGTTCGGGCGAGACCGAGGACGCGACCATCGCCGACCTCGCGGTTGCCACCAACTGCGGCCAGATCAAGACCGGCAGCCTCGCCCGCTCGGACCGGCTCGCCAAGTACAACCAGCTGATCCGCATCGAGGAAGAGCTGGGCGACGCGGCGGTCTATGCCGGTGCGGCGGCGTTCGGGCGTCTCGCGGTCTGATAACGGGCAGGGGGCGGCTCTGATCCGCCCCCGCCTGTCATTTCAGAATGGTCACGTGACCAGTCTTGGTGTGCTTCATCTGCCCGCCTGAGACCGTCAGAATGACGCCCTGAGAAACGGCTGATCCAGCGGCGCAGACCCCGGCCTGGCACCGCTCGCCAAAGGTCGTGCCCTGGGTCTGGCGCCCAACGGTCATGTTCATGCTGATCCGGTTCGGCATCCCGCCGTTCAGCTTCCCGGCGCGCAGGGCTTCTTCATCGCTCTGGCAGGCGACGTCGCCGGACAGTTCGAACTCATCGGCAGCGGTGCGCAGCACGGCCTTGTCGATATGCTTGCCGCCGCACACCTTGAGCAGCACCGGCGAGGCTTTATCCATCCGCAGCGTCAGCCCCTCGACCCCGTCGAGCAGCGCCGCATAGGCCAGGTCAGGCAAGCCGTCGCCGTCAAGATCGCCCGCCGCTCCGGTCCGCGCGCCCTTGCCCTTGGCCAGATCCCAGCCGGTGACGCGCGGGCCGCCGGCGCGCAGGCTCTGGCCGTTCTGGCTGGCCGTGGGCGGAGCCGCTTCGCGCTTGGTGCTGCTCGTCATGCAGCCGGCGTTGCAGGCGCCGAACGACCAGCCCTCGACCCGGGCCTCGCCCTCAACTCCATCGATCTTCAGGAAATAATCCGCGCTGGCCGCCTGCGCGGCGCTTGCCGTAAGGGCCAGCGCCCCTGCGGTCAGTATCGATCGCAACATGGTTCCTCTCCCCATTGCGTCTGATGCGGCGGTGTTCCGCCGCGCGCAGGATAGCACCTTTGCGGATCCGGTGCACATGGTGATTGCCAGAGCCGCAGATGGCCTTTAACCGTTCGCTTAAAAGAAGAGAGGACGAGGACCGGCATGGCAGATTTCCCATCGCATCCCGATGGCATCGAACCCGCGTGGCTGGGCGAACGGCTGCGCACAGCGGGCGTGATCGGCGATGCGGAGGTGACCGCGCTCAGCTGGGAGCCGATCGGCACCGGACAGGTGGGCGACAGCGCGCGTATCACGCTGACCTATGACCGCCCCGACGCCGGCCCGGCCACGGTCGCCGGCAAGTTCCCCGCTGCGGATGAGACCAGCCGCAACACCGCCGCGACGCTGGGGCTCTACGCCAAGGAAGTCGGCTTCTACCGCGACCTGCGCCATCACGTCGACATCCGCGTCCCCGTGCCGCACGTCGCCGAGATTGCCGACAACGGCGTCGATTTCCTGCTGATCTTCGAGGACCTCGCGCCTGCGCGCGGGGGCAACCAGCTGGCCAGCTGCACCGCCGCCGATGCCCGTGCCGGGATGATCCAGGCCGCCGCGCTCCACGCGCCGAGCTGGGACAATCCGGCGCTGGTCGGGCTCGACTGGCTGCAATTGCCCGAGGCGGTGATCGACCACATCCGCGGGCTTTACGGCACGGCGCAGGAGATTTTCCGCGAGCGCTACAAGGACAGCCTAGAGCCGGAGTTCATGAAGCTCTGCGACGACCTCAATGACATGCGCGAGCTGTGGTACGGGCGCGAGGCGGGGACCAAGTGCCTGATCCACGGCGATTTCCGGCTCGACAACATGCTGTTCGATATCCACGGCGGGGCCGAGGACATCGCGGTGCTCGACTGGCAGACGGTCGGCACCGGATCGGGGCTGATGGACGTCGGCTATTTCCTCGGCACCGGGATCGGCGACGAGCTGCGCCGCGCGCACGAGGGCGAACTGCTCGACCTCTACTGCGCCGAGATGACCCGCCGGGGCGTGCCGCTGAGCCGCGAGGCGATCTGGGACGATTACGTGATCGGCGCGCTCCACGGCGTGTCCACCGCCGTGTTCAGCGCCGCCTTCGTCGAGCGGACCGAGCGCGGCGATGCCAATTTCCTGTCGATGGCACGCGGCGGCTGCGCCCTCGCGCTGCACCACGGCAGCCTCGACAAGCTGAAAGGATAAAGGCGATGGTCCTGACCAAGGGCGACGATTTCCCGCTGCACCAGACCCCGGAACCGGTCGCCTATGCCGGCACCGACCGTAATTTCTACGACCGCTATTTCTTCAACGGCTACGCACCGGACGGATCGGGCTTCTTCGCGGCGGCCTTTGGTATCTACCCGCACCTCAACGTCGCCGACGCGCACTTCTCGATCATCCGCGACGGGGTGCAGCACAACCTCCACGCCTCGAAGGAACTGGGGATGGAGCGGCTTGATCTGCAGGTCGGCCCGATCCGGATCGAGATCCTGGAACCGCTCCAGAAGCTGCGGGTGACCGTGGACGGCGAGGGGTTGAAGGCCGACCTGACCTTCACCGGCCGCGCCTTCCCGATCGAGGAACCGCGCTTCATCCACCGCATCGGCCCGCGCACCTTCATGGATTACACGCGGCTCACCCAGAACGGCCATTACACTGGCTGGATCGAGGTCGACGGAGTGCGCGAAGAGGTCAAGCCCGGCACGGCCGGCACCCGCGACCGCAGCTGGGGTGTGCGTCCCGTCGGCGCAAGCGACCAGCAGCCGCATGGCACCGGAGTCGTCCCCGGCTTCTTCTGGCAGTGGACCCCGATCAATTTTGCCGACCGCAGCGTGTTCTTCCACGTCAACGCCGATGCAAAGGGCAACCAGTGGAACACCCGCGCGGTGATCGCCCCTGACGGTTCCTCTGCCGCCGAGCATTTCGACACCGAGGGCGAGATGGAATCCCCGCTCGCCAAAGGCACCCGCTGGCCGGAAACCGGCACGCTGGTAGTCGAAGGGCCGGACGGGCCGGAAACCCTGCGCTTCGAAGTGCTCGGCCGCTTCCAGATGCGCGGGATCGGCTACACCTCGCCCAAATGGGGTCACGGCCTGCATCACGGCCCGCTCGACGTGGAACGCGAGGACTTCGGCCTTGCCCAGTGCAACCCCGGGCAGATGGACAACTACCATGTCCAGCTGCCCTGCCGGGTGATCAGCGACAAGCACGGCGAAGGCATCGGCGTGTTCGAACAGCTGATCATCGGCCCCTACAAGCCCTATGGCCTAAAGGAGTTCCTCGACCTTGGCTGACGCCCGCCTGTCGCGCTGGAAACTGGCGCTGACCATCGTTGCCGGTCTGGCGCTGGGTGCCGGGTCCGCTGTCTGGGCGACCCGGGCCAAGGGCATGGGCGGAGAGAATTATTCGGGCTGGTCGGGCAGCCAGGTGACGGGATCGCCCGATGCGGACCCGTGGCTGCGCGCGCAGGTCGCCTTTTCCGGGCTGCTTGCGCTGCAACGCAGCCAGGCGATCTACTTCACCGCCCGCACCGACAGCCAGGGCCAGCCCCTGCGCGAGGCCTGCCGCTACCGGATCGACGGACAGGCCATGCCGGGCAAGTGGTGGTCGGTAACGGTCTATGCCGCCGACAACTACCTGCCGGTCAACAGCGACGATGCGCTGTCGTTCGACGCGACCGAGGTCAAGCCCGATGCTGCCGGCAAGTGGACTGCGTTTGCCGCGACCCGTCCAGAACCCGGCCAGCCCTGGGTCAGCACCCGGGGTGCCGGGAACTTCGACATGACGCTGCGGATCTATCAGCCGGACAAGTCGGCGCAGGACGATTACCGCTCGATCCCGATGCCAAGGATCACCCGGCTCGATTGCGCAGGTGCGGCATGAAGCCCACGATCAAGTACGCGCTGGCCTTTGTCGCCGCCGTCGGGGCAGGGCACCTCGCCGCAATCGTCGCCGCTCCGCGGGTGATCATGCAGGTCGCGATCACGAAGATGTCGCAGGACGGCAAATTGGTGAACGCCTTTCAGTTCGGCCCGCGCACGACCGAGAAATCGCGCGGGGTGGTCCGCCCGTCGCCTGATCTGGCCTATGCCAGCTGCGTCTATGACCTCAGCCACGGCCCGGTGCTGGTCAGTGCCGCGCCTTCGCCGAACCAGGGCTATGTCTCGCTTTCGGTGTTCGATGCCCGGACCGACAATATCGCCGTGTTCGACACCGCGCAGTATCCGCAAGGCATCCGCTTCGTGCTGGCGATGGAGGGTCAGCCGGTGCCGCAGGGCGAGCAGGTAGTGCGCGCGAGGTTCGCCAAGGGGGTGCTGCTCGACCGGCGGCTGGCGCCCACGGCGGAGCTTTTCGCGGTGGTCGATCAGGCGCGCAGATCCAACATCTGCGCGCCGGTCAAAAGCTAGCCAATCCAACACAAATCACATTTCAATGTGATCGATGTGATTGAAATCCAACGGGTGCCTCGTCGGCTCCGGTCGTGCTGCGCGGCCTTCCTGAGCCCGCCGGTTTCCCTTGGTGCCGCTTGGTGCCGCTTGGTGCCGTTCAGTGCACAGTTAGGAGCACCGCCGCTCCGGCGGCGATCAGGCCCGCTCCGGCGAGCCGCGCCGGGCCGACCCGCTCCTTCAGGACCAGCGCGGCGATGGCCACGCCAAACAGGATCGAGGTTTCGCGAAGCGCCGCAAGGCGCGGCACGTCGCCCAGCCGATAGGCGAGGAGGGCGATCCCGTAGGTGACCAGCGAGAGCACGCCTGCGAACAGCCCGGGCTTCCACTGCGAACGCGCCGCCAGCAGGAAGCGCGGCCCGCGCCAAACCGCGAACAGCGCCGAAATGGTGATGCCCAAAGTAAAGAAAAACCACGCGAAATAGGACAGGGCTGAAGGAGCGGCGCGCACCCCCTGCGCGTCGATCACAGTGTAGAGCGCGGTCATCGCACCGGTTGCAAGCGCCCAACCCAGCGCGCGCCTGCCGGGTGTGTGCCACCAGGCCACCGCCGCCGTTCCGAGGCTGACGAGCAGCACGCCCACGCCAACCGCCAGGGTGATCGGTTCCCCGAACAGCAGCACGGCGACCAGCGCCGCGATCACCGGCGCGCTGCCGCGCATTACCGGATAGACCGCGCTCATGTCCGCTGCGTCGAAGGCCTTGATCAGGCACAACAGGTAGAACAAGTGGGTCAGCATCGATCCGGCCAGCCAGAGCACGGATTCGCTTGGAAACGGCACGAAGAACAGCAGCGGGATCACCAGCAGCGCGCTGAACCCGTCTATCAGCGCCCGGCCCGACATCTTGTCGCCGCCAGACTTCAGGACCGCGTTGACCACCGCATGGATCGCCCCGGAGGCGAGCATCAGCAGCGCTGCGGTCTGCTCCACGTCAGAGCGCGGCGTCGAGCAGGGCGATGTCCTCTGCGGCCAGAGTGAGGGTGGCGGCGCGTATCAGGCTGGGCAGCTGGTCGAGCCGCGAAACGCTGGCAATCGGCGCGCCGACGCCCGGCTGGGCGATGAGCCAGGCCAGTGCGATTTCCGCATGGGCATGGCCGGTGCGCGCCGCGATCACATCAAGCGCGGCCAGCGCGGGTGCGCCCTTTTCAACATAACGCTTGACCGAACCCCCGCGCGAGAAGCGCGCAAGGTCTTCCTCGCTGCGGTACTTGCCGGTGAGATAGCCCGAGGCGAGGCCGTAATAGGGCAGCAGGGTGACGCCTTCCGCCGCGCAGAGCGCCTGCATGTCCGGGCCGAACTGGTCGCGCACGACCAGATTGTATTCGTTCTGCAGCGCGCAATAGGGCCGCGCACCAATCCGTTTCGCCGCCGCAATCGCGCCGGACAGGCGCTCGACGGTGAAGTTGGAGGCCGCGCTTTCGCGGATCAGGCCAGCGCTGCGCAGTGCCTCAAAGCCCTGCGCAACTTCGTCCTGCGGAGTTTCGGGATCGTCGCGGTGGGCATAGAACAGGTCGACGTAATCGGTGCGCAGCCGCTCCAGCGAGCCCTGGAGGTGAGAGGCGAGCTTCTCCGGCGACAGCCCGCCAGCCTTGCCCATGACATTGGTCTTGGTGGCCACGCGCATGTCGGCCCGCACGCCGCGGCTTTCCAGCCACTCGCCCAGCACGGTCTCACTTTCGCCGCCCTTGTGGCCCGGAACCCAGGCCGAATAGGCCTCGGCGGTGTCGATCATCCGTCCGCCCGCCTCGTAGAAGGCATCGAGGATCGCGAAGCTGGCGTCGCGGTCGGCGGTCCAGCCGAACACGTTGCCGCCCAGCACCAGCGGCAGGCCGGCGAGGGCAGGGTGCTGGCTCACGCGAACTTCTCGCGCAGGGCAAGCAGCGCCATCGCCGCCTTGGCCGCTTCGCCGCCCTTGTCCTTCTGCTTCGGGTCGGCGCGGACGAGGGCCTGCGCCTCGTTCTCGACCGTCAGGATGCCGTTGCCGATGGCGAGGCCGTCCATCGTCAGCGCCATGATCCCGCGCGCGCTTTCGCCCGCGACGATTTCGAAGTGGTAGGTCTCGCCCCGGATCACCACGCCGATGCCGACGTAGCCGTCATAGAGCTGCGCCTGGTCGGCCAGCGCGATCGCGCCGGGCACTTCCAGCGCGCCGGGGACGGTGATGACGTCCACCTCGTGCCCGGCAGCCTTCAGCGCGGCGCGCGCGCCTTCGACCAGCATGTCGTTAAGGTGGTCATAGAACCGGGCTTCGACGATCAGGAAACGGGCCATGTGCCTTTACTCCGCAGGAATGGCGCGTTCGCCGAGGATGTTGATGCCGTAGCCTTCGATGGCGACGACGTTGCGATGCGAATTGGTCAGCAGGATCATCTGGTGGATGCCCAGATCCGCGAGGATCTGCGCCCCGATGCCATAGGTCCGCAGGTCCATGTCGGGCGCGGTGCCGCCGCCCGCCGGGCCGCTGCCTTCGGTCGGTTGGATCAGCAGCACGATCACCCCGCTGCCTTCGCGGCCGATCTCGGCCATGGCGCGTTGCAGGGTGCGCTTCTTGGGGCCGGGCTGGCCCAGCATGTCATCGAGGATCGAGATAGTGTGGACCCGGGCGAGGGTCGGCTCGGAAGCAAGAACCTGGCCCTTCTGGAGCACGAAGCTGTCGGTGCCATCGACCTTGTTGCGATAGGTGATCAGGCGCCAGTCGCCGCCGTAGTCGGAGACGAACGGCACTTCGCGCACGCGCTCGACCAGGTGGTCGTTCTTGCGGCGGTATTCGATCAGGTCGCGGATCGTGCCCATCTTCAACCCGTGCTTGCGGGCGAAGGGGATGAGGTCGTCCATCCGCGCCATGGTGCCGTCCTCGTTCATGATCTCGCAGATCACGCCCGAGGGGTTGAGGCCGGCGAGGCGCGAGATATCGACCGAGGCTTCGGTATGGCCGGCGCGGACCAGCACGCCGCCATCGCGGGCGATCAGCGGGAAGACGTGGCCCGGGGTGACGATATCGTCGCGGCCCTTGCCGGCGTCGATCGCGACGGCGACGGTGCGGGCGCGGTCGCCGGCGGAAATGCCCGTGGTGACACCCTCACGCGCCTCGATCGAGACGGTGAAGGCGGTCTCGTGCCGGGTGCCGTTGTTGCGGCTCATCAGTTCAAGGCCAAGCTGCTCGGTGCGCTGGCGGGTTAGGGTGAGGCAGATCAGCCCGCGGCCGTGGGTGGCCATGAAGTTGACCGCATCAGGGGTGGCCATCTGCGCGGGGATGACGAGGTCGCCCTCGTTCTCGCGGTCCTCGTCGTCGACCAGGATGAACATCCGGCCATTGCGGGCCTCGTCGATGATCTCCTCGATGGGGACAAGGACAGGCTCCTCGTCGCTGTCCCACAGGAACTGTTCCAGCTTGCGCAACGTCTCGGCCGTTGGGTTCCAGGCCTCCTCGGTGCAGTCGCGCAGCGTATTGGCATGCAACCCCGCCGCCCGCGCCAGTCCCGATCGCGACATCCCCCCGTCAGTAACCAGCCGACGAACCCGCTCAATGATATTTTTGTCCATGACTCGGGGAGTATCACATTAAAATGTGATACTCCACCATAAATCACATCGAGTGTGTTCAGTCGCCCTTGAACACAGGATTTCTCTTTTCCAGGAAGGCGTTAACTGCCTCGTCATGGTCCTGTGTGGCATGCGAAACGGCCTGCATGGCGGCAGACATTTCGAGGACCGTGGCCAGATCGGCACGTCGGGCTTCCCACAGCAGGCGCTTGGTCATGCGCACGGCGAAGGGCGGGTTGGAGGCGATCTTGGCAGCGAGTTCACGCGCGGCATCGAGCAACTCTTCGTCAGGCACGACGCGGGAGACGAGACCGCAGGCGAGGGCCTCGGCAGCGCCGATGGTTTCGCCGGTCAGGGTGAGTTCGGCGGCCTTGGAAAAGCCGATCACCCGCTGCAGCAGCCAGGCGCCGCCGTCGCCCGGGATGATGCCCAGCTTCACGAAGCTCTCTGCAAACTTGGCGCTTTCCCCGGCGATGCGCAGGTCGCACATGCAGGCGAGATCGAGGCCGGCACCGATCGCCGGGCCGTTGACTGCGGCGATCACCGGCACTTCGAGCGCAGCGAATGCCAGCGGCAGGCGCTGGATGCCGCGCTTGTAGTTGCCGCGTGTGCGCGCCGGCAGACCATCGTTGAGGCCGCCGCCTCCCGGCTTCATTGCGTTGATGTTGCCGCCCGAGGAGAACGCCTTGCCTGCCCCAGTCAGGATCGCGACGCGGACCTTGGGATCGCCCTCGATCCTGTCCAGCGCTTCCAGCACGCCTTCGACGACTTCGCTATCCGAGATCGGATTGCGCATTTCCGGGCGGTTGATCGTCAGCAGGGCGATGCCCTGGGCATCGACTTCGTAGAGCACGGGGCTGTCCACGGTGTTTCTCCTCAGGTTGTTGCGGATTGCCTTATCGGGCGGCGCCAGTTTGTCCACCACAGGTAGGCAAGGGTGACGGCAAAGACGAGCGGAACGCCGACAAGCACGCCGTATCCGGCCATCCGCACGGCTTCGAGCACGGGGACGTGAACTGCGAACAGCGGAAACGAAAACTCGGCCGAGAACCGTCCGGCGGCAGTATCTTTCACGATCCGCAGCGCTCCCGCGATAAGCAGTGGGCAAAGCAGCACTACGAACGCCAGGTCGAATGGCCAACCACGCCAGCCCAATGCCCAGGCCATCACCATCGCTGCAGGCATGGCTGGCAGGGCCAGCCACCCTGGCATGGGCAGGCGCTCTGTCACCTTCCGATACCGCCAGAGCAGAATGCCCAGGACATAGGCGAAGAACACCCGGGCAATGCCGTAGACTGCGTTGGAAGGACGCGCTCCGGCATCCAGCGAACCATAGGCTATTGCCGACCAGGCGGTCGCGACAAACAAGGCCAGAGCCAGGCAGGCAAGCAGCCGCGATCCGATCTGGCGCAGAAGCAGGACATGCGCGCCGTTGGCGACCAGTTCCGCCAGGATCGTCCAGACCGGCACGTTGAGCGGAAACAGCAGATGGTCGGCCGGGTATGGCAGGAGCGCCATGTTGGCCACCAGCGCCGAGCCGAACCTCAGCGGATCGCCGCCGGTCCGTACCCAGAGAAAGGGAATGCCGATAACCGAACCGAACGCGACCGTCGGCCAGAACCGCTTGTAGCGGGCCTGCATGAAGCTGGCCGGGGAGAGACCTGCGGCGAGGCGCGGTTCGGTGATCCGCGCCATCAGGTAGCCCGACAGCATCAGGAAGAAATCTACGCCCAGATAGCCCTTGCCCAGGACATCGGGGAAGTAGGGAAAGATTGCATGGGAATGCAGCCCAACCACGCACAGGGCGGCGATGCCGCGCAGGGCGTCCAGACCAGGCAAGCGGTTCCCGGCTGCCACGTTCAGCCGATCATCCGTTCGATAAACCAGAAGCTGGCAGTGGTGCCGATCAGGTAGGTTGCGGTCAGCGTCGCCGGGCGCAGCGCTGTGGGTCTGACGCGGTGGATTAGCGCCAGCAGGGCCAAAGCGGCGGCGATGATCACCAGTTGCCCCAGTTCGACGCCGAGATTGAAAGTCAGCAAGGCCACCGGCACGTCGCCCTCCGGCAGGCCGATCTCACGCAACGCACCGGCGAAACCGAAGCCATGCAGCAGGCCGAACAGGAAGGCGATCAGCCACGGAACCCGCTCCGACAGGCGCGGTGATCCGGGCTCCTGCTTGACGATCTCGACCGCAAGAAAGACGATAGACAGCGCGATCAGCGCTTCGACCGGCGCCTGGGGCAGCCCGAACAGGCCCAGTGTGGTGCCGGCAAGCGTGATCGAATGGGCGAGCGTAAAGGCCGTGGCCGCCTTGATCACCGCGCCCGGGCGGCCGATCAGCAGGACCAGCGCGATCACGAACAGCAAGTGGTCATAGCCTTCGAGGATGTGGATTATGCCCAGCGCGGTATAGCTGCGCGCCACTTCCCAGCCATCGGGCACGGTTGCGACCGTTACCATGGCGTTCGAACGGGTCAGCCGCGCCGCCTGCATTGGTCTGCCGGTCGGCGCAATGCGTACCAGCGCGTCTGTGAAGGTCGCCTCCATCCCGGCGAGCCCGACCTGCGATCCGGCAAGGTCGCGGGTGCAGGTCAGGGTCGACTCCGCGACCAGTGCGGCGCCTTCCAACCGGGCGACGGGCGGAGACTGGGTGCAGAATTGGGGGAAGGCAGGGCGCGCCCGCGTAGCCAGCCCGCCGAGCACCGGCGCCTTCCACACCATTCGCCAGTGTTGCGCATCCTGCTGGGTCAGTTCCAGATAGCCCGGCCGCAGTTCGTCGGCGTGGGCTGGAAGCGCGGCGCAGCAGGCCAGCAGCGCAAGGATCAGGCGAAGCAGCAGGGTCACTTGGGTCGCTCGATCACCACGTCATAGCTCTTGAGGATCCGGGCATAGCCCTCGTCCCGCGCCTTGGCGATCGCCGCGGCCCGCCAGTCATTTGTCACCCGCTGGCGGACCCGTTCCAGGCTGGGCTTTTCGGGCGCGGTCCGCGCGGTGACCCTGATCACATGGAGGCCGAGCCCCGAGGCGACCGGCCCGGTCCATTCGCCAACCGGCGCGCGCCGCAGGGCGAGGACGAATTCGTCGCCAAAAGTCCCGGCGATGGCCTCGCTGGAAGCGCTGTCCTGATGCGAAGGCAGGGGCGCGGGCAGGCCTTCGACCGCCTCGCCCTTGCGCAGCCGCGACAGCGCCGCATCGGCTGCGGCCCGGTTGGCGGGATTGTCGGCGCCGAGATAGACCTGATCGAAGCTGGTGCGGGCATCGTCCGAATAGCGCGCCGGATCCTTGTCGATCATCGCCTGTAGCGTGGCATCATCGGGTTCTGCGCTTTCCGCTTCGGCGACGGCGAGCGATTCCATCTTGCGCCGCATTCGGCGCACCACGACCTCGTCCTCCTGGTCGAGCCCGAGGCTGAGAGCTTCGCGGTAATAGACCTGATCCTGCACGTAATCGCGGATCAGCCCGTCGATCTCGTCCTGGCTGGGCGGGCGGCGGAAGGTGTCGGTCCAGCGCTGGACCAGCCCGGAAACTACCGCTTCGTTGACGACGATCCGGCGCTCGCCAAGATCTGGTGCGCGGCCCGAGAGCAGCCAGAACACTGCCGCTCCGGCGATCAGGAAATGGACAAGCGGCTCCTTCAGGAGCCGCTGTCCGGTTTGTTTGATGGTCATGTCAGGCCGGCGTGTACCAGATTGCCGAGGTATAGGCGCGTTCCTGCTGCTTCAGCGGAATTTCCGGCCCCAGCTTCAGTCCGTACTTGACCATGTCGTAATTGAGCCAGGTCGGCGTCGGGATTTCCAGCACGCGCACATAGTAGAACGCGCGGACCTTGGGATCGAACTCCGGATCGCTCCAGACCGTCGCGAGCGAGGGGGCGCCGATGGAGTTGGTGTAGGTCGCCCGGGCGGTATCGACGGTATCGCCGACCGCAGGCACCTTGCCGCCCGCGACCTTGCGCTTGTCCATGTCGCTCCACACGACGTCGAAGACCTTTTCGTGGCTTACCCCGGCCTTGTCGACCCAGCCTTTGACGACCTGGACGCGGTCGAGATTGGCGCCGGTGGGGTCCTTGAGTGCGGACAGGATGAAGCTGGGCGCGCCATTCCCGCCCGGCTTCAGGTTGCCCCCCATCGGCACGCCGCGGGCATAGCCGGCCTTGACCCAATCACCCTTGAGGTCATCCGCCTTGAAATCCCAGCCGCCGAACACCCGCACGGTCATGCGCGTGCCCGTGGTTGCATAGACTTCCCGGCGCATCATCGCGTCAAAGATCGCCGCGCGGGTGTTGGAGGTCGCCCAGACCGCGGCATAGCCGCTGGCAAGCGTCTGCCAGTTCATCCGCCCGCTGTTCATGCCCGGCACGAAACCCACCGTGGCGCGCTGCGCGCTGGGTTCGACCCCCGGGTGCTTGCCGTAGTAGTTGTTCTCTTCGATGGCGGAGAGGCCGGTATGGCTGTCGGTGGAGCCGATCACCCCGAACTTGTAGGGGTTCACGCCGGTGCGCTGTTCGATCAGCAAGCCGCGCTTCAGCGCCTCGCGGACATAGCTGCCCGGCAGTTCGCTCTGCTTGGTCGGCTGGTTGAAGATTAGGTTGTTGGTATCCCAGCCCACGGTGCCATAACCGGCGAACTCGTCGTTCGGCGACATGAACGGATGCGCCTCGCTGTCGCCCTTCATCTGGGTAATTTCGACGACCGGCTCGCGCGCGGCGCGGCGGCGGGCATAGGCGGCGCTGATCGGACCGCCATTCGGCTCGGTCAGCATGAACATCAGGCCGTTGGAGACATTGGAGTTGTGCGGGATCGCCAGCACCTTGCCGCCTGTGCTCTTCTCATAGGCCTCCATGTAGTCCCACAGATGCTCGGGCCAGGCTTCGGTGCTGGGGTCGAGCGGGACGACCTTGCTCACCTTGTCCTTGCCATCGCGGAATATCACGTTGCGGTGGAGGTTGTTGCCGCCCTGCATCAGCGTGTATTCAAAGCCGAGGAAGGCGGTGAACTTGCCGGGCTCGTTGTAGCGCTCGACCGTGTCGATGTTCTCGTCCCAGATCTTGCGGGTGCGTTCCGCGCCCTTGACCGGATCGTTCAGCCCTGCGGGCAGCTTGTTCTCGCCCCTGGCCTTGAGAATTTCCCCCGTCGCCTTGAGCGAGCCCGCCGGGCCTTCGTGCATCAGGTCGTGCCAGCGCAGCAGCATGGGATCGCTGATCAGCAGGCGCGGCGCGTCATAGAGCGCCTTGGTTGCGCCGATCCCTTCGGCGTGATCGGCAATCACCAGGAAGTCGAGCGGGCGATTGAGCTTGGCCTGTAGTCCGGTCGAGGACTTGACCTCTTCACCCCGGGCAAAGCGCAGCGCATCTTCCGGCGTCAGCCGCGCGCCAAAGCCGAAGGCATCGACCGAGTTGCCGGTGTGCAGATGGGTATCGCCCCAGAACACCTGCTCGGGATAGGCCGTGTCCTTGACCTCGGCCTTCTTGCCAAAGCCACCACCTGTGCCATCGCAGCCCGAAACAAGCGCGGTTGTCGTCATCAGCAGAACGGCTGACAGGATCGCCTTGCGCATCGCATTCCCCTCCAAACTCGTGATTTTACCGTCAGGCCGGATTGTACCAGATCGGCGAAGTATAGGCCCGTTCCTGATGCTTGAGCGGAATGTCCGGCGGCAGGTTCAGGTTGAAGCGCATCCGGTCATAGGCGACCCAGCTGGGGGTCGGGATCTCGATGACACGCACGTAGTAGAAAGCCCGCATGGACGGATCGAACTCCGGATCGGTCCAGACAGTGGCAAGGGCAGGGGCGCCGATCGAATTGGCGTAGGTGGCCTTCATCACGTCCACAGTGTCGCCCACCGCGGGGACCTTGCCACCGGCCGGCTTGCGCTTGTCCATGTCGCTCCACACGACGTCGAACACCTTTTCATGGGTGACGCCAGCCTTATCGACCCAGCCCTTGATGACCTGGACGCGATCGAGGTTGGCTCCGATCGGGTCCTTGAGCGCGGAGAGGATGAAGCTGGGCGCGCCTTTCGCACCTGCCTTGAGCTCACCGCCCATCGGCACGCCGCGGGCGTAACCGGCCTTGACCCAGTCGCCTTTGAGGTCGTCAGCCTTGAAGTCCCACCCGCCGAACACGCGTACCGTCATGCGGGGACCAGTGGTGGCGTAGACTTCGCGCCGCATCAGCGCATCGAAGATCGCACTGCGGGTGTTCGCCTTGGCCCAGACGCCGGCATAGCCGCTGGCGAGGTACTGCCAGCCGAACCGTCCGCGATTGGTGCCGAGGTTCTGCGGCTGCGTTGCGCGTTCGGGCTTGGGTTCATTGCCGCTGTGCTTGCCGAAGAACTGGTTGTCGTCTGCGGTGGACAGCGAGGTATGGGTGTCCGTCGAGCCGATCACGCCGAACTTGTAGGGGTTCACCCCCGTGCGCTGCTCGATCAGCAGGCCGCGCTTCAGCGCCTCGCGGACATATTCGCCCGCATACATGCCGGGCACCTTGGGCTGGTTGCCGATCAGGTTGTTGAGCTCCCACCCGGCGGTGCCGAACCCAGCGAACTCGTCATTGGGCGACAGGAACGGATGCGCCTCGCTGTCGCCCTTGATCTGGGTGATTTCGACCACCGGCTCAAGCCGTGCGCGGCGCTTGGCATATTCCGCGGTCATCGGCCCGCCGCCCGGCTGGGTCAGTTCGAACATCAGCCCGTTCGACAGGTTCGAATTGTGCGGGATCGCCAGCACCTTGCCACCGGTGGCCTTTTCATAGGCCTCCATGTAGTCCCAGATCTCGTCCGGGGTCTCCTTGTAGGTCGGGTCGATCGGCGCCACGGTGCGCACCTTGTCCGGACCATCGCGGAAGATCACATTGCGGTGCAGGTTGTTGCCACCCTGCATCAACGTATATTCGAAGCCGAGGAAAGCAGTGAACTTGCCCGGTTCGTTGTAGCGCTCGACGGTGTCGATATGGTCGTTCCAGACCGAGCGGGTCCGCTTCGCCGCGTCGGCCTGGTTGAGCATTGCCTCGGGCAGGGCATTGCGGCCGCGCGCATCGAGGATTTCGGCCATTGCCCGCTGCGAGCCTTCCGGCCCTTCGTGCATCATGTCGTACCAGCGGCGCATGGTGGGGTCGGTGATCAGCAGGCGCGGGGCATCGTAGAGCGCCTTGGTCGCGCCCAGGCCCTCGGCATGGTCGGCGATGACCATGAAATCGAGCGGGCGGGCGAGTTTAGCCTTGGTGCCGGTGGTCGAGGTCACTTCCTCGCCCCGGCCAAAGCGCAGCGCGGCTTCGGGATCGAGCCGGTTGCCGAACCCGAAGGCATCGACCGAATTGCTGGTGTGGACGTGGGTATCACCCCAGAACACCCGCTCCGGATAGGCCGTCTCGGCGACCTTGACCTCGCCCTTCATGGCCTTTTCGACCCGGTCGCAGCCCGCGACCAGCGATGAGCCAACCAGCATGGTTGCAGCAAACAGCGCCGCCTTACGCATCCCCCAATCCCCTCCGTGTGCCAGAACAGTTGCACTTGGCAATGCAACACGATTGCGCGGACGCGCGCGCCCGTCAACCGTCAGAGTAGGCTAGGCGAGAACTATCGCGCGGCCAGAACCTTGGCCGGAACACCGACCGCCGTCGTCCCGGGCGGAACTTCCCTTACGACCACCGCGCCCGCGCCAACGGTTGAAAACGCGCCGACCGAAAGCTTGACCTCGTTATCCCCATTGATCACCGATGCGCCGGTGCCGATGTAGCACCCTTCGCCAAGGTGAACATTGCCCGAGATGTTCACCCCCGGCATCATCGCTGCATAGTCATCCACGACAGTATCGTGGCCAACCGTGACGTTGAGATTGAACAGGGTGTGTCGGCCCAGCCGGATGTTGTTGGTCATCCGCACGCCTGCCGCGACGAACAGCCCGGGGACGGCACGAGCGGCCTCGGCCTGGTTGCGGCCGAAGCTTGAATCGGGATGGATCAGGGCAGGAAAAACGCAATTCGGCATCCGCTCAGCTATCTTCTTGCGATGCTGCGGCGTGCCGACGCCGATGGCGAAATGCCAGCCATCTGCAGACAGTTCGGCCACTCGCTCAGGCGTGTCGAGCCAAACCGGAGATCCCTCGATGGGGTCCTGGCCTTCGTGCACTTCGAGAAACGCGAATTGTCGGTAACCCTGGATTGTCGCCACGTCCATCACCTCGCGGCCGAAGCCAGAGGCGCCGATTATGCAGATCCGGTCGCTCATGCAGGCCTTGTGGCGACAAGCGCAGCTGCAAGTCAATCGCCAAGGACACGCTTCGCGACCAGAGACCGCGATTGCGCGACAAGCGCCAACTCGCGGTCAGTCCACAGAAATCGTCAATTTATAGAAGGGTTTGGTGGACGCACTAGGGCTCGAACCTAGGACCCGCTGATTAAGAGCCATGATCAGAGGGTCCTAGCGCGTCCGCATGTGTCCAAAAATGGCGGAAATCTGCGATTTATAGTCCGTATTGTTCTTGAAATGTTCGCCAGTATCCACTACAAAAAGCTACCTAAGGTAGCAGGTACACATGGCGAACAAAGTAGGATTGACTGACGCTAAGATCGCAGGGCTGAAAGCGCCGACTGCGGGTCAGATTGAGCTCGCCGATGGCATCGTCCCCGGCCTTAGGCTCCGCATGGGTGCCAGTGGTATCAAGACGTACATTCTGCGCAAGCGGGTTCAGGGCAAATGGTTGAATGTGACCATCGGACGCCATGGTCCGAGTTTTACACTGGCCCATGCCCGCAAGAAGGCGCGCGATCTGCTTGTCGATGTCGAGCAGGGCAAGAGCATCGCCAGAAAAGCGGGCGCAAAGAGGAAGGGGTCAAAAGGCGTAGGGACGGTCGCGGAGCTCTACGAGACGTACCTTGCTCAGCAGATCGAGGGCAAAAAGCGGAGCGCGAGGGAGTTCGATCGGGTCTTCCGAAAGTACATTGAGCCCGAGATTGGAGACCGGCTCGCAGACTCCATAACCCGAAGTGACGTGAGCCGCTTCGTTGAGAAAATTGCGTTCGAGCGGGGCAAGGAAACCCTGACGATGGCGCGGATCGTGTATCGCCATCTTTCGACCTTCTACACGTGGGCGCTCACCAGACTTGAGCATATGCCCGCCAATCCTTGCCGGGATGCGTGGCGCCCGAAGCGGAATGAACCTCGGGACCGTGTACTCAGCGACCGTGAGCTCGCTGCACTGTGGCAATCTGCGGTCGAGGATGGCTATCCGTTCGGTCATCTCGTGCAGATGCTTATCCTTACGGCTCAGCGCCGGGGCGAGGTGCTCGATGCAGCGTGCGACGAGTTCGATTTCAAGGCGAAAGTCTGGACAGTTCCGGGCGACCGAGCAAAAAACGGCAAGGCGAATGTGGTGCCGCTATCCGCGCAGGCCCTGGCAGTCATCACCGAGATATTCATGGCGGCTGGCATCGACCCCGACGAGGCCCACAAGCAATCCCAGATCCTGTTGGCATCGAAGGTCACCAATACGAACAGCGTCAGCGGACTATCGAAGGCCTGGAAGCGGATCAGAGCAAGCGTGGACGAGAAGCTCGGCTATGAGGCCGGTCACTTCACAATGCATGATATTCGACGGACGGTGGGGTCGCGTCCGTCAAGGTGGTGTAATTTCGGCTGTGGCCGTGGGCCATCGTCAGGCGGCTTTGGCGGTGATGTGTAGGGGCTGATTTTCCTCCTCGATCATGGGTTGGTTGAGTTCGGCCATGC